>JBAWXG010000052.1:0-19618 GCA_037144195.1 Synechococcus sp. ELA057
GAAGCCGATGGGGGTTGTCACACAGAGGCCTGTGGGTCTGGCGCGGCGCCGGGCCAGACCCATGCGGAGAGGGGGGAGGGGCTTGGAGGCGCAGGAGGAATGGGCGACGCTCGCTGCGCTCGCTGACGCCGGCCCATCGCCGCGCCAGACCCATGCGGGGAGGGGGGTCAGCCGAAGACGCCGAACAGCACCACCAGGCCGATCACGCCGCCGAACACGATCAGGGCATAGAACTGCACCCGGCCTGTCTCGAAGTATTTGAGGCCTTCGCCGCTGCCGAGGGTCAGCAGGCCCGTGAGGTTGACCACCCCGTCCACCACACGGGAGTCGACATCGAGCACCTGACGGGCCAGTTTGCGGCTGCCCTGCACGAAGATCTTGTCATTGATGGCATCGAGGTACCACTTGTTGGCCAGAAAGCGGTTGACCGCCGGGAAGCGGCCTGCCACCGCCGTGGCCAGATCGATCCGCCCCAGGAGGTAGGCCAGCACCGCAACGGTGATCCCCACCAGGGAGATCGCCACCGAGGCACCGGCCAGCGGCAGAAATTCAGCCCAGGAGAAATGCTCGGCCATTTCGGCGGCCTCGTGCGGATCGAGCAGGCCGGCGAAGCGGCTGTTCCAGGGGGTTCCAAGCAGGCCGATCAGCACGGAGGGCACCGCCAGCACCAGCAGTGGCGTGGTCATCGACCAGCTGGATTCGTGGGGATGGTCGCTGTGGTGGTGGCTGTGTCCGTCCTCGTCCATGGCGCGACCGGCAGCCGCCAGGAGTTGGGCGGCCATCTGCTTGTCGTTGCCCCGGAAGGATCCCTCGAAGGTGAGGAAGTAGAGCCGGAACATGTAGAAGGCCGTCATCGCCGCGGTGATGAAGCCCATCACCCACAGCAGCGGGAAGCTGCCGAAGGCCTGGCCCAGGATCTCGTCCTTGCTCCAGAAGCCCGCCAGCGGAGGGATACCGGCGATGGCGATGCAGCCGATCAGGAAGGTGATCGAGGTGAGCGGCATCCAGCGCCTCAGGCCGCCCATCAGGCGCATGTCCTGCGCCAGTGCCGGTTCGTGGCCCACCACCTCCTCCATGGCGTGGATCACCGAGCCGGAGCCGAGGAACAGCATCGCCTTGAAGAAGGCATGGGTGACCAGATGGAACATGCCGGCCACCGGAGCGCCGCAGCCCATCGCCAGCATCATGTAACCCAGTTGGCTGACGGTGCTGTAGGCCAGGCCCTTCTTGAGATCCATCTGGGTGAGGGCGATCGAGGCCCCCAGAAACAGGGTGATCGTGCCGATCACCGCGATGGTGGCCTGCACCGCCGGGTAAGGGGCATAGACGGGCTGCAGCCTGGCGACCAGGAAGACTCCAGCCGCGACCATGGTGGCGGCGTGGATCAGGGCCGAGATCGGGGTGGGACCCTCCATGGCGTCTGGCAGCCAGACATGCAGCGGGAACTGGGCTGACTTGGCCATCGGCCCCATGAACACCAGCAGGCAGAGCAGCACGGCCACGCCGTTGCTGATCGATCCGCCGGCCACAGCGTCCTGGAGGCGGGCACCGATCTCCTCGAAGCCGAAGCTGCCGGTGGCCCAGAACAGACCGAGAATGCCCAGGAGCAGGCCGAAGTCACCAACCCGGTTGACCACAAAGGCCTTCTGGGCGGCGTGAGCGGCTCCGTCACGGTCGTACCAGAAGCCGACCAGGAGATAGGAGCACATCCCGACCAGCTCCCAGAACACATAGATCTCCAGCAGGTTCGGAGAGATCACAAGCCCCAGCATCGAGCTGCTGAACAGGGCCAGGTAGGTGAAGAAGCGCACATAGCTCTTGTCGTGGGCCATGTAGCCATGGGAATAGACCATCACCAGCAGGGCGATGGTGGTCACCAGCGACAGCATCACGGCCCCCAGCGCATCCACCCGGAAGCCCATCGGCAGATTGAAGCCTCCGGCTCCAGCCCAGTTGAACAGCACTTCGGTGGGTCCTGCTCCCGCCAGCTGCTGCGCCAGAACGGCGTAGCTGAGCACAGCTGCAGCGCCAACGCAGCTGATCAGCAGCAGCGCCACGGGCCGGCGCAGACGGTTGACCGTGCGGTTGAAACTGATCAGCCCCAGTCCCGTCAACGTGGCGCCGAGCAGGGGCAGCACGGGAATCAACCAGGCGAGCTGAGCGGCGGACATCCGGCTGCGTCGTTTGCGCGGAGTGTAGGCAGCCCTTTCCCGCTCAAGGTCGGCTGTGCGCGAGCGCCAATCAGCCGGGATCCGGCCTCAGCCGAGCCAATGGGCCAGGGGGCTGCGTGCGAAGGCGGTGGCGCCAAGGCCGATGGCGCGATGGGCCCACCAGAACACCCCCACGGCGATGGCGATGCCGAGCTGGGCCGGCCGCAGGAACTCGCTCAGCACCAGCTGCTGGCGGCCATCCAGCACGGCCTGGAAGGGGATGAGCGAGGTGCTGGCCCGCAGCTCCTCGAAGGCATCCCCGAAGCGGTTGTGCAGTCGGCGGTCGCCGTTCCAGATCGCGAACAGATGGTGGGCGATCAGGCCCAGGCTCGCGACCACCATGAAGCTGGTGCCGATCCAGAGCAGGTGCGTGGCGCACCAGAGGATCTGGCCAACGGCCTGGGGGTGGCGGCTGATGCGGATGATGCCGGTGGCATACAGCCGGACCTGGGGGCGCAGCAGCGCCGGAATCTCCAGCAGGTTGTAGGTGGCGGGGTAGAGAAACAGAAAGCTGATGGCGGAGCCGCTCCAGACCAGGGGCACGATCCAGGGCTGATCCTGCAGGTCCCAGAGGCGGATGCCGTCGTAGCGGTGCTGCAGGAAATAGCCGATCACCACCACCGCCGAAGGGATGCTGACCGCGGCGAACAGCAGCCGCCAGGCGCGGGCGCCGATCCGCTGTTCTGCCCAGGTGCGCAGGGAGGCCCCGCCGCTGTGGACGACGGCGAAGCCGAGCAGCAGCAGCAGCATCACCACGCTGCTGTGCGCGTCGGTGGATGCAGCGCCGCCGGGGCTGCCGGGATTCAGGCCGCTGGGCATGCGGGATCGATACGACTGTGAAGCGGAATTCTCGCCATCGGCCGGTTCAGGCCGGTCCTCCTAGAGTTTTTGGGACGGCTACCCCGCCACGAACGCATCTCCCTCTGACGGCCTGGGAGTTCTCTCTGTCCACCGACCTGCGGCGCGAGCCATTCCATGGCGGATCTGCCCTTCACCCTCGATCAGCTGCGCATCCTCCGGGCCATTGCCAGTGAGGGCAGCTTCAAGAAGGCCGCCGACAGCCTGTATGTGACCCAGCCTGCGGTGAGCCTGCAGATCCAGAACCTGGAGAAGCAGCTCAGCGTTTCCCTGTTTGATCGGGGCGGCCGCAAGGCCCAGCTCACCGAGGCCGGACATCTGCTGCTCAGTTATTGCGACCGCATTCTCAGCCAGTGCCAGGAGGCCTGCCGCGCCCTTGAGGATCTCCACAACCTCCGCGGTGGTTCGCTGATCGTGGGGGCGAGCCAGACCACCGGCACCTATCTGATGCCGCGCATGATCGGGCTGTTCCGCCAGAAGTATCCGGAGGTGGCTGTGCAGCTCCAGGTGCACAGCACCCGCCGCACCGGCTGGAGTGTGGCGAACGGCCAGATCGATCTGGCGATCATCGGCGGGGAGCTGCCGTCGGAGCTGAATGAATCGCTGCAGGTCATCCCCTACGCCAGCGATGAACTGGCCCTGGTTCTCCCCCCCAAGCACCCATTGGCCCGCCTGAGCGAGCTCACCAAGGACGATCTCTATCGGTTGGGCTTTGTCTGCCTCGATGCCCAGTCGACCACCCGCAAGATGGTGGATCAGCTGCTGATGCGCTCCAAACTCGATGTGGGTCGACTCAAGATCGAGATGGAGCTCAACTCCTTCGAGGCGATCAAGAACGCCGTGCAGGCGGGCCTGGGGGCGGCATTCCTGCCGGTGGTCTCGATCGAGCGCGAGCTGGCTGCCGGCAGCCTGCACCGCCCCGCCCTGGCCGATCTGCTGGTGCGTCGCCAGCTGAAGCTGATCAGCCATCCCGCCCGCTATTGCTCCCGGGCCGCCGATGCCTTCCGCCGGGAGGTGCTGCCGGTGTTCGCCAGCCCCGACAGCCCCGTGCGGCAGCAGGCCGTCAGCCGGAGTGAGCCTGGAGCTGCTTAGAACTGATTGGCTTCCGGAGTCACCCCGGCGGTGTCGTCTGCCACGCCTTTGGTGATGAATTTGTTTTCGGTGATGTCGGTCTGGTAGACGCAGCGCACCACCGGCTTGTCCTTGACCGATCCGATGTAGGCGAAGGTGTTCATCCGCTGCTTGCACTGACGCATCTGCTCCGGTGTCACAGCGCCCTCCTTCTGCAGCACGCTCCAGTTCTCCCGGCGGATCACGCACCCGGGCTTGAGCTGGGGCTGGGTCACGAAACTGCTGCTGGGGTTCATCGTTGTATACAGCTCGACATCCATCACGAAGGCACTGGCACCCCACTGCCGGCAGAACTCCGGATCGGGCACTGCCATGTCGAGCTGCTGGCTGCTGGCGATGTTGCCCTGGTCCCCCTGGGTGGTGCTGGAGAGGCCGGTGCCGATGCCGATGCCCACCACCAGCACGCCGGCCAGCACCGCCACGGTGGCGATGTTGAAATTCATGCCCCCGGCCTGAGGGCCGTTGCGGGGTGGACCGCCCCCGGAGTCGCCGCGTCCGCCACGGCCGGGACCGCCGCTGCGGGGATCGCGGCCCTCCCAGTCGCGCTCCGGACCGTCGTCGCGGCCGTAGCGCCGCTCGGCATAACCCCGGGGCCCTGCTGCGTAGGTCCCTTCTCCGTAGCCCGTGTCCTCAGAGCGGCCGTAGCGCCCCGAGGTGTCTCGCGAGGACCGTGGTCGGGAGGATCGGGTCAAAGGTTCTCGTCGCTGCGGGGGAGCCCCATGGAGTAGTTGAGCACCCGTGCCTCTGGGTTGTAGCGCAGCTCGCCGGCCTGGAGCATGGCCTTGATCAGCCCTTCAAGCTCCGAGCCGATGGTGCGCAGGGTGTAATCGTTGAGGTCGGCGCCGGCGTGGGCCTCCACCTGCTGACTGAAGGCGCTGCGCAGCTTCTCCAGCGCTGACTCGTCCCAGAGAAACTCGTTGTCGGGATCGATGTCGAGGGTCAGCTGGGTGGGATCCGGCACCAGATCATCGTTTTCCACCCGGGCCGTGAACAGGCGCACGTGGCGGGTGGTGGACTTCAGCAGCGTGTCGGCCATCGGAGGATTCAAAGGGGCTCGCCGATGGATCCGCACTGGGAACCGCCGGGGAGGATGGTGGTGAGAGGGCAGTCGTGAGCGGGAAGCGGGCCTGCCACAGGCTTGGCCTGGAGCAGACTTTAGGAAGACCACCGCCCGGGTTGGCTGATCGCAGCGGCAGGCGCAGGGCGCCCTTTAAGGTTGCCTCCGGAATTGTCGCTTCGTCATGCGCATCGCCATCGCCGGAGCTGGGCTTGCCGGTCTGTCCTGCGCCAAATATCTCTGCGACGCCGGCCACACGCCCATCGTCTGCGAGGCCCGCGATGTGCTGGGCGGCAAGGTGGCTGCTTGGCAGGACGAGGAGGGCGACTGGTACGAGACCGGTCTCCACATCTTCTTCGGCGCCTACCGCAACATGCGCCAGCTGTTCAAAGAGCTCGACATCGAAGACCGTCTGCAGTGGAAGAGCCACGCGATGATCTTCAACCAGAAGGAGACGCCAGGCACCTACAGCCGCTTCGACTTCCCTGACATACCGGCGCCCTTTAATGGTGTGGCGGCGATCCTCGGCAACAACGACCTGCTCACCTGGCCCGAAAAGATCGCCTTCGGCATCGGCCTGGTCCCGGCGATGCTGCGGGGCCAGGCGTATGTGGAGGAATGCGATCAATACTCCTGGACGGAATGGCTGCGCCTTCACAACATTCCCGAGCGGGTGAATGATGAGGTTTTCATCGCCATGGCTAAGGCGCTCAATTTCATCGACCCCGATGAAATATCCAGCACGGTCGTGCTGACTGCTCTCAATCGCTTTCTGCAGGAGAGCGATGGCTCCAGGATGGCCTTCCTCGATGGCAATCCCCCCGAGCGACTCTGCCAGCCGATGGTGGATTACATCCTGGCCCATGGTGGTGAAGTGCACCTCGATTCCCCTCTGCGGGAGATCGAACTCCATGCCGATGGCAGCGTGAGTGGTTTCCGCATCGGCGGTATCAAAGGCAAGCAGGGCTACACCCTCCAGGCCGATGCCTACGTCAGTGCCATGCCGGTGGACCCCTTCAAGCTGCTGATTCCTGAGGCCTGGAAGCAGATCCCCTATTTCCAGAAGCTGGACGGACTCAATGGAGTGCCGGTGATCAACATCCATCTCTGGTTCGACCGGAAACTCACCGAGATCGACCATCTGCTGTTCAGCCGCAGCCCCCTGCTCAGCGTCTATGCCGACATGAGCAACACCTGCAGGGAGTACGAAGATCCCGATCGCTCGATGCTCGAGCTGGTGTTCGCCCCTGCCAAGGACTGGATCGGCCGCAGCGATGATGACATCGTCGCCGCCACCATGGAGGAACTGAAGCGCCTCTTCCCGATGCATTTCAACGGTGAGGATCAGGCCAAGCTGCGCAAAGCCATCGTCGTCAAGACGCCGCTTTCGGTGTACAAGACCGTGCCCGGCTGTCAGCAGCTCAGGCCCGATCAGGCCAGTCCGATCGCCAACTTCTTCCTGGCCGGTTGTTACACGATGCAGCGCTATCTCGCCTCGATGGAGGGGGCGGTGCTGAGCGGCAAGCAGTGCGCCGCCGCCATCGCTCAGTCGCCGCTGGCGGCCAAGCCTGCCGCTCGCCAGCCGGTGGCGGTCTGAAGCCGTGCGCGCCGCTGCCCCCGCCCACGGCGCCACCCTGCCCTCCCTGGAGGAGGCCTACGAGGCCTGCCGGCGTGAAACCGCCGAATGGGCCAAGACCTTCTATCTGGGCACCTTGCTGATGCCCCCGCTCAAACGCCGGGCCATCTGGGCCATCTACGTGTGGTGCCGCCGCACCGATGAGCTGATGGACAGTCCCGAGGCGATGGCGCGCCCGATCGAGGAGCTGGCCGCGAGGCTGGATGCCTGGGAGCAACGCACCCGCGCTCTGTTCGCGGGGGAGGTGCGCGATGGCCTCGATCTGGTGATGCGCGACACCATCGAGCGCTATCCCCAGCCTCTGCAGCCCTATCTCGACATGATCGAAGGGATGCGCATGGATCTCACCACCAGCCGCTACGCCGATTTCGAGCAGCTCCATCTCTATTGCTACCGGGTCGCTGGCACCGTGGGCCTGATGACCCAGGAGGTGATGGGCGTCGATCCCGCCTACACCTCAGCTCCCTGGAGTGAACGGCCTGACACCAGCGAAGCGGCTGTGGCCCTCGGCATCGCCAATCAGCTCACCAACATTCTGCGGGATGTGGGCGAGGATCGAGCCCGCGGCCGCATCTACCTGCCTCAGGAGGATCTGCGCCGTTTCGGCTACAGCGAAGCCGAGCTGATGGATGGGGTGCTCAATGACAACTGGCGATCGCTGATGCGCTTTCAGTTGCAGCGGGCCCGCGATTGGTTCGCTCGCTCCGAGGCGGGTGTTCGCTGGCTGGCCCCCGATGCCCGCTGGCCGGTCTGGGCGTCGCTGCGCCTCTATCGCGGCATCCTCGACGTGATTGAAACCCTCGATTACGACGTGTTCCACCACCGGGCCTACGTGCCCACGGCGGGCAAGTTTCTGGATCTGCCGCGCTCGTTCGTGATCGCCCAGGCGCGCTGACAGGCGGGGGGCCGCCTTGGCTCCGCATCAGCTGGGCAGGGTGATGCGCCCTTCGCTGGCGTCGTATTCGAACATCTCGCCGTAGCGGCCCCAGTCCACGGCGGTGGCCAGCTGGCGTTCGGCCTCCTCGGTGGGGAAGTAGTCATCCCACATGTCGAGAAAGAAGTCGGAGCGCATGCTGCGATCGGCCTTCTGCTGCAGGGTGGTGATGATGCTGCCCATCACCGGGATCCGCTCCAGGGCCTGTTGGCGGAACAGGTCCTTGCTGCGCAGGATCGTGGTGGTGGCGAAGTCCTGGCCGACGGCGGTGAGCCGCACGTCGCCATCGGCCACATCGGCGAAACCCAGCAGCACCGCGGCATCGAGCAGCGGCAGCAGATCATCCACCTCCAGCTGCAGGCGCTCGGCCAGCAACGGAATGTCGCGCAGTCCATCGCCCTGTTCGTGCATCAGCTCCAGCAGGCCGCTGATGCCGCCCACCCGCACATGGGGCAGCGGCCTGGCGAAGGGGGAGAGGGCCGGGCTGCCGACAGGAACTTCGCTGGGTTGATCCGTCTCCAGCTCACCGGTCACGGCGATATCCGGATTGGTCATCACGGTGTACACGTAATCCACCAGGGCCTTGAAGCGCGGATTGGTGCGGTCGTGGGGACGGGGCAGGTTGATCGTGAGCTCGCCGCGGATGCGGCCGGGGTTGGCCCCGAGGATCACCACCCGATCGGCGAGGAACACCGCTTCCTCGATGTTGTGGGTCACGATCAGGATGCTGCTGGATGGGAAGGAGCCTGCATTCCAGAGGTCATCGATCTCACCGCGGAGGTTCTCGGCGGTCAGCACGTCGAGGGCGCTGAACGGCTCATCCATGAACAGCACCTCCGGTTCGAGCACGAAGGCGCGGGCGAAGCCCACCCGCTGCTTCATGCCACCGGAGAGCTCCTTGGGGTAGGCATTCTCGAAGCCATCCAGGCCGACGATGTCGATCGCCTTGAGGGCCCGGTCCCGTCGCTCGAGCCGGCCCACATTGCGGGCGGCCAGGCCGAGCTCCACGTTTTCCTGCACCGTCAGCCAGGGCAGCAGGGCGAAGCTCTGGAACACCATGGCCAGGTTGCGGTTGGTGCCCCTGAGGGGCTGGCCGTGGCTGAGCACCTGCCCCTGGCTTGGCTGGATCAGGCCGGCCATGATCCGCAGCAGCGTGCTCTTGCCGCTGCCGCTGCGACCGAGCAGGGCCACCACCTCACCGGCCTTGACGGTGAGGCTGACGTCGTTGAGCACGGTGAACTCGTCGTTCCCGTCCGGGAGAGGGAACCGCTTGGAGATGCGTTCGACGCTGATCAGAGACATGACGGGTCGGGTGGCGCAGGGTCAGAGGTGGTAGCGGCGTTCCGCCAGCCCGTAGAGCCGGCGCCAGAAGATCCGGTTGAGCCCCACCACAAACAGGCTCATCAGACCGATGCCCAGGGCGATGCGGGGCCAGTCGCCCTGGCTGGTGGCCTCGGCGATGTAAGCCCCCAGACCATCGGCCTTGAGGGTGGTGCCGCCCCAGCTCACCACCTCGGAGACGATGCTGGCGTTCCAGGCGCCGCCGCTGGCGGTGACGCCACCGGTGATCCAGGCGGAGAAGATCCCCGGGATGATCAGCTTGCGCCAGCGCTGCAGACCATGCAGGCCCACATCATCAGCCATCTCCCGTAGATCGCTCGGAATCGTCTGGGCCCCGGCGATGGAGTTGAACAGGATGTACCACTGGGATCCGAGCGCCATCAGCAGGATCGAGCCCCAGCCGATCGGCACGTGGGCTTGGATGAAGAAGAGGGTGGCGAAGGGGAAGATGAAGTTGGCCGGGAATGAGGCCAGGAACTGGACCAGCGGTTGCAGCAGCCGGGCCAGCCGGGGCTGGAAGCCGATGGCCACCCCGATGGGCGTCCAGATGAGGGTGGCGGCGATCAGCAGCAGCACCACGCGGCCCAGGGTGTGCAGGCCCATCCAAAAGGCGCTGACCACCTCGCCGGGCCCCACGGTCGTGAGGATGAAGTGAACCAGGGCGACCAGCAGGGCGCCCACCGCCAGCAGCATGAGCAGATTGAAGAGGCGGTCGCTGCGGGGTGTCTCCGGTTCGGCTGACCGCTCGCTGACTCTGCCGAGAAGGGCCGTGAGAACACGGTCGATGCGGTCATTCAGCGGGGCGAAGGCCTCGCCCACCAGGGTGGGGATGCGCGCTGAGCGCAACAGATCAAACACCCAGGAACGGGGGACCTCGCCAGCTCCGCTCTGCTCCATGCGGAAGCGATTCGACCAGGCCACCAGGGGCCGCCAGAAGAGCTGATCGACCAGCAGGATCACAACCGCCATGGTCACGACCGCCCAGGCCAGGGCGGGAAGATCCCTGGCGCTGACCGCTGCCGCCACGTAGGAGCCGATGCCCGGCAGCGTGTAGTTCTGGTTCAGCACGCTGATGGCTTCGCTGGCTGCCAGGAAGAACCAGCCTCCGCCGAAACTCATCATCGCGTTCCACAGCAGTGGAATCGCGGCGGAGGGCAGTTCAAGCCGGCTGAAGCGCTGCCAGCGGGAGAGGCGATAGAGGGTGGTCGCCTCCGTCAGTTCGCGCGGAACCGTCCGCAGCGATTGGTAGAACGAGAAGGTCATGTTCCACACCTGGCTGGTGAAGATCGCGAAGATCGACGCCGCCTCCAGTCCCAGCAGGCTGCCGGGGAACAGGGCGATGAACCCGGTCACGGTGATGGAGAGGAAGCCCAGCACCGGCACCGACTGCAGGATGTCGAGCAGGGGGATCAGCACCCGTTCGGCTCGCCGGTTGTGGGCTGCCAGCGAGCCGTACAGCAGGGTGAAAACAGTGGACAAGCCGAGAGCGATGAACATCCGCAGCGTTGAGCGGATGGCGTAATCGGGCAGATCGGCGGGGTTCAGGGACACCTGCGGACTGACGTCCGGCGGGTGGAAGCTCACCATCGCCTGCTGGCCGCCATGGGCCAGCAGACCCAGCATGACCAGCACACCCAGGATCACCAGCAGATCGGGCCAGCCGAAGCGGGCCTGCCGCAGGGCCTCGGGTTCGGGCAGAAGTTTCATGCTGAGGGCCCCGCCGTAGTGATCCGATCACCGCGCCTGCTGGATCTGCACGCTGTGGCCGCATGGGGCCCGGATGGGGGAGCCAGGAGCGGAGCCATGGGACCGGCGCAGATCGGCACGGCCACTTTCCCAGGTCATGCCCCCTCAAGCCCAGCACCGGCGCGACATGGACCCATGGGACCCAGGCCCTGTCTGCGGATCATGCCCCGCTGATCATTGCCGCAGCCAGCGCTGAAGGATCGGATTCACCCGCTCGGGGGCCTCGTCGTGCGGGCAGTGGCCCAGACCCTCGAGCACCACCAGCTCGCGGATGCAGGGGTAGGTGGCTGCCCAGCGACGGGCTTCTGCGGGATCCTCCCAGGGGTCCCGCTCACCCCAGAGCATCCGCACCGGCAGCGTCAGCTGGGCCAGCAGATCGGGAGCCAGATGGTCATCGAAGAGGTTGACGAATCCCCGGAAGCTCTCCAGGGCGCCGGCCTCGATCGATGGGCGGTGCAGCAGGGTCACCAGCTGCTCGTCGACATTGGCGCCGCTGGGATAGGCCTGGCTCAGCACCTGACGGATGAAGGCGGGCCGCGCCAGAAAGCGGAACAGTGGGGCCAGCAGCCAGCGTTGGCGAACCACCCCCATCAGCAGGGGCCGCAGCGCACGCTGGGCGGGGGGTTGCTCCGACAGCCGTTTGCGGTCCAGGGTGCGCTGGGCGCAGTCGATCAGCACGACCTGGGCAGGGGGCTGCTCGCTCTGCTGCAGCTTGCTGGCGGCGAGCAGCGCCACCACGGCACCGACGGAGTTGCCGATCAGATGCACACGCCGACCCTGAGCCAGCCCGCGCCAGGCAAGGAAATCGATCACCTGCTGGGCCCAGAGATCGAAGCAGTAGCGCACCGATCCCGGCTCGGGCGGCTCGTCGGCCAGCTGGGAGCGGGGTTTGTCACTGGCTCCGAAGCCCAGCAGATCGAGCGCCAGCACCTCGGCCTGGCCGGAGAGGGCGGGGATGGTGTGGCGCCAGTGTGCGAGCGAGGCTCCGAACCCGTGGATCAGCAGGGCCACATCCTTGCTGTCGCCCGATCCGGCTCGGGTCCAGGCGATGCGATGGCCGCACCACTGCCAGAGCGCAGCTGCATCCGGATCTGCCCCGGCGGCTCGGGACGGGGAGGATGGAACGCTCGGCTTGACGTCGTGGTGCACTGGGGCTTGGTGCACGGAGGCTGGACGCCGGACACGGCACCGGCAGGCCGCTGAACGATGGCAGCCCCAGGCACGATCCGTGGATGTGTTCCTGGGGTTGGCCTGTGGTCGGTTCGGGGCGGGATCAGACGCCGACCGTCTGGTTGGCGAGGAGTGCCTTGAGCTTGGCCAGTTCACCGGCCCAGCGGGGATCAGGGGCTTCGCTGTCGACGCCATCGGCGTGCACCACCTTGTCGACCGACTTGCGGCTGGCGGCCGCCGGGGCTGGGCCGCGGCGTTCGTTGCCGCTGCCACTGCGGGCATCACGGCGCTCGGAGATCTCGATGCGCAGCTTGCTGCCGCCGAATTCCCGCCCGTTCAGCTGTTCGATCAGCGCGTCAGCCAGGGCCTGTTCCTCCACGTTGGCGAAGCCGAACCCGCGGCTGGCGCCGGTGTCGCGGTCGTTGACGATCTTGAAGCGCACGCCTTCGCCGACGCTGGCGAACAGGGCATCCAGCTCCTTCGCATCAAAAGCCTGCGGCAGGTTGCCGACGTAAAGGCGAATACTCATGGGATCGTGATCCGGAACAACAAAAACCTTCGGCGCATCAGCTGGCCGTTGCGAAGAAGTTAATCACGCCGCCGGCCCAGCCGGAGGCGAGGGCGATGCGGATCCGTTGTGGATCGTCTGCCAGTGGCGTGCCTGCGCCAGAACTGCGGCATGGTCGCCAGCGGCGGCAAGCCTGCAGAAGGCACGCTCCTGCATCAGATGGGCCAGCAGCCGGCCGAGACTGCGGCCGGGGGGCAGGCCCAGCTCCCGCTGCAGAGTGAGGCCGTCGAGCGGCGGCCGCGGATGGAACAGCGGGTCGTCGGGATCGCGCCACCGCATCAGGGTTCGCTGCCCGTCCTCGGGATGCAACTGCAGGGCCAGGGCGGGCCAGTCCTGCTCCAGATCCAGCTGCAGCTCCAGCCGCTCGCGCTCCGCCAGCTGCTCCAGGGCGCCTGCGGCGATGCCGTCCCGGACCTCTCCCTGCAGCCGCTGCTGCCAGCGCTGCAGCCGGCCACAGCGCTGCTGCAGCCGCCGACTCGAGCGCAGCCGCTCCAGGGCCGCTGCCGGCAGGGTCGCGGCCAGGCGCGCCAGCGGTAGAGCCCAGGCCTGCTCCTGCGGCAGCAGCCCGCAGCGGTCGATCGCCTGCTGCGACAGCGACTCCAGCGCTCTGCAGGCGGCGTTCCCGTCCTCCTGCCAGGGCTCCAGCAGCCCCAGGTTCAGCGTCTGGATCAGCCCTTCGCTGCCGAGGCGCGCCTGGGCGAGCCGTTCCAGTTCCGCCAGCACCCGCTCGCCTGCAACAGTGGTGAGCCGCTCGCGCCCGCTGTGGATCCAGCCCCGCGTGCGGTCCTCCAGCGTGAAGTCCAGCTCGCAGGCCAGCCGGGGACCCCGCAGCAGCCGCAGGGGATCCTCCAGCAGATTCGCCTCGCTCACGGCCCGCAGGCGGCGCTGATGCAGATCATGGAGGCCGCCGCTGGGATCGATGGGATCCAGGCGTCCGCCGATGGGCAGGGCGATGGCGTTGACCGTGTAATCGCGGCGGAGCAGATCCGCCTTCAGGTCCGGGCCCATGCGCCGCGCCAGATCAAGATTCCATCCACGCAGCACCAGGCGGGCGATCGAGCGCTCCCGATCCAGCACCACCACGCTGCCGCCGCAGCGGCTCGCCAGATCCCGGGCGAGCTGCAGCGCGTCGGTGCAGACCACCAGATCCAGATCGGGCCGCTCGCTCAGCCTCCCCAGCAGTGCATCGCGCACCGCACCCCCCACCAGCGCCGTTCCCGGGGGGAGCAGGGCGGGATCCAGGGGCCAGCGCTCGGGGGACAGGGCCTGCCACAGAGCTTCGCCCAGCCCCTCGCCAGAGGGCGACACAATGGGTTCAGCAGGTGGCAGGGGCGGCATGTGCATTTGCGTCGATTGCCACTGGGTCGACCGCTGCCAGGCCTATCACGCGGTGGAGCGCCAGCACGGTGTGCCTCACCTCAATCCCGCCCCTGATCGAACCCCCCGCCAGCCCCGGATTCACGTGCAGGTGAAGGATCTCGATGGTGAAGCGGTGGGCGTCGAGTGGGATGTGAGGGCCTGCGCCGATTTTCGGTCTGATCCTGGCCGCTGGCAGCGTCTGCGGCCAGGTGCCGCCCTGCCGACGTGAGCGCCTCGCCCCCGCAGGACACGGGCTGGCTGCTGGCGCTGCACAGCAGCGGGGAGGGGCTGGGCGTCGGCTTGGTTCCCACGGGCCTGGATCCGGAGACCTCCGGGCAGACCCGGGTGGAGCTGTTCCCCACCGGGCGGGATCTGTCCAATCGGCTGTTGGCCTGTGTCGAGGAGATGTTGCCTGCCGATCGCTGGAGCGCGCTCAGGCGTCTGGCGGTGGCCACGGGTCCAGGCGGCTTCACCAGCACCCGGCTGACGGTGGTGTTCGCGCGCACCCTGGCGCAGCAGTTGAACCTGCCCCTCGATGGCATCAGCAGTTTCCGGCTGATCGCGCGCCGGCTCCAGCAGACGTCCCAGGCTCCGTCTCAGCCCTTCTGGCTGGTGCAGGATCTCCCCCGCCGGGGCACGGTCGCTGGGCGTTACGGCCCCGATGCCGCCAGCCCGGGTGGCATCGCCGAGCTGGATGCTCCCCGCCTGCTGCCAGGGGATCTGCCGCTGGAGGGCCCCTGCCTGCCGGCGACAGCCCAGCCCGGCGAAGACGTGCGCCAGCTGCTGGCGTTCAGCCGTGATGCCGGCATCATGGGCGCTCCCGCTGACTGGCAGGCCGTGCTGCCGCTGTATCCCACCAGCCCGGTGCGTCAGATCTGAGATGGCAGGCCTGCCAGCCCCCCATCCCCGTCGTCCCGATCCGAGGCGCCGCCGTCGCCGCTCCGCCGCCGTGCCGCTGCGGACGGTGCCGGACCTGCCCGGTGAGCCCGTGCCGCCGCCCCGCCGCGGCCGTCGCTGCCGCTCCAGACCGCCTGGACGGCAGGGGGGCTGGAGGCTGCTGGTCGCCGCTGCCACGGGGCTTGCGCTGGTCTGGCTGTCGCGGGGCTGGTGGCTCCCTCCTGCGCCGCCGCCCCAGATGATCCTGGTGCTGGGGGGCGATGTGGATCGCGAAAAGATGGCCGCTCGGCTGGCTGCCCACGACGGGCTGCCCGTGGTGGTGAGCGGCGGCACCAATCCCGAATACGCCCGCTGGCTGTTTCAGGAGCGGGAGCGGCTGCCCTCCAGCCGCGTTCGGCTGGATTACCGGGCCACCGACACGGTCACCAATTTCACCTCCCTGGTCGACGACCTGCGCCGCGCCAGGATCCGCCACGCCCTGCTCGTCACCAGCAGCGACCACATGGATCGCGCTTTGCTGGTGGGGCGCATCGTGGCCGGTAGCCGCGGCATTCAGCTCACGCCGATCCCGGTGTCCTGCGGCAGCAGCTGCATCCCCGAGAGCCGGAAGCGGATCTGGGGGGATGGGCTGCGCGCCGTGATCTGGGTGGTCAGCGGTCAGGACATCCGCCGCTGGGCGGAAGCGCATCTGGCTCCCTGGCTGCGGAGCTCAGGGCTGGAGCGATCAGGCCGGCATCGAGCATCCGGTTGATCTGCTCCTGCACCTCCAGGGTGGTGCGGTCGAGATCGGCGCGCTTGCGGGATGCCGGCGGCGGCACCGGAGTACCGATGCGGATGTGGATCGGCACCAGCCGCATCCGGTCCTGTCCCGGGCCCAGGGCCCGATGGCTGTTGACGATCGCCACCGGCAGCAGGGGGACGCCGGCACGGGCAGCCAGCAGCGCCGCACCGGGCTGGGGCTGATTGACGCGCCCGTCCCTCTGGCGGGTGCCATCGATGAACACCCCGGTAGCCCAGCCCTGGTCCAGGCGGTCGGTGGCGGTGCGGATCGCCTCGCGGTCGCTGGCACCCCGGGCCACCGGATAGGCCCCGCAGGCGCGGATGATCGGGCCCAGCAGCGGCACCCGGAACAGCTCCGCTTTGGCCATGAAGGCCACCGGTCGGCCCAGGGCATGGCCCAGCAACGGGGGATCGAGGTGGGAGCCGTGATTGGCCACCACCACCAGCGCTCCCTCCATCGGCACGTTGGTGTTGCCGGCTGTGCGCCCGCGGAACAGCATCCGGAAGACCGGAAACACCAGCAGGTAGCTGATCAACCGGTAGGTGAGGCTGGGGCGCGGTGTGCTCAGCAGCGCCGGGGGTTCAGCGGGCGGCCGTCGGCGCCGCAGCGCTCGTCGCATCGACCCGATGGCGCGGCCGGCGGAGCCGCTCACAGTCCCAGGTCGGCGCTGTTGCCGATCTGGGCCGTCGTGATCCCGGGGCAGGCGCGTTTGATCAGACCGCTGAGCACGCTGCCAGGCCCGATCTCGACGGCGGTGCTGATGCCGCTGCTCTCGAAGCGCTCCATCGTTTCGCGCCAGCGCACACCCGAGGTCATCTGGGTGATCAGGCGAGACTTCAGCAGGGCTCCATCGGTGGCAGGGCTCGGATCGGTGTTGCTGAGCACCGGTGTGTGGGCATCCGCGAAGGGAATCGGCTCCAGTTCGGCGGCAAAGGCCGCCGCTGCCTCGGCCATGAAGGGGGAGTGGAAGGCGCCGCTGACAGCCAGGGGAACGGCCCGTTTGCAGGCGAGAGCGCCGCTCACCGCTGTCACCGCCTCGGGCGTGCCCGAGAGCACCACCTGGGCACTGCTGTTGTCGTTGGCGATCACCACCCCGTCCTGGGCGGCCACCAACGCCTCCAGTTCGGCGCGATCGAAGCCCATCACCGCGGTCATGGCACCGCCGCCGGCGGCCGCCATCAGGGTGCTGCGGCGCTGCATCAGGGCGATCCCGGTGGTCACGTCGAAGACGCCGGCCGCATACAGGGCCACCAGTTCACCCAGGCTGTGGCCGGCGAGCAGGTCGGAACGGCGGCCCTGGGCCCTCAGCGCGTCCACCAGCAGGCTCTCGATCACGAACAGGGCCGGCTGGCTGTTGCGGGTGTCGTTCAGGTCGCTGATCTCGCCTTCGGCTTCGCCTGCCGTGATCGCCAGCAGGTCGCGGCCGAGCAGCTCAGAGGCCTGGGCGAAGCGCTCGCGGGCGCCGGGCAGCTCCAGCACCCCTGCTGCCATGCCGAGTTTCTGTGATCCCTGTCCGGGGAACACCCAGGCGATGCCCATGCCGTCGTGCGCTGCGGTGAGGCGAGATTAGGCGTCGGCTGGTCCGGGTCCCTGCCAGCGCAGCAGCGCTCCGCCCCAGCTCAGACCGGCGCCGAACCCGCTGCTGGCGATCAGGTTGCCGCTGCGGATGCGGCCATCGCGCACCGCCTCATCCAGCATCAGCGGGATGGTGGCGGCAGAGGTGTTGCCGTAGTGGGCCAGGTTGCTCAGGACCCGCTCCTGCGGCACGGCGAAGCGCTCGGCCACGGCGTCAAGGATGCGCTGGTTGGCCTGATGCAGCAGCAGCCAGTCGAGCTCGGCGGCGGGGATGCCCGTGCTGTTGAACAGCTCCGCCAGGATGGCGGGCACTTCCCTGACCGCGAACTTGTAGACCTCCTGGCCGTTCATGTGGATCGGTGCGAAGCCCCCCACCTGGGCGGAGCTGGCACCGATGAGAGGTTGGTGCTCTTCCCGCTGGGCCAGGGTGAGGCAGGCGTTGCGGCTGCCGTCCGAGCGCATGCGGAAGGCCAGCAGCCCGTCATCGGCCGCCGGGCAGGCCTGCAGGGCCAGGGCACCGGCGCCATCGCCGAAGAGCACGCAGGTGCGGCGGTCGTCCCAGTCGAGCCAGCGGCTGAGTTGGTCGGCACCGATCACCAGCACCCGTTGGGCACTGCCGCAGCGCATGTACTGGGCAGCGGTGATCAGGGCGAACAGGAATCCGCTGCAGGCTGCCGTGAGATCGAAGGCCACGGCGCGCTGCGCCCCGATCGCCGCCTGCACGCGGGGGGCCGTGCCGAAGAGATCATCGGGACTGGAGGTGGCCAGCAGGATCAGATCCACATCGCTCGCCTGCCACCCGGCATGGCGCAGGGCGGCGTCGGCAGCCGCCGCCGCCAGGGTGGTGACCGTCTCGCCGGGGCCTGCGATCCGCCGGGCCCCGATGCCGGTGCGGCTGCGGATCCAGTCGTCGCTGGTCTCGACCCGCTCGCTCAGGGCGGCGTTGCTGATGCTCGCGGCGGGAAGGGCACTGCCGCAGCCCACCAGCGCCGCCCCCTGCACCGATCCGATCCCCGCTGCGGAGGTGCTGACCTTCGGTCCTGACTCCGCTCCCGGGGTGGGCGACTCCGGCATCCGAGTTCCGTTGGGATCGCGTCAGTCAACCACAGGCGGAAGCGCTGGTGCTGGCGGCGGACGGGGCGATGGCCTGCTCGCTGCTCACGATCTCCAGAGCGTGGAGATCCTCCATCACCCCATGGCTGGCGGCTGAATGGGCCAGGCGCAGGGCGCTGACAACCGAGAGGGCCTTGCTGCTGCCGTGGCCGATGACGCAGACCCCGTCGACACCCAGCAGCAGGGCACCGCCATGTTCGGCGTGATCCAGCCGCTTCTTGATCCGGCGCAGATTGTTGATCAGGAAGGCGGATCCCACCTTGCCGCGCCGGCCGCGCGGCAGTTCCACCTTGATCACATCGAGCAGCACGCTGCCGACCGATTCGAGGAATTTCAGCAGCACGTTGCCGGTGAAACCGTCGCAGACCACCACGTCGAAGTCGCCGGAGAGGATGTCGCGACCTTCGCAGTTGCCGGCGAACTGCAGCCGGGGGTCTCCGGCCAGCAGCGGATAGGTGCGCAGGCAGAGGTCGTTGCCCTTGCACTCCTCCTCGCCGATGTTCACCAGGCCGATGCGCGGTTTCTCCACCAGCAGCACATCACGGCTGTAGATGTTCCCCAGCAGGGCGAACTGGTGCAGCCAGTCGGCCTTGCAGTCCATGTTGGCGCCCACGTCGAGCACCAGCACCTGCTGGCTGGGATCGCGGGTGGGGAACAGGGCGCCGATGGCCGGGCGATCGATGCCCCGCAACCGCCCCAGCCGGAAGATCGCCGAGGCCATCACGGCGCCGGAATTGCCGGCGGAGTAGACGGCGGTCGCTTCTCCCCGCTTGACCAGATCCATGGCCATGTTGATGCTGGCGTCGCGTTTGCGTCGCACCGCGGTGGCCTCGTCGTCCATGCCGATCGAAGGTCCGCTGGGGATCAGCTGGATCAATCCCTGCGCAACGGCGTCGTCGAGCGCCTCCTGAAGGTCCATCGCGGTGATCGCCCGCTGCAGCGGCTCGGCTTCGGCGACGAAGCGCACCCGCAGGGGCAGACGCCGCACCGCCTGAAGGCATCCCTCCAGGATCGCTCCCGGGGCGTGGTCGCCGCCCATGCCATCCACCGCCACCCACAACCGCTTGCGGTCATCGATCGGGCCATCGTCGCCGCCCCCTCCCGGTCCCTGCTGCAGCCTCCGCAGCGGGTCGAACACGAGTGGTTGCAGCATCGAGCCGGCCATGGATGTTGCGGCTCCGGCCAAAGATGTGGCGGCTCCGGCGACGCTGCCGGCGGCATTGCTGGCCGTGTCCGCCACCG
>JBAWXG010000053.1:0-17682 GCA_037144195.1 Synechococcus sp. ELA057
TCCGTGCCACAGCGGTGCCGGTGAGTGGCACGGTGACAGCCAGCGGCCCTCTGACAGACACCCAGCTCCGCGCAACAGCCGTACCTGTGAGCGGTACGTTTTGGCAGGCCACGCAGCCGGTGAGCGGCAGCGTCTCGATCAGCGGTACGCCCGCCGTTTCGATCAGTGGCACCCCAACAGTTACCGGCCCCCTCACTGACACACAGCTCCGCGCCACTGCCGTGCCTGTGAGCGTGAGCGGAGTGGCCACAGCGGCCAACCAGGCCACTGCCAACACTTCACTCAACAACCTGGACGTTGACCTAGGCGCTCAGGCCGACGCGGCAGCAACGACTGACACCGGCACGTTCAGCGTGGTTTCGCTGGTGAAGCGCGGCCTGCAGAACTGGACGACGCTGCTGAGTCGCATTCCGTCGCTGGTCAGCGGTCGTATCCCGGTTGACGGCAGTGGTGTCACTCAACCGGTGAGCGGCAGCGTGTCGATCACAGGCACTGCTGCAGTTTCGGGTCCGCTCACCGATGCCCAGCTCCGCGCCACTGCAGTGCCAGTCAGTGGCACGTTTTGGCAGGCGACTCAGCCAGTGAGCGGCACGGTGACCGCCAACGCCGGTACCAACCTGAACACCTCGGCACTGGCCCTGGAAACCGGCGGCAACCTGGCCACGCTGACTGGCCGCGTGCCGGCGCAGGGTCAGGCGCTGATGGCGGCCTCGCTGCCAGTGGCGATTGCCTCAAACCAATCAGCGCTGGCGGTGAACAGCACGCCGGCTGCGGCACTGCTCACCACCTACAACGTGGCGGGCGTCATCACCATCAACACGGTGCTGGCCACGCTCGATTGCAGCCAGTACCGCAGCATCTCGATTCAATGCACCTCGATGGGCACCACGGGTGTGGTGACGCCGGAATGGAGCAACGACAACAGCACATGGGTGGCGGCCACGATTCTCACCCAGGCGGGCGCCACGGCCACCACGTTCAGCGCCGCTGGCCTGTGGGTGGTGCCGGTGCAGGCGCGTTATCTGCGGCTCAGGCTGTCCACGGCGACCACGGCCGGCACCACCACGCTGAGCATTCACCAGTTCGACGACAGCCGCCAGTTCTGGCTGGCGACCCAGCCGGTCAGCCTGGCCACCAACACGCCAACCCTTGCGGCAGGCACCAACCTGGCGGCTGATGTAGGGCTCCAGGTGCGGGCCAACGCAACCGGCGCCGCCACGGTGCTGCCGTGCCAGTCACCGGCCACCCCGGCAGCAGGGACGATCAAGGCATCGGCTGGCCGGCTACTTGGCTACGAACTGACCAACACCTCCGCCGGCCTGCGCTACATCAAGCTCTTCAACGCCACGGCCCCCACGCTGGGTACCACAGCGGCACTGATTGAGATTGCCATTCCTGCAGGCGGCAGGGTGGGGCTGGAGATTCCAGCCGGCATGGCGTTTGCTACCGCCATCACCCACACCGTCACCAGCGGCAAGGGCCTGACCGACAACACCTCCACCGGACTGGCGGCGGCTGATGTCGTCGGCTGGTTCGCCTTCGCATGACATGAGCAGCAAACGAGAGCAGATCCTGGCGGCGGTTCACACGCTCCTCATCAATACCAACGGTGTCGATGGGCGCGTGTTCCGCAGCCGCCAGCAGGCATTCAGTCGGGACGAGGCGCCGGCAATTGTGATTGAGCCCGGGCGCGATGCACCAGCGGTGGTCTCTATCTGCAAGCTGGACTGGACGCTGGATGTACTGGTGGCCATCTACGCCCGCGGCGTGGTGCCTCATCAAGAAGCCGATCCGATTGTGGTGGCAATGCACAACGAGCTCATGGGTGATCGATCCCTGGGCGGGCTGGTGATGGACATGGTGCCGACCAGCGTCAATCCGCAATTCGATCAGGCTGATTTCTCCACGCTCTGGCTGGTCTGCACGTATCAGGTGAAGTACCGCACGAGCATCAGCAGCCTGGAGTCCTGAGCCTGGTCCATAGGCTGATGGTGGCGATTCTTGTGCGCTGTGCCCAACCCTCGACCATTGCCTCCGTTCCCCGGCGCTGGCGGCAGTTACCTGCTGGATGCCAAGAAGTGGGAATGGGTGCTGCGCAACGAAGAAGAAGCGGCCCCGGATGTGGTGGCCGCTCCCGATGCTCCCCTGCAACCTGAGGACTGATCATGGCCGTCTGGCGTAATCGACTGGCACTGGCCAAGATCGAATCCACCTACAACACCAGCAGTGCCCCGGCGAACACTGACGCGCTGTTGTTCACCGAGCTGGATGTGCAGCCCCTGGCGGTGGAGCTTGCTGAGCGCAGCACGATTCAGAGCTACTTCGGCAACCGCGCCAGCATCGTCACCAAGCGGATGGTGCCGGTCAAGTCGACTGTTGAGCTGGCCGCCAGCGGCACCGCCGGCACAGCGCCCAGGTGGGGCCCGCTGCTCCGAAGCTGCGCAGCTGGAGAGGCAATCGTGGCGACCACCAGCGTCACCTACTCGCCGGTGTCGTCTGCTTTCAGCAGCTACACCATGGACTTCTACAAGGATGACGGCGCCCGCCAGCTGATCACCGGCATCCGCGGCACAGCTGAACTCAGCATGAGCCTGGGATCCATCCCCACGCTGTCATTTGATCAGATGGGGCAATACACCGCCCCAGCCGCCCTGACGCTGCCGACCCCCACCTACACCACCCAGGCCAGCCCGGTTGCCGTCAACTCCGACAACACCACGGCGGTGAGCGTCCACGGCTTCTCAGCCTGCCTGTCTGATTTCAGCTTCAGCTTTGGTGTGGCGACGACGTTCAGGCAGCTGGCTGGCTGCGCCAAGGAGGTGCTGGTCACGGGCCGCCAGCCCACCGGCTCGCTCACCATTGAGCTGCCCAACTACGCCACAAAGGACTTCCTGGCGATCGTGAGCGCTCAAACCACGGGCAGCATCTCCTGGCAGCACGGCCAGACGGCTGGCAACATCATCACCTTCACCGCCTCCACTTGCGCCTTTGATACTCCTTCGATTCAGGAGATGGAGGCGATCACAATGATCACGCTGCCATTCCGGCCGCTGCCTACCAGCGCCGGCAACAACGAATGGTCCCTCGCTCTTACCTGATCCATGGGTTTCGTACTTGAGCAGACGCCCACGTTCTCCTGGCCGATCACGATTCGGGAGCGTGTGGATAATGGCCGCTACCGGTCGCACAGCTTCGAGGCTGTATTCAAGCGGCTGCCGCAAAGTCGGCTGGAGCAGCTGGCGATTGATTTCCAGCAGATCCGCCATGCCGTCAAGAATGACGACCTGATCGACCGGATCCCCACACGGGAGATCGCCAATGAAATCCTGGTGGGCTGGTCTGGCATCACCGAGCCCGACAACACCACGCAGATCCCCTACTCGGACGAATCCAAGCTCCAGCTGCTGGAGATAGAAACAGTGGCCGAGACACTGGTGCAGACCTACATCGAGAGCATCGAGAAGGCCAAGTCAAAAAACTGACCGGCGCCGTGGATTATCTGTTCCGCGGCGACAAGGGTGATACAGCAAAGCTACAGGCCCAGGCGGCGGCCTATGGGGTGATCCTGGAGCAGCACCACGTTGAGCCTGAGCACTACCAGCTCTGGTCGGAGCACAGTGAATCGCTTGATCTGTTCCTGCGGTGCATGACCCAATGGCGCTCGGTTGGCGACAGCGTGATTGGGCTGGATTACGGCGTGGTGCTGCAGCTGGCTAGCCTGTATCAGGTGAGCGATCCAGCCAAAGCCCTTGAGGATCTGCAGGTGATGGAACTGCACGCTCGGGAGAAAATCAACAAGCGACTGGAGCAGCACTGATGGCCGTAATGGATGCGCTGCTGAAGATCAAGGCCCAGGTCGATGGTGAAGGCGCCATCGCTGGGCTGGCCAAGGGGCTGGGTGGGTTGAAAGACAAGGCCGAAAGCGCAAGCAATGGCCTTGGCGGGATGCTGGCCAGCGCTGGTGGGCTGAGTGGCGCCCTTGGCAGCTTGGTGCCGTTGGTCTCGGGTATCGGGCTGGTGGCAATGGCCAAGAGCGCCATTGATGCAGCTGACAACATGAATGACCTGTCGCAGAAGACAGGCGTCAGCGTGGAGGAGCTGAGCAAGTGGCAGCAGGCAGCAAAAGCCGGCGGGACTGATATTGAGACGGCTGGCAAGGCAATGATGTTCCTGTCAAGGGGCATGGTTAAAGCCGGCGAGGATACGGATGAGTACGGGAAGAAATCAGAGGAGGCGCTGAAGAAGGCGACCAAGGCCGTTGAGGACGGCGAGGAGCGCCAGGTGGCGGCGGTCAAGGATGCAGCCGACGAGCGACTGGCGGCGCTGGAGCAGGAGTCCAGCGATCGGCTGCGTGAGATCAACAAGCGCTATAAGCAGGAGCAGCGGCTGCTTGATGATTCCTACGATGACCAGGCTGATGCTGCTAAAACGGCCGCACAAGATCAACAGGATCGCGACTCGGAAAGCATCAAGGCAAGATATGAGGCAAAGAAAAAGGCGATTAAAGACGACGAGCAACTTACCGACGAGCAAAGATCACAACTGCTGTCAGCACTCGACAAAGATCAAGAAGCAGAGCTAAAGGCATTAGACAAAGGGTATCAGGAAAAGCAGAAAGAGCGTACCCGGCAGTTTCGTGATGAGAAGCAAGAACGGGACGATGCGCTGGAAGACCGCAAGCGGTTGGAGGAAAAGAAGATCAAGGAAGCGGCAGACGCAGCCAAAGCCATCACGAAAGAAAGTGCCGACAGTCAAGTTGAACTGATCAAAGACTCAACCAAGCAGCAGCTTGAGTCTCTAAAAGACTTAGAGCAAGGGCCTAGGGGTGTAGCAGCGGCGCTGAAGGAGCTTGGCATTAGCTCGATAGATGCAGCAGGCAAGCTGAAAGATCCTGGCGAAGTAATGAAGGAAATTGCAGACAAACTAGCTGCCATGCCAGACGGAGCCAGGAAGACTGACCTGGCCTTCCAGTTAATGAGCAAATCAGGCGGTGCGATGATTCCCGTGCTGAATGGTGGTAGAGAGTCGATAGATCAGTTTAACGTCACCATGACGACGAAGTTTGCCAAGGCTGCCGATCAATTCAACGACAAGACTGTAGTGATGGGGGCCAAGGTCCTGGTGCTTGGCATTCAGATTGGCACCAAGTTGATGCCATACCTGAACATGTTGACAGATGCTTTGATCTCATTGGCAAACGGATTCGGCGCCATGCCTGAGTGGGCGCAGAACGGCATCATGGCTGTAGGCGGCCTGGCGCTGGCAATGGGGCCACTGGTCAAGTCGATTGAGCTTGCGATGGTTGTCATCAATGCGCTCAAGGTGCTGCAGCTGGGCGCCATCATCGGTGGCTGGGCTGGTGCCATTGGCCCAGCTATGGGTGTGATCTCAGCCGCCTTCACTGGCCTGCTGGCGTTCTTGACTGGCACCGTACTGCCGGCGCTGATAGCGTTCTTCTCTGGGCCGGTTGGATGGACGGTGCTGGCTGTAGCTGCTGTGGTTGCGATGTGCATCTACTTCCGCGAGCCGATTGGTAAGTTCCTCACATGGGCAGGTGACACGATTGGAAAGGGCTGGGCAAAGGTTGTGGATAAGTTGAAAAAACCCATCGTTGATTACTTCGACTTCTGGATGAACGGCTGGAAAAAAGCCGGGGAGTTCGTGACTGGCGCCTTCACCAAGGCCAAGGACATATCTAAGAACTTGGTTGAGATCATCGGCGGATTCATGAAACTGGTCTTTACCAGGGTGGTTACGGGCGCGGTTCGCGCATTTAACAGCTCAATCAATACCATCAACACGATCATTTCCAACCTCAAGAACGTCCCTTTCATTGGGGAACCGCTTAAGGCTGTGGGTCTCATCCCCCAGATGAAGATTCCCAAGTTTGCCCAGGGCGGCATCGTCAGCCGTCCGACCGTGGCGATGGTGGGTGAAGGCGGCGAGTCTGAATACATCATCCCAGAATCGAAACTGAAAGCTCTGTACAACCAAATAAACAGCACGATGGAGCAGGCAATGCAAGGCCAGCTCCAGCAATTCCGTTTACGTGGGGTAAGTGAACAAAATATATCGCGACAAGAACAGATCTACCGTTCGCTGCGTGAAGGAGAAATACAAAAGAAAATGGGACAATATATTTTAACCGACCAAAACAACAGAAATAATACTCCGTTAAACAGCAACCTTGACTACAGTTCTTTAAAGAGCTTGGCCCAGCTTTTCCCCGAAGCAATTAAACCATTGCTAGATGAAATGGAACGAAGCAAGACTGCGGTGCTTGATAATATAAACGCAAGAATGGCGGATAGCATAGCCGATTGGCAAAAAACGCAAGAGAAGCAACAGCAGGAAATGACTGCGTGGCAAAACGATCAAAGCAAAAAAATCCAGAGTGACATGTCCGAATGGCGAAAAACTGAAAATGAAAGACTGGGGAATCTTTACAGCTCAGCTTTTGAGCAGCTTATGCAAGCCACTATTTCTCAAATCAAAGAATCAGACATAAGCATAAGCATTGCACAACTTGCAAACCTAGATATCAAGGTTACTACCGGCCCTGTGCTTAATTTTAATGGAAGCGAGTATGTGACGTTTGATGACTTGCGAAACGCCATGACTGCTACCGCTAGGGCTGTGCTCGATAGTCTGCGCAATCCTTCAACGCGCATTTCCTTGGGGCTGGTCTGATGGCACGCGCACAGGCCCAGTACCTGCGCATCTACTCCACCGCTGGGGTGACTCTCCAGCGGTGGCAAAGCTATTACAACAAGCCGGTGACGTTTGGCGGCTTTGAATGGATCAACATTGATTTTCAGGCTTCCGGCTTCACCGAAGGCCTGGCTGGCAATGAGACCGACATCACCATCACTGCACCCGCCACCGGCAACGTCGTCGCCACGCTCGAAGCAGCGCTGGCTAACTCCTACTTAGTGGACCTGACCACCTACCAGTTCGACACGCTAAGCGGCAACGAGACCCCGCAGGGCGGCCAGGTGGCGCTGATGAGCTACACCGGCCAGGTGATCGGCGGCAGCGGCAGCCTGACCACTGTTGAAATCCAGCTGGGTGCACCTGTCTCAACGATCGGCACTCAGGTGCCGCCTCGCGCCTTGACTTCGGCAATCATGGGCAAGGGGTGCAGGCTGTGACCACCTCAGTCCCGCAAGGGGTGCCGGCTGTGACCAACTCAGGCCAGACTGGATCCCCAGCGCTGGCCGGTAAGGCACTTGATCCGATCTGGCTGCCGATTCAGGTGGCACCTGTCTTCAATCCACCAGCAATACAGACGGCAATCGTTCCACCGCCAGCAACACCACCCGCAACGGCTGTAGTGCAGCGTCCCATGGACATTGCGCAGGTGTCCGCCAACCTGGGCGACTCGGTGCCGCTGGTGTTCTGTTTGCAGGATGCGGGCTACGGCGGGGTGATGGTGTCACCGGCGGCAGCAGAGGCGAGATTTGAGAACAGCGCAACCAATCAGGTGACGGCCTACTACTTGCTCATCGTGAGCGAGGGCCAACTGGACAGCATCCCCGTTCGCGATGTGTTCTCTGGGCCATGCCGCCATGGCACCCACACCCAGACCTACAACCGCAGAGCCGGCACCTGGATACCAGAGAACGTGATCGTGCAGCGATCGGGCTACACGCTGCCCGATTGCCCCCAGACATGCGGCAGCATCGGCAGCTATCCCGACATCACGACGGTCAGCGTCTCTCGTCAGGTGGCGGATCTCTCGACGTTGTGGGATCGCCAGGTGTGGTTGTTCATCCGTGGTGGCATCTATGTGACCAGGCTGCTGACCAACAACAACGGCTCCAGCAACAACTTTGCAGACTTCTGCAACTACCTTCTGAGCAATATCGGCCGACTGGCGGCAAGCCAGATCGACACCGACAACCTGACCAAGACAGCAAGGTTTCTCAGCGTCAACGGTCTCGCCTGTGACTTCATTCTCAAGAATGCGATCAACTACGAGGAGCTGATCGCCAAGTGGGCACCGTATTTCCTAGTGCGACCGTCTCGCGTCAACGGCAAGCGAGGCCTCAAGCCCCTGGTGCCCGTGAATGCCAACGGCACCATCAACACCAGCAGCAGCGTCGCTGTCTACCAGTTCGATGAGGACACGATCCTGCCAGATTCGTTTCGCATCGACTACAGCGACCTTTCAAACCGCCAGCCTTTTGTGGCACAGGTGATGTGGCGGCAGCAGGCCGAGGATGACATCGGCATCGTGCGCACTGTGGAGGTGCGGTATTCAGATACCAACGCTGGCACCATCCCATTGGAGACGCACGACCTGAGCGAGTTCTGCACCAGAGGCCAACATGCGGTGATGGTTGGTGCCTACATCTTGGCCAGTCGCGTCAACACGACCCACTCGATCACTTTCCAAGCACGGCCGCAGTCGCACAACCTGAACGTGCAGCTGGGCGACATCGTGCGCGTCAAACTCCAGCGCAAGACCGTGGGATTGCTTGAGGCGGTGCATGACTATCTCTATGAGGTGATCAGCAAGAGCAAGAGCCTAGATGGCGTGGTCAGCTACGAGTGCCTGCATCATCCGGTGGACACGCAGGGTCGGAGCATTGTGGCAATGGCTGTCTCCAGCGTTGTCTATGCCGGCGGCCTGGTGAGCACTGCCAAGACTGGCCCCAGCTGCGATGCCGACAGCTCACGCGCCACCAATGCCAGCATCCCGGCCGAGACCTATATCCAGGTCGTTGACCCACCCACACCACTGACGACCGAGCAGGCGGCAGCTGTGGTGCCGAGCGTTGCCGTGCTGATCGGTAATCTGCCAGTACATGGCACAGCCACCGGCGCTGTCACCAACGCCGACGACGGACTGGACAGCCAGGCATGAGCGACTTCCCCACACTGACACCAGCCAGCCGGACCTTCTCCCCGGGGGATTATCCCAGCACGACGTTTGGCGCCATCAGCGGCACCGAGAACCGGGTGCGCCATTCCAATGTGGTGGTGGGCTCCACGTTCAAACTGGAGTTCACGGCACTCACCGAAGCTGAGATGCTGTCGATCTTGACGCACTACGAGGAGACGACGGGCTCCTACGGAGCGTTCTACCTATCAGCGGAGGTGCTGGCTGGTGTCAGTGTGACCAGCGACTACACGCTGTCAGGGTTTGCCTGGAGCTACCTAGAACCGCCGCTGGTGGTGGACTACCCATGCGGCGGCCATGATGTCACCGTGACGCTGGGCACCGCTACGGCGCCAGTGACGGATCCATCGCCGCGATTGTTCACAGTTTCGATTTCGCTGACAGCTGGTACGGCAGCCGCTGCCAACGGCATTGCCAAGACGATCAGTTTCACGATCTCGCCTGGCACGGCCAGCCAGATCATCAATGTGCCCTCAACGATCGCCACTATTTTGATTGGGTTCCCGGTGCCTACAGGGGCAAGTTAGTCATGGCAGTGACTGTAAGCCTTGCTGATAACTTAGTTGGCCTTCTTGGTATTTATGGAGCAATCCAAAAAACTAACACGCTTGGAGAAGATACTAGATGTCCTTTTTACGTCATCCTGCTCAGCGTTGATAGCGCTACATTTAACCCAGCCAATCCATCGGCGCTGATGAGTAGTGAACTAGCAACGGCAAACGGGTACACAAAAAATGGCAAAACATTAGAGAATGTTCGGCTAACGTATTCAGCTGGATCTCTTTCCCTTTTTGCAAATGATGTAACATGGACTGGCTCTGGCTCTGGCTTTACGGCTAAGTCGGCTTTGCTTAGCTATAAGTTTCCATCTGCCTCTGGTGTTTATGGTCTTGCTATTATTGACTTTGGGGCAACAATAACAGTTCCCGCCAGCGCGTCATTGACTTTGCAATGGCCGGCCGCTGGCCTGTTCAAGTGGGATCTAGCGTAAAACATTATGGCCATCACCACAAACATTTACGAAGAAAACACTTTACGGCAACTGGCCACATACGGCTTTGCGCACCAGGGGTACTCTAATATCTGGAAACTAAAATCAGCCAGCATTTTTGCGGTGCTGTGTACTACTGATTCAGCCCTTTACAGCTCTTCTTTTGTTGGGACTGTTGAGCAGCTACTGGCTACTGGCGTTACCGAGCTAAGCAGCCAGGGCGGCCACATCTACATTCTTGACGGGACTGCCTACTCTGTACCATTTGCGTTGCGGGATATTTCCCTAACAGGGCTGGGAACCGTTGCTACTGGCGTCACTTTTCCGGGGCGTAGCAACTATGTGGCCGAGGTTGGCACCACGGGCTTTAAGTTTATCCCGCAGATAACATGGGCTTACTTTGGCGCTACTCAACCGATGAAAAAAGAAATAGGATGGGGATTTGCAAGCGCCGTATCTTTTAAGTCTGCTTTACTGTGCATCCAGCTACCAATAAAAACACCAGGGGCCACTTTTTACCAGCGTTCCTACCCTTTAGCCATGATTGACTTTGGCGCAACCATCGCAAGGGCTGCCAGCAGTTCTTTTTTCATTACATGGGACGAAGACGGCATGATCAACTGGACTCGCTAGTCTGAACATAAAGCGCAGCCATGGCCTCGTTTGTCTACGACTCGGTGCTGAATGATGTTGCCAGGGGCAACATTGACTTTGACTCGGACAGCTACAAGATCCTGCTGGTAACCAGCAGCTACACAGCTTCCAAGACCGCCCACGCCAAGCGCTCGTCAGTCACCAACGAGATCACCGGCACGGGGTACACCGCCGGCGGTGCTGCCATTGTCTGCACACTCAGCGACGACACCGCCAAGAAGATCCTCACGTTTGCCTCCACCTCCTGGGCGACGGCCACCTTCACCGCTGCCGCTGCTGTGATCTACAAGGCTCGAGGCGGGGCCAGCAGCGCCGATGAGCTGATCGCCTACCTGGACTTCAGTGGCAGCGTGTCCGCCAGCGCCTCGACGTTCAGCGTGAGCGCCACCGTGATCACGCTGAGCAACTGATGGCCACCTTCCCTGCGCTATCACCAGCTGCCCGTAGCTACAGCATGGGGCGCTTTGCGATGACCACGCAGGCAGGGTTGGGTGGTAATCAGATCAAGTTCCTGCACAGCATCAAGAAGACCGGCGTGGCCATGACGCTCGCCTACGAGAACCTGACCCAGGCGGAGATGGCATCCATCCGCGACCACTATCGCGGCCAGCAGGGATCGTTCGTGAGCTTTCTGCTGCCTAGCGCGGCCTGGGCTGGTCAATCCAGCGTGACCAACATCGTGCCCAGCGGCACCCGCTGGAAGTACGTGGCGCCACCAGAAGAAACACAAAAGAGTGGCGGCCTTGTCGATGTCACGGTGTCGCTGCTGGTCGAGTCGAACTTCACGCCTGCCACAAGCGGTGGAGTCTTCTGGCCGTCTGGTGGTGGTGGTGGTGGTGGTAGTGAAATAGTTGTTTCTTCGATTACATATTCTCAATCGTCCGTCTATACAGGCAACACGGCAGCGACAAATGCCACCATGACCAATGGGAGCATAAATGAAACAACAGCCACGGGCACTCTTGCAAGCTCCTCCGCTCACATCACAATGGACTTTGGAGCGGTGTTCCCTGTGGCCAATGTTTATCTCGGCGCAGACTACAACAACACTTTGGCAAATGGTTGGGGACCGACGTATACATCTGGAAGGCGGCTTGTGTATTCAACCGATGGCTCCACCTGGACCACGTTTGAGGCAAGTATCGCCACATTTACATCTAGCGCAATTCGCGTCTACAGCGTCAGCTTTTCGGCCCGATACATCAGGATCGAACCGGTAAGCAGTGATTTCGTTGCAGTCACCGAGTTCTACGCCACCAGCACCTAGCCGGCAAAAACGGCGGTCAACTTCACACCACCCACAGCAGCCTTCCCTACCAGCTAAAGGCTCAGACTGCCTAGCCTGAATCGACAGCCAACCCAGTCGGCATGGCCCTTCCCACACCCGAAAGCGTTTCCAGTGTCGCGGTTGCGCTGCTGGCCGGCTCTGAACTCCTGGCCCTGGTGCCTGGCATCCGTGCCAACAGCTGGATTCAGCTCATCCTCGGCGCCATTCGCGGCATCGCATCCAGCCAGCGGAAGCGATGAGCGACATGGCAAATGAGCCGTCCCATGGTGAAATCCTCCGCGCCATTGGCGTTCTGGAGGGCCAGCTCAGGCAGCTGCTCGATGCAGCCATCACCGACAAGTCCGAGCGATCGTCGCTGGGCGCACGGGTCGGCAACCTGGAGAACCGCATGGCCCAGGTGATCATCCTGGCGGTTGTTGCAGCCATGGCCAGCCCGGTGATCTGGGGCGAGATTCGCGGCGTGCTCGCTGATCGCCATCCAATCCTGCAGCAAAAGCCATGAGCAATGCCGCCCCACGCCGCCCCATTCCGACGGCCGGCGGCGGCTGGCAGATTCCTGATTTTCCGTTCTGCGCCCAGACCGACAACGGCCCAGAAGGGTGGCGCCAGTGCCAGACCAGTTCAATCGCCATGGCGCTCAGATATTTGGGCACCATGGGGATCCGTGACGATCTCGACTACCTGCGGATCGTCAACCGCTACGGAGACACCACCGCTCAGCAGTCCCATGCGCTGGCGTTGAAGTCGCTGGGTGTTGATGCCAGGTTCCGGCAGAACATCACGGTCATGGATGCCTTTGCGCAGATCAAGGCCGGTTTCCCTGTCGTTGCTGGTGTGCTTCACCATGGGCCAGCCAGCAAGCCCACAGGCGGCGGCCATTACATCTGCCTTTATGGCTTCACCGGCGCCCCAGGTTCCTGGTTGGTGCATGACCCCTATGGCGAGCTTGATCTGGTCAGGGGCGGCTGGACCAAGCAGGGTGGTGGCGCTGGACGCGGCCGCCAGTACTCCTTCGCCAATCTCAACCCCCGCTGGCAGGCCGATGGGCCCGGGTCCGGTTGGGGATGGGTATTTGGCTGATGGCTACTTCCGGCGAGCGCACATTTCAATGCCGCCGGACCAGTTCATGCAGGGCATGGATTCCAGAGTCTGCCGTTGAGTTCAAGGAGGAGAACGGACAACGGCGGCCATTCTGCCTGCCTGGCATGTGTCCCAATGCCAAGCGGAATGACACCAGCGACGAGCTGCTGGCGTTGCAGGTGGAGAACCGCCGGCTGCGGAACGATGCAAAGGATGCCAAAGCATCAACGGATCGGGCCCTGTCACGGGTTGAGTCCTTAGCCGAACAGCTGGCCACAGCTCTGGACATTCGTGATCCTGATAACTCCCGAGTTATCACACCGCCAACAACCGATCACTCCTCCGTCTCGGTGCCGATCCTGTTGTGCTCTGACTGGCACTGTGGCGCCGTGGTGCGCCCCGAATCGGTCAACAATTTGAACACCTACGACGTTGAGATCTTCCACGAACGGGCCGAGAACCTGTTTCGCAATGCGTTGAAGGTGGTTCGCATGGTGCGCTCCACCGTCACGATCACCGAGATGGTGGTGTTCCTTGGCGGGGACATGATTGATAACTGGCTGCATCCTGAACAGATCCAGATGCAGGAACTGAGTCCCACTCAACAGATCATCGAGTGCGAACGGGCGATTATCGCAGGGCTCAACTACCTGCTGGAGCACGGCAACTTTGAGCGGTTGATCGTGCCCTGTTCGCATGGCAACCATGGCAGAACCACCCAAAAGATGCAGGCCGATAACAGCCACAGCACCAGCCTGGAGTGGCTGATGTATCAAAGCCTGCGGCGCCACTTCAGGAGTGAGCCCCGCATTGAATGGCAAATCGCCACCGGATACACCACCTACCTAGAGGTGCTGGGGCAGACGCTGCGCTTCCATCACGGTGATGCCGTGCGCTACCAGGGCGGCATCGGTGGGCTAACCATTCCCCTGACCAAGTGGATGCACAGGTCGGACCAGGGGATTAAGGCGGATCACTCGTTTTGTGGGCACTTCCATCAGCTGACGATGGGGCCTGGCTTCTCGGTGAATGGCTCGCTGATCGGGGCAACGGCCTACGGGCTCAAGCTCGGTTTCGCGCCTGAACGCCCCCAGCAGCTGCTGCGGTTCATTGATTCCGAGCGTGGCTTCACCATCTCGGCGCCCATCCTCACCGACTGAATGCACCAGATCGATGGCTCGCACCTCGTCCCCAAAAAGATCACCAAGCATCGCTTCAGGCGATCAATCATTGAGGCCTGGTTCGGATGCTGCGCCTACTGCGGTGACCGCCCCGAGCGGATCACGCTTGATCATGTGCTGCCCAAGGTGGAGGGCGGCATGACGGTGCGCTCCAACCTGATCCCAGCGTGCTGCCGATGCAATGGGTCCAAGGCCCACAGCGACTGGCTCAGCTGGTACGGACAACAGCCGTACCACGACCCGGCCCGTGAGCAGCGGATCAGGGCATGGGTGGATGGTGAACCATGACCAGCCATTGGGGCTCATGGATGGTGCCACGGCTGACCCCTGCCGAGGATCTGAAGCTCAGGACGATGGAGCTTGATCTGGCGCGTGCGGTAAAGGTTGACCCGCAGCAGGTTGCGGCCCTGGCCGGTGGACTGGCAAGGCACAGCGCACACCAGTCGTCGATCATCCGGCAGGCCGTGGCCTATGTGCAGGAGCTGGAGTGTCGGTTGGCGCTGCTCGAGCCTCCTGATACGTCGCTGAGCGGGTGGCTTGAGATGGCGCGGGAGTTGCGGGCCAAAGACTGAGCTGCTCCCACAGCCAGGCCGTGCGCCGTCGCCTGGGTCGCCTGAGCCTGGCTGCCGGCAACACCTCCGGCACCGTCAGCAGCTCCAGCTGGACGGCCATTCGCCGCAGCTGCTGCTCGACTGATTGCAGAATCAGATTCAATGCACGCGAGGAGATGCCGGCGGCCCGGGCTACCTCCTGCCGGCTGCGTTCCACCCCATCGAGGCCATAGCACTGCTCCACCAGTCGCTGTTCACGCCGCGGCAACCGGCGGATCAGCTGCCGCAACTGCCGGGCCTGCTGGTGCCTGCTTTCGTTGTCGTCCTGCTCCTCCAGGGTGATGTCTGCCGTGGCGATCAAGTCGCCCAGTTCCATGCCGCCTTCATCGGCAATCACCCGATCAAGGCTGCCGATCGGTTGGCCATTGATCAGCAGCTGCTCAAGCACCCGCTCTGATACGCCCAGGGCCGCGGCCAGCTCGTGGCGCAACGGCTCGCGGCCCAGCTCGAGCAGCAACCGGCGGCGCACGGCGCCCAGCCGGCCCAGGTGCTGGGAGTGGATGGCCGGAATGGAAACGGCCCGGCCATGGCGGTCGGCCCAGCTGGTCACCGCCTGGCGGATCCACCAGTAGGCATAGGTCGAGAACCGATAGCCGCGCACCGGATCGAAGCGCTCCACGGCGGTGATCAGGCCCAGGTTGGCGGCCTGGATCAGATCATCCTGGCTGTGGTTCTTGGCCAGCCGGTGGCAACGCTGAGAGACGTAGCTGACCGCCAGACGCAGATTGCATTCGATAAATCGACGCTTGGCGCGCTCACCCCGGCGGCGGATCGCTGGCGGGCAGCGATCACCGTCAGGGTGGGTCAGCCATGCCTGGATGGCGGTGCCCAGCTCGATCTCCTGCGCTGGGCTGAGCAGGGGGTACCGACCGATCGTGTCCAACCACCAGCCCAGGCCACCAGAGCTCATGTCATCGCTGCCAGTGCAGCATCAGCACCAGCTGCAGCACTGTCAGGGCAACATTGAGCAGGATCAGCTGATGGAGCCGCCGTAGATCACCGTGGCGAACGAGGCGCCATTCCTTCGTGGTGTGATTCATCAGAAAGGTGCCTCTTCATCGGCGAACTCATCGACGTATTCAGTCGCCTGGCCGACGACGTAGCCGCCTTCCTGCTCATCAAACCCATCGGCAACCGCTTCGCCTGGATCCTCACGCGGTACGAGGGTGACCACCTGCACGGCCCGTGGCTGCAGGGTGACGCCACAGCCCTCCGAGCGATTCCAGGCGTAGACGGTGAAGCCAATGATCAGTTCGCTGCCATTGCCGATCTCCTGGCCGTCCCATGGCTGCTTCTTGGCGTCCACCATCCGCGGGCCCTTGGTGTGGGTGCCGTCGTCGTTGGTGAAGCGATTGGCCTTGAAGCGCACCACGGTCTTGGTGGCATCTTCCTTATCCGGCCGCCAGGGTTCGCCCTTGGCGCTGCGTGCCTTCTTGGCGCCATGCTGCGCCACGAACTCGGCCTCGAGCTTGGCCAGGAAGGCCTTGTGCTTGGGGTCAGTGGCAGGGCTCAGCACCAGCTCACAGCTGTATGAAAACTTGCCTTCGTATTCGTCGGCATTGATCAGATGCGCCCAGCGAACGGGCGCCTTGGGGCTGTAAAAAGTCTCAGAAGCCATGGGTGTGATTCAGATGAGAGGACGGAGGCCCGCACCAAGTCGGACCAGGTGATGGATGGCGCCGGACCGGCTGAGGCGGTGCTGGGCCATGACGACCTGAACGGCTGCCAGGGAGTCATCCCGCAGCACGGTCATTACATGCGTGGAGGGCGGCTGGCGCTTGGGCCGGCCGTAAGGGTTGGGCTTGGGTTTGGTCATCGGTTACGCCGCATCGTTTCCCGACCATGGAGGACGGGACAGCAGCTGCAACGCCCTGGGTTGATCCACTCCAGGCGGCTGATCAAGCATCTGCTGCAGTTCGTTGGTGCAACGCTCGAGGGTGTCGATGTTGCGGCTGCAGCGGAGCACCTGGCCCAGTCCGCCGATGGAGATGGCCCCACAGGAGATGGCATTGAGCTCCTCCTGCTCGGCATCACTGGCCAGCTGGATGGCATCAACGGCACGGCGCAAGGCCTGCCGGAAGCGCGGGTCATTCACTGACCCCTCCTGCGGCTTCGATGCTGAAGCGATCGATGAACTCCAGATGCTTGAGTTCGGTGATCAAGGGGATGATCGAGCGAGCATCACGATCCACGCGGAAGGCATCACGGAACGAGATCGTGAAGGCCTTGCGGGTGACCGCATCCATCGCCTTGCACATGGCCACGGCCGTGGCCTTCTGCTGCTCGTCCAGCAGCGGGCTGGAGGCCTCCGGCTGCTCGGCTACCTGCTCGGGCTCCGGCTCCACCTGGGGCGCCACAAGCGGGCACTGGGCCTCGGGCTCAGCAGCCGGAGCATCACGATCAATGGCAACACCCAGCAGGCCAGCCAGCAATTCGGTGAGGCTCTGACCTTCGGCCACGGCATCGGCGCCACCGGAGTGGCGTAAGCGCACTTCGATCAGATTCGGGCCAGATGGCCTGGCCAGCCAGGAGAAGCCATGGGCAGTGGCGGCACGGGCCGCCTGGACTGGATTGGTGCCGGGAGTTACCCCGGCTTGAAATTGAGCCAGCGCGGTGGAGAACGAGGCATCAGCCTCGAACGCACGCATCGCAAGCTCCGCAGAGAGCTGGTGCATCGACTCGGAAATCTGAACCACCAGACCTTACCCGGTCGGTAAGGCGAGCGTCAACGCTCAGGAAGCGATCAGATCAGAACTCCGATCACTGCCCCCCCCCCCCCCCCAAGGGGGCCGGGGGGCTGGCCCTCCCGACCCCCGCCCCCTGGGCCGCCCACCCCCCCCCTTCCGCCCCCCCCCCAGGCGCGCCCCGCCTCGCGGGGGGGGGGGGGGGGGGCCACAGCCGAAACTGCGGCCAGCGGCCCCCGGGCCTCGCGGTGATCAAACCCTCGCGGCAACCCAGGCCTCCCTGCGCCC
>JBAWXG010000054.1:0-17134 GCA_037144195.1 Synechococcus sp. ELA057
GCTGATCAGAGCGGGTGCTTCGGGATCAAGGCGTAAGCCCCGGTGCAATGGGACGCCAGGCTCAGGCCAGGGCCATTCGGCCGCTTGCCGTGGCATCCGATCGATAGCGCCGCCAGATCAGCAGGGCGTGGGCCGAAAAGCGCAGGGCCGAAAGCACCGCCAGGCCCATGCAGAGAGGACAGTGCATCAGACCCATGGAGTCAGACCGGCGCCGGGTCATTCACCTTGGCACCTCCGGCTCTGGCTGGGCCCCGTTTCAGCGGAACAGCGTCCGATCGGACACAGAGGCTCGTGCTCGGGGCTCGTTGTTGAGCGCGGTGTGGGCGATTGGCTGTGCCTACGGTTCGTACGTGATCGGCTGTGCCTACGGTGCTGCCGTGAGCGTTCGGTTCTGCCAATGCTTCGGTTGAGCGAGCTCAAGCTCCCCCTGGATCATGGTGAGGAGGATCTGGCGGCGGCCGTCTGCCGACGGCTGCGGATCCCCCCTGAAGCCTTGCGCAGTCATCAGCTGGTGCGCCGCAGCGTTGATGCCCGCCGCCGCGACGCGATCTCCCTGGTGTATTGCCTTGATCTCGATCTCGATCTCAGTGATGCCGCCAGGCGGACGTTGCTCCACCGCTTCCGCGCCGATCCCCATCTGAGGCCGGCCCCGGACACCCGCTACCGGCCGGTGATCGATCCCTGGGATCTGGTCTCCTCCGATGGGATCGGCGATCGGTCGTTCAGGCCCCTGGTCATCGGCGCCGGCCCCTGCGGCTATTTCGCCGCTCTGCTGCTGGCGCAGATGGGGCTGCGGCCCCTGCTGCTGGAGCGCGGCAAGCCCGTCAGGGAGCGCACGGCCGACACCTTCGGCTTCTGGCGCGGCCAGGCCGCTCTGCAGGCGGAGTCCAATGCCCAGTTCGGCGAGGGCGGAGCAGGCACGTTCTCCGACGGCAAGCTCTACAGCCAGATCAGCGAGGACCCGCGCTTGGTGCGCAAGGTGCTCGAAGAGCTTGTGGCCGCTGGTGCCCAGCAAGAGATCCTCACGCTGCATCGCCCCCATATCGGCACCTTCAAGCTCGCCACAGTGGTGCGCGGCCTGCGCCGCCGGATCGAGGAGCTGGGGGGTGAGGTGCGATTCGGTGCCAGGGTCGAGGCGCTGCTGCTCGACGACCGACCCGAGGCAGGGCTTCGGCGACTGCAGGGCGTGCGGCTGGCGGATGGGGAGGAGATCCTTGCGCCGGCGGTGGTGCTGGCCCCTGGCCACAGCGCCCGCGACACCTTCACCAGGCTGCATGAGCAGGGTGTGGCGATGGAGAGCAAGCCCTTTGCCATCGGTGTGCGCATCGAGCACCCACAGGCTCTGATCGATCGTGCCCGCTGGGGCCCATCAGCCGGCCATCCGCGGCTCGGGGCGGCGGAATACAAGCTTGTCCACCACTGCCGCTCGGGGCGCACTGTCTACAGCTTCTGCATGTGTCCCGGGGGGCTGGTGGTGGGAGCCACCTCCGAGCAGGGTTGCGTGGTCACGAATGGCATGAGTCAGCACTCCCGCAACGAACGCAATGCCAATAGTGGTCTGGTGGTTCCGATCGAGCGCAGCGATCTGGAACCCTGGGCCCGCTTCCCGGGAGATCCACTGGCCGGCGTCTTCTTTCAGCGCCATTGGGAACGGCTGGCCTTTGAAGCTGGTGGCGGGGACTATCGCGCCCCTGCGCAATGGACTGTTGATTTTCTCTCCCCTCAGGCGGCTTCCGAGGCGGCGGAGGGATCAGAGGCAAGCCATCCTTCGACGCCGTTGACCGGTTCCTATCGACCCGGATTGCACTTCACGGCACTTGAGCGCTGCCTGCCCGACTATGTCTGCAAAGCGCTGCGTGAGGCTTTGCCTGCTTTCGAAAGACGAATCCCTGGATACAGCGGCAAGGGAAGCCTGCTGACGGCGGTGGAGACACGGACATCCTCGCCGCTTCGTCTTCTCAGGGACCCTGAAACGCTGCAAAGCATCAATGTGGCAGGCCTTTATCCCGGGGGAGAGGGGGCCGGCTATGCCGGAGGAATCCTCTCCGCCGCGATCGATGGCATCCGCCTGGCTGAAGCCGTGGCGATCAGCCTTCCTCGTCCTCAGCGCCGAGGGGAACCAGCCGGATCTGCTTGCGGCCCAGCTTGATTTCAAACTCATCTCCCGGCTTGAGGTCAAGCATGGAGGTGTAGGCCTTGCCCACCATCAGGTTGCCGTTGAACTGCACCTTGGTGCTGAAGCTGAGCTTGCGGCCGGCCTTGCCAGCTTTGGGTGCGGTTCCGAAGTCAACACCCTTGGCATTGAGCAGCGCTTCGTAGAAGGCGGTGAAGTTCAGGCGCTCGGTTCCATCCTTCTTGGATGAGACGTACCCGCAGGCGCGAACGAGATCGGATTTGCTGATGTCACCGAGCTCTTTGACCTTGGCGAGTAAATCAGGACCGGTAAGCATGTTGTCAAGTATGCGACTTTTGCATTGTTACATCTCAAGGGGCCTCGGGCAAGAAGGGTCGGTTGGATTTGATCCGCTGAATCGCGTTGCCCTGAGTGCCCCTTGCCATCGCAGCTGGCTTGTGCTGAGAGTGCCCTGGAGGAGGTCAGGGTTGACCTTATCGACTTTTGGAATCCGGCCGTTGAAGCTGACGCTTTGGCCGGCCACCCTCGAGCTTCATCCCTGGGCGACGATCCCGCTCCACTGCACGGCCTTGCGTTGATCTCTACGCCAGGAGTGGAACAGCAACTCCTCCTCGACGGTGCATAGCGGGCAGGGGGTGCAATGCTCTCTTCGGATGCCGCAATGCTCCAGCTGGCGGAGGATCGCTGAGCGCAGATCGAGTCGATCGCGCTGCTGAGCCTGATCAACCTCCAGGGCGCCACACGCTGTCAGTTCGAGCAGAGTCTCCTCCTCGCTGCGGATCTCCTGGCGCAGGGCGGCTCCCACCTTCAGGGTCACCCAGCGCTCCACGGGATAGTGCCGCCCGCTGACCGCCGGCCCCAGTGCGACCAGCAGGGCTCCCGGATCGGCTCCGGCGGCCGTCAGGCGTCCGACCGCCTCTCGCAGAATGCCGGCGGCCATGCCACGCCAGCCGGCATGGCAGGCCGCCACCCGACCACTGGCGGGATCTGCCAGCAGCACCGGCGTGCAGTCGGCACCGCAGACCCAAAGGCTCTGGCCGCCGCCGTCGCTCACCAGACCATCGGCCTCGGGCCAGGGCTCGGCCGTCGCCTCGCTGGCGCTCAGCACGGTGGCGCTGTGGATCTGCCTGGGGCGGTGCACCGATATGCCGGCGCTGATGTAGCCAGCCAGTGCAGCGGGTTCGCGGCCATGCCAAAGGCGCGTGAAAAAGCCGTGCTCGAACGCCGCCAGCAGATCAGCCTGGAGGTAATACCCGCCATAGGTGCCTACCCAGGTCCAGCCCTCCAGCGTGTTGAAGCGTGCATCCGGCTGGTCGAAGGGGGCCCCGGGACCGTCAGCCATCCGGCAGGTCCCGCAGCAGCCAGAAGCCATCCAGCTTCTGGGCGTTCCGATCGCTGACCACAGCCAGGAACTGAAGACCGCCTCCGTGCTCCCTGGTCTCGTTGAAGGCCTTCGCGGCAGCCTCGGCCTCCCCGGCGCTGAGGTTGGCCAGCAGCCAGCGATCCTCCAGGCCAGCCTCCAGAACAAGCTGCTGGCCGCAGATCTCCAGCCGGACCGGCTCCAGTCCCGCCAGCCAACCGGCGATCGCCAGCGACCGGGTGCGGCTGAACAGGCGGAGCCCTGGGACAGGCTGCTCCGGATCGAGCACTGGTGGCGAGGGCAGCAGGCTGGCGAAGCCGATCTCCCAGTCCCCCGCCTCGCTCAGGGCGCTGCGCGTGAGACTGGCCCATTCCCAGGAGTCGCCGCGCAGGGCCTCCGGAAGCGGCACGGCCACCGGCCGTATCGGCTGGGGCGCAGGGGCCAGTGGGCCGCTGAGATAACCGGGATCCTGGGGATACACGCTGCGGTGGCGTTCTTGAAGCCACTCGACGAGCTGATAGCAGCGGCGGCTCGGGATCAGCTCCAGGCCCAGGCCTTCAGCGGCGCGCTGCACCATGGTGCGCATCGAACTGCGCCAGCAGCGCAGACGCCGAGGCGTTCCCCAGCCCTGCTCCCGGGCATTCGCCAGCGCCGCTTCGATCGCCTCCCGCAGCCAGATCGAGTTGACGCTGCTGGCGGGGCAATCCTGCTGCCAGCGAAACCCTTCGCTGGATGGTCCCGTGGCATCCGCGCCGGTGAGGCGTGGGTCCGGAGTGGAACAGATCAGCAGCTCCCAGCGCTTCTTGCCATCGGCCTCAACGATCGGTCGGGAATAGAAATCGAGTTCCCAGTCCAGGGAGGGCGTCAGGGCCGCCCGGGTGGCGGGGGCTGTCATCCGGCCGCCTGTTCCTTCTGGCGCAGCAGGGTGCGGGCGCGGTTGGCCCGATCGGCGGCCTCTGCCATCACTTGCTCCTTGGCGACCAGGATCTCGCCGGGCTGCCCCTCCAGGAGTGCGGTGTTGAGCGCGATGCGGCCTCGGCCGGCATCCAGATCGGTGATCAGAGCGCGGACCCGTTCCCCGGGCTGGAACACCTCGCGCAGGTCGCGGATGGCACCGCCGCTGATGCACGACTGGTGCAGCAGGCCGCTGACGCCCCCCAGGTCGACGAACAGGCCATAGGGCTTGAGCGCTGCCACCTGGCCTTCCACCAGCTGCCCCACTTCCAGCTCGGCGAAGCGGGCGGCGGTCGCAGCTCGCTTCTCGGACAGCACCAGCTTGTGGGTTTCGGGATTCACCTCCAGGAAGGCGGCGCTGAGGGTGCGCCCCACCAGGCCCTCATGGTTCTCGCCTTCATTGAGCTGGGAGCGGGGAATGAAGCCCCGCAGGCCCTCGAGATCGCAGGTGATGCCTCCTCGATTGAAGCCATTCACCTTCACCTGCACCACCTTGCCCTCCTTCTCCAGAGCCCGAACCTTCTCCCAGCTCTGGCGCAATGCCAGGGCCCGCGCACTCACCGTGACCATGCCGTCGGCGTTCTGCTCGCGGGTCACGAGCACCTCCACCGGCAGGCCCTTGGGGAAGCGCTCCTTGAGGCTGGTGATCACCCCCAGGCCGCATTCCTTCTTCGGCATGAAGCCTGGAGCCTTGCCACCGATGTCGACATAGACCCCATCGCTTTCCACCCCGATCACCGATCCGGTCACGACCTCACCAGTGGTGCCGACGAAGCCCTGTTCGTCCAGGGCCGCCAGGAAGGCGTCGGCGTCGAAGTCGAATTCATCGACGGTGCGGGGCGCCGGCCGGCTCTGGCTGGCGGTCGGCGCTTCGCCCGTCTGCCGGGCCGGAGCCCGCCGGGACGCGTCGGCAGGACCCAGCAGGTCGGCCATGGTCAGACCCTGCAGCGAGTCGGTCTCGAACAGGTCCTCATCGCGGCTGGCGGCGCTGCCGCTGGGGCTTGCTGGTGCCGAGGGGGGGCTGGGGCGGGAGAGTTCTGGGCTCTCCTGCTCCGGCGCGGGGCCATCCACTGCGGCTGCGGCTGTCGATGCCGGTTCCTCCTTGCGGATCAGCAGCACCTGGGGTGGCTTGCGGGGCGAATCCGCCACCGGCCGCTGGGCGGGGCCGCGGGGCTGGCGCGACGCAGGGGTGCCGGATCCGGCCATGGTTGTGCCCAGGAGCGCAAGGGACTTCACACTGTATCCAGTGGTCCCGGTGCCATCAGCCATGACCGATCACCTGGAACGCCGGCTCGAGCGTCTGCCCTGGCCCGAGGTGCAGCGCCAGGCGGGCAGGTCCGGCAGCACGGTGATCTGGCCCTTCGGTGCGATTGAGCAGCATGGGCCCCATCTGCCGCTGGTGACGGATGCGCTGTTCGCCGAGCGGGTCTGCGCGGCTGTTCTCGAGCGCCTCGATCCGGCACTGCCCGTCTGGAGCCTGCCGGTGCAGAGCTTCGGCTTTTCTCCGGAGCATCTCGGCTTCCCGGGAACCCTGAGCCTCAGCGCCGAGCTGCTGATCCGGATCGTGGTGAGCGTGGGATCTCACCTGGCAGCGAGCGGTTTTTCCCGGCTGGTGCTGCTCAATGCCCACGGCGGACAGATCGGACTGCTCGAGGCCGCCGCACGCGAACTGCGCGCCGGCCATCCCCAGCTGGCCGTCTTGCCCTGCTTCCTCTGGCGCGGGCCTGAGGGCATCGCCGAGCGCATCCCGGAGCCCGAGCGCAGCGAGGGTCTCCATGCCGGTCTGGCGGAGACCAGCCTGATGCTGCATCTGGAGCCCGGCTGTGTCGGCAGCGAGCGGCCCCGGGAGTCCATCGCGCCGTCGCCCCCTCCAGGCTGGAGCCTGGAGGGTCAGGCGCCCTGCGCCTGGCTCACCGCAGACCTCAGCGATTGCGGTGTGATCGGCAGTGCCGAGGGGGCCTCCGCTGCTCTCGGGGAAGAGCTTTTTGCCTGTCTTGTCGAGGGCTGGTGCCAGCGCTTGGATGCATTGCTGCGCAGCAACTGGCCAGCGCAGAGCAGCACGGCCTGATTACGATCGCCAGTATTCGTTCCGCATCCAGCCATGGCGTCGTCTTCCCTCGCTCAGGTTTCGTCCGGACCCGATCAGGCTGTTGACGGCGAGGGACTGCCCGATTTCAGCTCGGAGGCCTACAAGGACGCCTACAGCCGCATCAACGCCATCGTGATCGAGGGCGAGCAGGAGGCCCATGACAACTACATGGCCCTCGGCACCCTGATTCCGGAGCAGGCTGAGGAGCTGGCCCGTCTGGCCCGCATGGAGCTCAAGCACAAGAAAGGGTTCACCGCCTGCGCCCAGAACCTGGGGGTGACCGCTGACATGGCTTTCGCCCGCGAATTCTTCCAGCCCCTGCGCGACAACTTCCAGGCCGCCCTGGCGGAGGGCAAGGTGACCACCTGTCTGCTGATTCAGGCGATCCTGATCGAGGCCTTCGCCATCTCCGCTTATCACATCTACATCCCGGTTTCAGATCCCTTCGCCCGCCGGATCACCGAGTCGGTGGTGAAGGACGAGTACACCCACCTCAACTACGGCCAGGAGTGGCTGAAGGCGAATCTCGAAACCGTGCGCGATGAGCTGGAGCAGGCCAACCGCGACAACCTGCCTCTGGTGCGGCGCATGCTTCAGCAGGTGGCCGGTGACGCCGAAACACTGCAGATGGATCAGGAGGATCTGATGGCTGATTTCATGGCTTCCTACCAGGAAACCCTCACGGAGATCGGCTTCAACTCCCGCGAGATCGCCCGTTTCGCCCTGGCTGCCCTGGCGGGTTGATCCAGGTTGACGCCGTTGACGACTCGACCGGCCTGACGGCAGCTCCCGAACGCCTCAGCTCCGATTTGCCTCCGGCAGGGTTCCGATGAGGCCCATGGCAAACTGTGGCCCCGGCGACATCCGTCCGTGTTCCTCCGGACTGCGGATCCGGTGTTCGTTTCCAGCCAAGTGCCCATGTTCGGCCTGATCGGTCATTCCACCAGCCTCGAGGAAGCCCGCAACAAGGCTCTGCAGCTGGGTTATCCCGAGTACGCCGAAGGGGATTTCGAGATGTGGTGCGTGGCTCCGCCCCAGTTGGTGGAACAGGTCACCGTGACCAGCCGCACCGGCCAGCAGATCAACGGTGCCTATATCGATTCGGTGTTCGTGCCGGAGATGCTGACCCGCTTCAAAACAGCCCGCCGCAAGGTGCTCAGCGCCATGGAGCTGGCTCAGAAGAGCGGCATCGACATCACCGCTCTGGGGGGCTTCACCTCGATCATCTTCGAGAACTTCAACCTGCTCAAGGAAAGCCAGATCCGCAGCACCACCCTGGATTGGCAGCGCTTCACCACCGGAAATACCCACACCGCCTGGGTGATCGCGCAGCAGGTGGAGCGCAACGCCCCGCAGCTCGGCATCGACCTTGCGAAGGCCAGGGTCGCCGTCGTCGGTGCCACCGGCGACATCGGCAGTGCGGTCTGCCGCTGGCTGCAACGCCGCGGCGTGGGAGAGCTGCTGCTGGTGGCTCGTCAGCAGCAGCCGCTGCAGGATCTCCAGAGCGAGCTGGGCAGCGGCCGGGTGCTGGCCCTTGAGGAGGCCCTGCCCCTGGCCGATGTGGTGGTCTGGGTGGCGAGTCTTCCCCAGGGGCTCGCCATCGATCCCGCCACCCTGCGGCGCCCCTGCCTGATGATCGACGGCGGCTACCCCAAGAACCTCGACAGCCGCTTCGCCGGTGATGGCATCCATGTGATCAAGGGCGGCATCGTCGAGTTCTGGCAGGACCTGGGATGGCAGATGATGGAGGTGGCGGAGATGGCCAATCCCCGCCGTCAGTTGTTCGCCTGCTTCGCTGAAGCCATGCTTCTGGAGTTCGAGGGCATCCACACCAACTTCAGCTGGGGTCGCAACAACATCACCCTCGAGGCGATGGAGCGCATCGGAGAGGCTTCCCTGCGCCATGGTTTCCAGGCCCTCGGCCTGGAGAGCGGCCGCCCCAGCGAGCTCGCCACCGTCTGAATCCAGCCGGTCGGCCTTCCCTCCAGCTCCAGCCTCGCCACCTCCCACTGCCGCCGAGTCCATGGTTCGCCGCGCCCTGCTTGAGTTCGAGAAGCCCCTGGTCGATCTGGAGGAGCAGATCGATCAGATCCGCCAGTTGGCCAGGGATTCCGAGGTCGATGTCAGCCAGCAGCTGCTGCAGCTCGAGACCCTGGCGATGCGCCGGCGCGAGGAGATCTTCCAGAACCTCACCCCTGCCCAGAAGATTCAGGTGGCCCGCCATCCGCAGCGGCCCAGTTGCCTCGATTTCATCCAGCTGATCTGCGACGACTGGATCGAGCTGCACGGCGATCGCCGTGGCTCCGACGACAAGGCCCTGGTGGGTGGAGTGGGGCGGCTCGGTGATCAGCCTGTGGTGGTGCTGGGTCACCAGAAGGGCCGCGACACCAAGGAGAACGTGGCGCGCAATTTCGGAATGGCCTCTCCGGGGGGCTACCGCAAGGCGCTGCGCTTGATGGAGCACGCCGACCGCTTCCGGATGCCCATCCTCACCTTCATCGACACCCCAGGGGCCTACGCGGGTGTCCTGGCTGAGGAGCAGGGGCAGGGGGAGGCGATCGCCGTGAATCTGCGCGAGATGTTCCGGCTGCGGGTCCCGATCCTGGCGACCGTGATCGGCGAGGGGGGATCGGGCGGCGCCCTGGGAATCGGTGTGGCTGATCGGTTGCTGATGTTCGAGCACAGCGTGTACACCGTGGCCAGCCCGGAGGCCTGCGCTTCGATCCTCTGGCGCGATGCCGCCAAGGCACCGGCCGCGGCGGAAGCCTTGCGGATCACAGCCTCCGATCTGCTTCAGCTCGGCGTGATCGATGCGGTGCTCAAGGAGCCGTCCGGTGGCAACCACTGGGCTCCGCTGCAGGCCGCCGAAACGCTCAAGCAGGGACTGATGAGCCATCTGGGCGAGCTCCAGTCGCTGCCGGTGCCGGAGTTGCTGCAGCGCCGTTACGGCAAGTTCCGCAAGATGGGGCGCGTCCTGGAGGCGGGGGCACAGGAGCCGGTGCCGGCCGCTTAAGGTTTGCTTCCACGTTGAGCCCCGTTGCCCGTCGCCCTGATCACCGGAGCCTCCAGGGGCATCGGAGCCGCCGCCGCCCGGCGCTTCGCTGCCGCTGGATTCGATCTGTTGCTGCTGGCCCGCTCCCGGGAGGCTCTCGAGGCTCTCGCTGAGGAGCTTCAAGCGCGCGGCACCCAGGTGCTCACCGCGGCTGTCGATCTGGCCGATCCCGATGCCATCGGGCCTGCCATCACGGCCCTCTGTCAGCGGGGACTGCGGCCCACGGTGGTGATCAACAACGCAGGTGCCGCCTGGACGGGCCCGCTGGCGTCCATGCCGCTGGACCGTTGGCAATGGCTGCTGCAGCTCAACCTGACCAGCGTCTTCCAGGTCTGTCAGGCGGTGCTGCCATGGCTGCGCCGCTCCTCCGAGGCAGGGACAGGCGGAGGGCTGATCATCAATGTGAGCAGCCACGCCGCCCGTCAGGCCTTCACGGACTGGGGTGCCTACTGCACCAGCAAGGCTGCGTTGCAGGCCTTCAGCCGCTGCCTGGCGGAAGAGGAACGCGGCCACGGCGTGCGGGTCTGCACCCTGACCCTGGGTTCGGTGAATACGCCCCTCTGGGACAGCGAAACCGTCGCCAGTGGCTTCGACCGCCGTGCCATGCTTCCAGCGGATCAGGCGGCCGAAGCCCTGCTGGTGCTGGCGCAGCAACCCACCACCCAGGTGGTTGAAGATCTCACCCTCATGCCGGCAGCCGGCGCCTTCTGATCGCTCCCATGACCTCCACGCTTCCCTCCAGCATCACGGCAAGGGCCGATGACCTGCAGCCGCGCAATCAGCCGATCAGCGCTCGCCTGCGCCAGCGTCTGCGCGAGAGCGGAACCCCCTTTCTCGCCAACGACAACATTTCTCAGATTCTCCGCGATGGGGAGCTTGAACTGCTGGAAGAGGAGGTGGCCGACAAGGTCCGCGACCTGCTGCGCAGCCTGGTGATTGATATTGACAACGATCACAACACCGAAGAAACGGCTGAGCGCGTTGCTCGCATGTATCTCCATGAGGTGTTCAAGGGGCGCTATCACGATCAACCCAAGATCGCCAGTTTCCCCAACGTCAAGAAGCTCGACGAGATTTACACGGTGGGCCCGATCACGGTGCGCTCGGCCTGTTCCCACCATCTGGTGCCCATCCTTGGATCCTGTTGGATCGGCATCAAACCAGGCGATCGCGTGATCGGCCTCTCCAAGTTCTCCCGCGTGGCCGACTGGGTCTTCTCCAGACCTCACATCCAGGAGGAAGCGGTGATCATCCTTGCCGATGAGATCGAGCGGCTGTGCAACCCACAGGGTCTCGCGATCCTGGTCAAGGCCCAGCACTACTGCATGAAGTGGCGCGGTGTGAAGGAGCCTCAGACCAGCATGATGAACTCCGTGGTGCGAGGCGATTTCCGTCATGACCCCAGCCTCAAGCAGGAATTCTTCGAGCTGGTGAAGCAGCAGGAATCGCTGCTTATTCCCTGATTGTCCGGATCAGGGCATCGACCTGCTCAAGATTCTTCTCTCCCGGTGCATCCTCCACGCCGCTGGAGACATCCAGACCACTGGGGCTCACGCGCTGCAGCACCTCCCGGATCACCTGCGGCTTCAATCCCCCTGCCAGCCACCAGGGAAGGGGCGGCGCGAAGGGCTCGAGCCATTCCAGTGGCAGGCGATGGCCTGTACCCCCAAGTTGATCCGGCACCCAGGCATCCAGCAGCAGGGCGTCCACAGCCCCCTCGAAATCCCAGGCCCGCTGCAGATCGGAGGCCTCTCGGATGCGCAACGCCTTCCACAGCCGCAGTCCGAGCCGCTCCTTGAGGGCCTTGCAGCGTTCGGGAGATTCATTGCCGTGGAGCTGCAGCACCTGATGGCCGTTGTCTGCCGCGAGCAAAGGCAAATCCCCATCGTCAGGATCGGCCACCACCAGCACGCCAAGGCATGCCGGGCTGATCTGCCTGACGGCATCAAAGAGCGGCTTCCGTTGCGCGGGTTCGAGGTGGCGGGGCGAGCCCGCTACCCCGATCACCCCGATGGCGTCGACTCCGCGTTCGGCGATGGCGCGGGCCTGCTGGATGTGACGCAGGCCGCAGATCTTCAGGCGTGGGGCTGGCAAGGAGTCGGGCCCGGGCTCCCCTTTCTAGGATCGATGCAATGCCTCAGGTCCCGCCTGGGGTCTCCGTCGCGTCGGTGACCGTGGGCGAAGGCTGGCAACTTCTCACCATCCGGGGGATCCCGCTGCGGATCCATCCCACTTGGTTCATCATCCTGCTGCTGGCCACCCTGGCCTTCGAGCAGCAGTACCGGCTGACCCTGGGCAGCAACGCCCCTGAGCTGGCCGTCTGGCTGATCGCCACGCTCACGGCGGTTCTGCTGTTCGCCTCCGTGCTGCTCCATGAGATGGGGCATTCCCTGGTGGCCCTGAGTCAGGGCGTCAGGGTGCGCAGCATCACCCTGTTTCTGCTCGGTGGCGTGGCCAACGTGGAGCGGGAGTGCTCCACCGCCATGGGGGCCCTGCTGGTGGCGGCGGCCGGCCCGGCTGTGAGTCTGGTGCTGGCCCTTTCCCTGCTCTCCTGCGCGCATGGGGCGTCTCACCTCTCGCCGCTGCTGGGGGAGATGGTCACCCAGCTGGGGGTGCTCAATCTGATGCTGGCCCTGTTCAACCTGTTGCCTGGTCTGCCCCTCGATGGCGGCCTGATTCTCAAGGCACTGGTCTGGCAGGTGACAGGCAGCCATCGCCGCGGCATCGAGGTGGCCAATGCCAGTGGCCGCATCCTCTCCAGCCTGGCTGTGGCTCTTGGCGTTCTGCTGATGCTGCGGGGGGTGGGTCTGGCGGGGGCCTGGCTGATGCTGCTGGGATGGTTCGGTCTTGGAGCCGCCCGCAACCAGAGCCAGGTGCTGCGGGTGCAGCGCGCGCTTCAGGAGATCCAGGTGAAGGAGGCGGCTCAGCGTCGCTACCGGGTGCTCGAAGGGCAGACGAGCCTGCGCCAGCTCAGCCGGATCCGACTGGAGGATGGGGACGCCGCTCCGTCGGGTTCGGCGCCGCAGGCCAATGGCGCCATCCCCGGCGGGGCCGGGGGCGTACCCGACTGGATGCTGGTCTGTGATCGTGGGCGCTGGCGCGGGGTCGTCGATGACACCCCGCTGCGGGAGTTGCCCGTACAGCGCTGGGATCAGGAGCGGGTTCTCGATCACATCAGGCCGCTGCAGAGCCTGCCCTCGATTCCTGAAGCAGCGCCCCTCTGGCAGGCGGTGCTTCAGCTGGAGGACCATCCACGGTTGCTGGTGCTCAGCCCGGCCGGCCTTCCCTGCGGCACCCTCGAGAAGCCGGAGCTGGGTGAGGCCGTGCTGCGCCGCATCGGTCTGGTGTTGCCAGCCCCGCTGCTGGCAGCTGCCCGTCGCCAGAACGGCTACCCCCTCGGCCTCGCCCTGGCGCCCATCACCCGGGCCCTGCTGAGTTCCGGTGAGGTGGAACAGCAGCCCGCTCCTCCCAGGGACTGAGGATCATCCCCGGCCTCCATCTTCAGGCGGTGGTGCTGCCTGGATGCTGTAGCGATGGAGCTGCTCCCGGATCAGGCTCCACTCCTGAGCGGCCAGCGGCTTCTCCTGCCAGCCCGCGGACGCTGTGGGGAGATGGTCAAGAGCGGCTTGCCGCAGTCCGGCGATGAGCGTCTCGCGATCGCAGGGCAGTGGAGGGAGATCGGGTGGCTCCTCCCCGAGCACCTCGCGCCAGAGAGCCCGATCGGGCTCCAGCAGGATGCTGCCGTGCTGGAGCAGCACGCCCCGCCGCCACAGCTGGGCATTGCCGATCCGTTTGGCTCCGTTGGCGTGCACCAGATCGGCGACGCTGCTGCTGGCGAAACAGCTGGCCGTCTCGGGAAGGCCTGAGCCATCCCCCCAGCGCAGCGGCAGACCGAGGCGGCTGAAGGCCTGTTGCAGCCAGAGGCAGGCCTGGCGGTAGGCCTGCCGCCGCTGGGCCGGAGCTCCCGGCCAGATCAGGGCGTAGGTGAGCTCCCTGTGATGCAGGACGGCCCGTCCGCCGCTGGGGCGTCGGACCAGATCGAGGACTCCGGCGTTCTGCAGGGCGAGCCAATGGGGCTGCAGCTCCCGCTGGTGGAAGCCGAGTGACAGGGTGGGTGCTGCCCAGCTGTAGAAGCGCAGCACCGCCCCGCAGCTCGAGGGCTCTGAGGGCCTGCCTGCGCGGTGCAGGGCCACCGCCTGATCCAGCAGCCAGCTGTCGATGGCCATCTGCCAGCTGCCCTGGTGGTGCAGCGGCGGGATCAGACGCAGGCTCACCCGCTGATGACTCCTGCCGGTGGCAGCTGGCTCCAGAACTGGGGATCGAGCTCGAACCCGAGCGCGGTTGCCATCTGGCTGAGGCTTCCGCGGCAGTTCAGGGCTTCCTGGCGCGCCTGTTCATCAAGCTGGAACAGCCGGTGGGTGATCCAGAGCTCCAGGCACTCCGGCGCAAAGCGAATGCCCTCCTGACGGTTGAAGCCGTGGGGCAGGAGCATCGCCACATGGCGGGTGAGCTGGCCGGTGCTTCGTTCCAGCAGCAAGGGAAGCCAGGGATGAACAGCATCGGCCCGCAAGCTCCACAGCCGCAGCTCGGGAATCTCCGACAGTTCCCGCGGATCCTCGTCCAGACGCGGCCACTCGAGCTGGAGTTCAAGCGTTCCGGCAAGCGGCAGCAACTGGGCCAGGGGACGCTGTCGCAGGGGGGCGAGGCTGGAGAGATCCAGATCACGGATCGCCTCCGACGTCACCAGGAATCGAAGGGGGGAGGGGCTGGAAGCCATCAAGAGCTGTGACAGGCCGCGGGCTCAGGCTGGACCGTAGCGAGCGGACCCCGAAGAATGGAGCGATTGCGTTTCTTCCAGTCATGCTCAGCCAGGCCGAAGTTCTGATCGCTCTGGTGGTGGCCGCCCACGCCGGTGTGCTGGCCGTTCGTCTCTGCTTCACCCTTTACAAGGCCTGAAGACCCGGGGGCTTGCCCTTGGCACGGGGCGAAGCTGCTGCTACAAGCGGTCATCGCCGCTCCTGGCCTGTTGAGCGCTTCCCCTCTGGAATCCGTTTTCGCCTCTCCGGCCCACCGCCGCAGCGGGGCAGCCTCACGGGTACGGAACGCCCCTCCCCAGCGGCGAAGCGAGCGCTCCCCGGCGGTGACGGCCAGCGATTCCGCCTCCGGCAGCCTGCTCGCGTCCGCCTTCCCTCCGCCCGTCTCAGATGCGGCCAAGGCGGATCTGATGGCCCTCTCCAGCGAGCGGCGCGAGTTGCTCTGCAGCGTCATCGGCCTCACGGTCAAACTGGGTCTTGTGGTGGTGGCCGCGGTGAGTCTCTGCCGACTGGCGGGTGCCTATCAGCAGCGGATGGAGCGTCAGGGTGAGATCGCCGCTGTGCTTGAGCTGCAGACCGCCAAGCTGGCCAAGGCTCGCGAGCGCTTTGATCAGCTGTTCATGGAAGAGGGAGAGCAGCGCCTCATCCGTGAGCAGAGCCAGTGGATCGCACCCAACCGGATGCGGATCGTCTGGGGAGCAGCCTCCGATTCCCTCCCTGCGGCAGGAGCGCCGGATCCAGCTTCCAGCACCGGCCCGGGCATCCACCCCAGGCTCTGAAGCGACCACCCCACGTCCAGCCGGATCGGCAACCTCAGCCCGCCAGGCAGCCTGGGGCATCGGTCCTGCGTAGGCGGCACAGGGGTGCCCGATGGTGGGCGATACCCTGCAGGGAGTGAAGCACTGCCGTGAACGAGATCCAGCCGTCGGTGATCAGCAGCGTGGGTGGTGAGGCCTCCACAGCTGCCACCGATCGCATGCTGGTGGAGCTGTATGGCGAGCACCATCGCCTCTGCCCCACGCCCAATCCGCAGCTGTCGATGGTTCTCAGCCTGCAACGGGAGATCGACCTGATCGAACTGGAGGCCCTCTGCGATGCGGTGGGATGGAGCCGCCGCCCGATCCGACGGGTGCGCAAGGCTCTGCGGCACAGCCTGCTCTGCGCAGGCCTCTGGCGCCACGACCGCAGACTGCCGCGGCTGGTGGGTTTCGCCCGTTGCACCGGCGATGGAGTTATCGACGCCACCGTCTGGGATGTGGCGGTTCATCCCCTCTATCAGGGCGCCGGACTGGGCCGCGAATTGATGCTGTTCGTGCTGGAGGAGCTGCGCCGCCGCGGCGTGTCCCGGGTGAGTCTGTTCGCCGATCCGGGGGTGGTGGGTTTTTATCAGGCGCAGGGTTGGGAGCTGGAACCTCTGGATCGTCGCTGCGCCTTCTGGTACGCCCCCTGAGCCTTCAGACCCGGTTGCGCCCGCCATAGATCCTGGCCAAGGCACCGGGATGGGCCCCACCTCTCCAGGCGCGCCGCAGCTGCCAGTTGGTCCAGGCCGTGGCCAGGATCCCCAGGCGCCGCCAGCGACGTCCATCCACAGACAGAGCCCGTCGCAGCAGTCGGATCCTCACCGCCTCGCGAAGACGCAGCACAAACTCCAGATCTTCCATCAGGGGGAGAGGCGCCAGTCCCCCCACGCGGTCGTGAACCGCCCGGCTTAGCAGCAGTCCCTGATCGCCATAGGGGAGCTGCCGCAGCCGGCAGCGCAGGTTGGTCAGCAGGGCCACCAGGCCGAGGCATGGGCCTGCCCCTTCAATCGCGAGCGGGAAGGCCCAGGCGCTTTCCGCTCCCGTCGCCATCGCCTGCAGCAGCAGCTGCCACCAGAGCGGCGGCAGGCGCACATCGGCATGCAGCAGCAGCAACCAGGTGCCATGGCTTCGCCGGATGCCGTGGCGGATCTGCTCGCCCCGGCCAGGGCGGCAGCGCAGAACCCTGGCGCCGGCGAGCGCAGCCAGTTCGGCGCTGCCATCACAGCTGCCCCCATCCACCACCCAGAGCTCCATCGCCAGTTCCGGCGGTGCCGCGGCCAGGTCGGCGAGCAGCGCCGGCAGCCGCGTCGCTTCATTGAGAACCGGGATCACGACGCTGAGGCTCGTCCGATCGCTCACCGCCAGCGCTCCAGATCGGCGGGTTGGTCGAGATCGGAGCGTAGCGGTAGCCATGCCGGCCTCAGCCCGAGCTGCCCTGCCACTGCCAGGGTCTGGCTCAACACGCGATCACTGCCCCAGGGAATCGCCTGGTCGGCTCCGGCGAACAGGGCCGGCCAGTGCCCCCCGAGCCCGATCAGCCAGTAGCCCCCATCGACAGCAGGACCGAGCACCAGGGGATGGGCGCGCATCAGCTCAAGCGCCTGGATCAGATCGGGGACGGCCAGTTCGGGAAGGTCGCTGCCGATCAGCACCACCGCTGCCGCACCCTCCCTCAGACCGCGCTGCAGCTGGCGCTGCAGCCGCAGCCCCAGGCCACCACCCCCCTGCAGCACGGTGCGCTCCGCTCCCAGACGCTGGCCCCAGCGCCGTGCCGCCTGAGGGCCCAGGCCGCTGACGGCCAGCACCAGTTCTGCGGCGGGACCTTCGCCCCGATGGCTGTGCCTGGTGGCCTCGGCGGCAACCTGCAGCACATGGCTGCTCAGGCGAGCCTGCACCGCGGCCGCCCGCACGCTGCCGATCCCCTGGGCCAG
>JBAWXG010000055.1:0-15326 GCA_037144195.1 Synechococcus sp. ELA057
TCCAGCGCCGTGCAAAGTTCCGGCGGCTGTAGCGGCAGAAGCGGGCGATGCCGCCCAGGGTGGTGCCGTTCACAAGATCGGCCTCCCCAAAGGGGTCGTGCACGATCAGGTGAGTGGGCGTGATGCCGACGACGATCAGCCAGTGGCCGCCGCCGCCGGGCCTGCTGATCGGGCCACGGTGCAGGTAGCCGCAGGGGACGGGGATGCCAGCGGCGATCTGTTCTTCCAGGGTGGAGAAGCTGGCCTGGTTGGAGAAGCGGGCGCTGATGCCGTAGCTGGCCAGGGCGTTGATCTGGGCCGCCGGATCGGTGGTGTCGCCGAACTGGTGGACCCGGGCCAGGTACTGGTCGTCTCCATTGGAACCAGTCAGGATGCCGGGCTTGAGGAAGGCCAGGAGCATGCCGCAGCTGGAGCTGAAACACATCCGCCGGCCCTCATCGGTGGCTGAATCCAGCTGAGCAAACCAGGGCACCGGCAGTGGGTTGGCTCGGCTGGGGGGCTTAGGCGTTGGTACTGGCAGCGGTAGTGCTGGTGCCGGAGACGGAGCGACCCCGGCCTGATGGGCCGTCCAGAGGCGCCGCAGCGTTCCGCCCTCCTCCAGGGCCTGGGGTTCATGGGCGACCAGATGCTCCAATACCGCCAACAGCCAGGCACGGTGGTGAGCCAGCTCGGGATCGAAGTGCTCGACGTAGGCCGAGGTCGGAATGGGGCGGCTCATCGGAACACTCCCCGCCGGCCAGGCGTCAGGGCCGGTTGAATCTTCCCGATGGTGGCCTGCATGCCGGAGGGGAAGAACAGGGCGCTGACCGTCATCCAGCGCTCCAGGCAGGCATTCACCTCGCGGGGCGCCTGGATCCAGTTGGGCAGCTCACAGGCGCCGACAAACGCGGTCGAGAAGACGATCTGACCGGTGAGCAGGCCGTTTGACGCGGCCGCTCCGAGCAGCCGCAGCAGGGGGTTCATGGAGCCAGAAGGCGGCGGGTCCTCTGGCTTTTGCCACGGGCCTGGCAGGAGCCCCGTGGGGGCCTCAACCCACCCCCACCAGCTGCTGGCGCAGGGCGGCGAAGGACTTCAAAAGACAGAAGCTTCTGAGCCGCATCTATGACAGGGAGCACGATGAAGCACTCCAAAAATCCAAACACAGCCCATTAGGCCTTCCCTGTGTATTGGCTTGCAATTGTCAACACTGCAATCCCTTACAAGGAAACTTGGCTGCAGATGACATGGCATAAACCGAAGGCCGCCCGAGTTGGCTAGCATGTCCATAGCATCAAGCTCAAGAATGACAGATAGACAGACCCTGGAGGAATGGCTGCTTCTTGCCAACAAGCGCTACAGAGAGGAAGGCATTGGCCATGCTGCTCGTCCTTGGAAAGCAGTGTTCGAATACTCGATTCAGTTTCGACATTCGTTCATTATGGGCGGAACGGGCCCCGACAAGTTCATCTTTGAATGGTTCAAGCAAAGATCAAAGGCTGGCTCTCAGGAAGTTGGCTGGCTTTACGAGAGTGGATTTCTATACGATGGATGCTTCTGGGGATTGAACACACCGATCGGGTTTGGTAGTTTTCACCTTTCTTTCCCTGCCTGTCTGGGCGAAATGCCCGAACCGCTTAAGTACGAGCTTTTTCAAGAAACAATCGCAGACTCGGCTTTTTCAAGAAAACTTCTTGAGCACTGGTCAAACTGTATCGACTATGCCTACGGAGTCGGCGATCTCATTGATGCTAATATTTTCCAAGGCATTGCTCTCGCTAGGCTGAAAAGCGCCGATCAGGATATTCGGGCCGCAAACCACCTCTTGCTGGCCGACAAGGCAAATCCAGTCTGCGCCCGATCTTATCGATTTGTTACTGAAAAGCTATTAAAGGCTGCTGGCTGGCAGTCAGGGGTGATCACTTCAGAGGAAGAAGAGCGGCGCCGCTTTAATCACGGACTGAAAGACTTGGCGAAAGAATGTGGTCAACAAACAGGCGCGCGGTTTTTTGACGAGATTCCTGCAAGCGTATCTGCTTTCCCGTCGTGGAGTTCAAGATATCAAGAGTCGGAGGGAGACAACACCTCACTCTGGCAGTCAGTTTTCCTTGCTCAGTCGATTGCAGCGGATGTTGTGCGACTCTACACGGATAGAAATATTAGATCTCAGATCTGTCAATGGGAAAATGACTCGACTTTGCGGCCGCCTACTCCTCAAGCCCCTTAAACACCGCATCCTCTGGATCCTTATAGAACTCAATCGAGATCTTGGTCCAGAGGTCGTCGGGTAGGTCATTGAGACCGCGGCGGGCCGAAACGGGCATCAGCAGCACTTTGGCCTGCTTCTCTACTGCCAGTTCGGCGATGGCGATAGCATTGGGGATCATCTCGATTGAGCCACCCAGGTTTAGAGAGCCAATGACGATGGTGCCGCCTCGAGTGTTGCGATCAAGCAAGCCACCGACCAGGGCGATCATCACCGGTAGACCCAGGCCAGCGCCGCTGCGGTCGTTGTCCATGGCGCGCAGCTGGATGGAGTACTCATGGCCACGCGGGTCGCGGTCACCCACCAGGCTCTTGGCACGGGCATAGAGGTTTTGCTCGCCCACCTTGGTGCTCTCGCGGAAAGCAGGGGGCACGGGCTGATTGAGGATCTTGACTCCACTGCCGGGCCCAACGGCCACCTCGATTCGGTAGAGGCTGGGGCCGGTTTCGCCAGTGCCGGGGCTGATGGCCCACACCTGGCCGGGCGGCAGGGGATCGCCGTCAATGGCGTCGTCGCTGTGGAGCTCGGGTGTGGCCACGAACTTCTCCACCCCATCGAGGCCGAGGGTGTAGCTGAAGTGGGTGTTGCGGAACTCGCTCTTGAGGCAGCGCTTCTGCTGCTCCTTGACACGGCGGCGTGATTCAAGCGCCAGGCGAACAATCCATTCGAGATCCTCTTCGGGGATCTCCATCTCGGGATCTGGGAACAGCAACTTGATGAGGGCGCTCACGGTCTTGTTGACGCCCTCTATATCGCGGCCACTGAGGGCACCGCCGAGGTGCACTCGGTTCTGTAAGACCGCCAGGCGGCTGCCGTCACGCAAGCGGCTCCAGCACTCGCTCAGGAAGTCGCTCACCAGGCCGAAGTGGGTGGTGAGGTGCTCGTTGGGGTTGAGCTTGGGGAAGTCCCAGCCTGGGGCATAGGCGTGGATACGGTCCTGGAAGGCCGTGTCATCCCGCATCTCGCGGGGCAAGGGGCTGAGCAGGTGACCGATGCGCTGCTGCTGTTCTACATCGACATCGAAGTTGCCCACCATCACGATCCCGCCCTCAGCACGGATGCTCTCCTTGCCTCGGCTGAACTCACCGGAGGCCATGTAGCCCTTGAGGATGTTGACGCCGTCCTTCTGATCGAACGACACACCAGCCACCTCGTCGAAGCAGACCACGTCGTACTGGCAGACCAGGCCGCGTTGGCCATTGCCGTTGTTGACGAACATCTTGGCGACGGTGGCCTTACCGCCCGAGATCAGGTGGGAGTAGGGCGAGATCTGCTGGAACAGGTGGCTCTTGCCCGTGCCGCGTGGCCCCAGCTCCACCAGGTTGAAGTTGCGCTCCACGAAGGGAGCCATGCGCAGCAGCACCACCATCTTGGCCCGCTCATCGAGGGCGGTTGGCTCTAGGCCGATCGAGCGGATCAGAAAGTCGCGCCACTCATCTGTGGTGAAAGCAGCTCGGCCCTTGGCCAATATCCCCAGCACGTTTGGGTTGGACATCTGGATCGGCCGCAGCCCGGCGATGCTGAACGGCCGGCCGTTGCGCTCCTGGGCGATCACCGGGTCGTATTCGAGCGTCACCTCGGCGTAGAAGCCATCGGTAAGCATGCGCTCGTTGGCACGCACTAGCTCGTCATCGATCTGGGCGTCCTTGATGGCCAGGCTTGGGACCTCTGCGGCGTAGGAATCGCTGCGGGTATCGAGGCGGGCCCGCACGATGTCGATGATCTTGACGCTGCCCTGATCACGGGAGCGGGCCTTGAACAGCTCTTCTTCTCCGGTGCGCACCGTGCGCCCTTGGAGCTGCTTCTCCACGATCTGCAGGCCTTCTTCGATCTCGGCTGGATCGGTGCTGGCGCAATAGCGGCCCAGCAGGAACTCCACCACGTAGGTGGGCACTGGGTACTGGCGGGAGTATTTGCGCACCAGGTCCTTGCGAACCAGGAAGCCATCGAAGGCCTTGGCTCCGAGCTGATCGAGATGGTCCATCTCGCTGGTGGCGGCGATGTCGGTGCTGCTCATGCGTTCCCTCCTCCCACCACGGTGCGGCGCTGGGCGATCACCCGGCCATCAGGGCTCAACAGCACCGCCACCACCTCTTTCCCTTCCAGTTCGTCATCTTCCACCAGAAGGCGGGCACCGCCTTCGTCGATCGGTTTGGCCGTGGTGGCCACCGATGGGCCGCCAGCGGCTTCGCGGCGCAGGTCCGCTGTCATGCCGGCCGTGCCGCCGCTCACCTCCAGGTTGCAGCGCAGGCCCTTCCAGCTGATCTCCATGATGGCTGCGGCAGGGGCGCTGGGCGCTCCGCCGGAGACCACCAGCACGGGGGTGAGGCACTCCTGCAGGCTGATGCCGCCATGGGCATAGGAGTAGCTGCCCCCTGTGTTGAAGCAGGCGGCGCCATTTGGGGTGGCGAACTGCTCGCTGGGGTTCCAGCTCCAGGCTGCGGTGGGCACCGGCACCTGGGAGTCGCCCTTGATGGCGGCGCAGCGGGCCCACTTGCTGGCGGTGAGGTGCTTGGGGAGCTCAGCGGTGGGCAGCCCATTGGGGCAGAACAGCCAGCCGTGGTCGGTGACGACCTTCACGGAGCGCCAACCAGCATCCAGCAGCTTCTGGATGCGTAGGGCCAGCCGCTCAATCTCTGGCTGGATCACCCGCGGGAAGTCGTTCTGCAGGTCATGTCCACGATGATCGAGGTTGCCGATCTCCAGCCAGCCGCGAGCCTCAGGTCCGGAGGGGATGTTCAGCTCGTCGTCACTCAGCACCGTGTAGCCCTGGGCGGTGAGGGCCTTGCGCAATTCGGCGGCACTGGTGGGTTTGCCGGAGCGGAAGGCTGGAGCGAAATCTTCCGGTAGGGCCTGGCCCTGAATCTCGCCGATCAGGGGCGTGATCGCGGGCTTGGCTGTGGCGGTGACCGTGGGCAACCCCGCCCAGCGGGTGGTGAGGTTGCCGGTGATGCCCATCACCTCCAGCTCTTTCTGCAGCTGGCGGGCCACTTCGTAGCGGAGGCCATCGGCAAACAGCAGCACTTCGCCGGGATCTGCGGTGATGGCGCCTTGGTCTTGAGGAGTCGGCAGGCCAGTGCTGGCAACGACTTTTTGGAAGCGACTGGCGGTGTCATCCAGCCAGGGGCGCAGCAGTGCTGCCACCACCTTGCGCACCATGTCTTCCTGGGCTGTCTTGGCCATCGCCACGGCCCTCCAGGCGGAGAGATCGGCCTCCCAGCCATCAGTTGTATAGGGCGCGATGAACTCCTCAGGGGTGGTCCCGACTAGGGGTTGATCGGCGCGTTGGGCCAACAGGCCAAGCGGCTCAAGCAGCTTCGCCATCGGTGAGAGCCCGAGCTGGGCCCAAATCCAGCTGCGCCGCTCGCGGTGCTGGACTTCCAGATCCCGCACGCAGCGGCAGGCCTCGGCATGGGATTTGCCGGTCAGGGCCTTGAGACCAGCGAGCACCTGGGCTTCGCAGGCGGCGTTGTGGGAGGGCCAGCGGGAGAGGTCTTGTCCTCCAACGGCCAGGCCCATTTGCTCAGGCTCAACCCGGCGCAGCAGCTCAGGGATACCCGGGAAGGCGGTGGGGTTTTCTGCAAAGCGCTGCCAGACCTTGTCCCAACCCCCCTTTCCTTTGGTCAGCCGTTCGGCAGCGGAGAGCTCACCGTCTTTGGCGGGATCGAACTTGAGGTCTTTTTTCCAAGTGGAGGAAAGAACTGCCCACTGCTCTTGGCTGCAGCGCTGCTGGAAGGCCGGTGGATCCGCCATCCACTGCAGGAGGTCGCGAATCGAATCAGGAACCAAGTAGGCGTTGAAGTCTTCCGCCTCCAGCCGCTTGCCGCGCAGCTGCTCGAGCGGCACGGAAGCCACTTCAGCAAGAGCGCGGCTGAGTGCTGCTTTGGTGCCCTGATCGCCGGCCAGATCCAGGCCCAGGGCATCACTTGAGCTCAGGAAGGCGGCCAGGGTCCAGTCGCGTCCATTGCGCTGGAGCCAGAGGCTGCCGCGGAACATCAGTTCAATCAGAGGCTCCAGGGTCCAGGGGCAACCCTCGCCGGCACGCAACTCCTGCCGGCTGATGCCAGGGAGATAGATCACCGGGATCTGACCTGCTGCGGCAGCAGCGGCAGGCAAGCTGCGATCCACGATGCAGCGCAGCCAGAGCGCCGGACCCTGCTGGTGCTCGGGGTCGTAGTCGCCCAGGCAGAGCAGCTCGGGCAACTGCTGCCGCAGCAGAGCAAGCAGCGGCTTCCACTCGCTGCGGGGATCGGTCCAGAGGATGGCGACGGGCGACTCTTCTGCATCGCCATGGACGTTGCAGCCGCGCAGCTTCTGGATCAGGGATTCGAGCAGGGTGCGTGGCGCCATGGATCAACCCTCCCCCCGATGCCGAGCCCTGGCAGCTTCCTTAGCCGCCAGGCTGTAGTGCAGGTCATTCCAGCGGTTGCCGTCAAAGCCGTCGCCCGCAGGCGGAGCACCAGAAATCGGAGCACCGAAATCGGTGGCCATGGCGGGACTGTTTTCATCCCACCCCCAGAACCAGGGGAAGTCCTCTTTGGATCGCATCGGTTCCTTACCCCGGTCCTTTGACCACTGGATGGCGCCGGGTTTGGCGCGAAGGATCCCGGCCCCGGCTTTGCCCCCTTTGCGCAGCTGGGCACCGAGGAAGGGGCGGATATTGAGGCGAACGCCGTCGTTGATGTCGGGCTCCCAGCCGATCGGCTGCTGATGCAGCGGCTTCCAGCGCACGAAGAGGTCGTAAGGAGGTTCCCCATCGAGGATCTTCTTGAGCTGTCCTTGGAGATCGAGGGCGGCTGAGAGGCGATCATCGGCTCCATTGACGCCTTCCGATTGATCGAGTTTCTGGCGGTTAATCCAGTCGCCGAGGTAAGTGAAGGTAAGCAGCTCCAACGACTTACGGCCCTTGCCGTCAGGTGCCGCAAGCTTATGGGCGTTCACCAGAGCTGAGAAACCTGAGGGGTTTCCATCCCAAACCTGCCAAATAAACGGCCGGCTTTGGAATAGCTTGCAATGTTCACCGAAGAAGGAACTCCGCAGCCAGGTGTCCAGGCTGGGATCGGGCTTACGGGAATTATTGGCCACAGCAGCGGCTAAAAGTAGCTCTCTTTCCTTAACCGCCGACCACTCGCTTCCAAATGCATGTGCCAGCAGTTTGCCAAGCCGTTCGTGGGCGGCAAGCTCGCCTCGCACCGATGGCAAGCAGACAATGCCGTCTTCATCTGCGTGGCTGGCCAATGCATTGCAGCGTGTAATCCATTCATGAGCTTCATCGGAGAGCTCTATGGAGGCATCCATCTCGGCCGGCCAGCGATAGCCAAGTAAACGAGCAACAGCTATATGCAACGTGTCATTGGCGGGATGTGGATGCCCATGAAATAACCACTGCGTTGGATCATTCGAAAAGGGCTTTGGAAGCCCCTGCGGGAGACTATCCTTTGCTCGCTCGATCCAGGCAGATGCGTCAAATTCAGCTGCAAGAAACGTGCCAACTTCAACACTCCTCTTTTGGTTTATCTTTCTTACTGCTTTGCTCAGCTCGCCTGATTCGGCATAGAGCCATAGCGCAGGCACTAATGCCTGGTTCTTAGGCACTATTGCTGTGCAGTTATTGTCATAGATATTCCCGACATATACAGACGCTTCTAGCTCGCCCATTTGGCTAATTGCTATGCCCTCGAGCCCCCAGTTTGGCTTTCCCCTCCTCCAGTTCTGTGCATTATGGTTTAGGTGTCGAACCGAGTAAGCGAGCTGCGCCAACTCGCCCTTTTCATTCTGCCAGTAGATGGCCGAGTCCATTCCTGCATACAGTGCTGTCTCACTTGTTGTGCTGTGATGGAGCTCCCAGTCACCCAGGTCAAGCACAGGGGAGATTTCCCATATCTTGCGGATGAATCGCGGCGAGTCGCTGGTGCTTACGCCACAAAGGGCTGTCGCGTAATCTCCAATCGCAGATATAGAGCTAAGCTTCTCAAAAGTAATAATAGCCTGTGGATTCCCAAGCTGTTGCTTGACATTGAGAGAGTGAATTGCTCCAGAGCAAAGTGCTTCGCCTTTTTTTTGCGTGGAACTCTCCGCTGAGGCGTCTATCGCGAAGAAACAAGTAGAGCACTCAGCGCTATCTTTTGACATCAGATTAAGAGAAATCTGCTCGCCGTTTGACCCGGGGCTTTCAAAGGCTTTGTCACCGAGCCTGGCAATAACACGGACTCTGTTGCTGCCGAGAAGATGTCTGCGCATCGCCTCATAGCCCTTTAATGCCATCCAGTTCTGTGGCGCAACATATGCAAAACATCCACCTTCAATCGCGAGTCGCTCCATTCTAAGAGCCATTGCTGTGGCCAAGTTTGCCTTGCCCGGACTAAAGTTAGTTGCAATAAACTTCTTGATTGCATCATCCAGGCTGATTGCGGTTTTAAAGGGTACATTGGTGATAACTAGATTGTATTTGTCGTCCAACATTATAGCCGAATCCAGCAATCCTCGCGCCGTTAGCACCATCTCGGTGGCAGCAAGATCATCCTTGTCAAGGGCTGAGTTTCTTTCTTTGCGCAACGCCTGATCGAGAAATGTACGGACCTCTGCAATGCCTGCAGCCAAGAGGCTTGCCTGTCCGGAGCTGGAAGGTGAGAGTAGGCTTCCTAGAAATCGAGCCTTGCCGAAGGCGTGGTGTAGTTGTGCAAGTCCCGCTCTTAGGCGAGAGCAATCCTGCAGATCGGCTGGTACTAGTTCTTGCCATTGCTCACTGGAAGCGCTGAGCTCTAGGCCGCAACATGCAATCTGCGGCGAAGGCATGCCCTTGCGCACGCCTAGCGGTTTGCCGCTTTCGCCCGGGAACCGCCATGCCGCCAAAGCCAGCGCAAAGACGGCGATCTCCACGCAGCGGGCATCGAGCTCCAGTCCGTGCAGGTTTTCAGCCAGCACAGCATCCACCGCCTCATTGGGACTGAGGCCTTCTGAGGCCATGCGCATCGGCACCAACAGCAGAAAGGCCGCCACCAGGAAGTGACCGGAGCCGCAGCAGGGATCCAACAGGGTGAAATCCTTGAGGCTGTCCGGCCAACCCTGAAAGCCACCAGCCGCTGGCGTTCCGTCTTCCAGACAGCGCAGGTAGCTGAGTTCCACAGGGCATGGCTGGTTTCGATGCCGGGTGACCCACCAGGCGCCCAGGGAGTTGTGCAGCAGAAAGTCCACCATGTAGGGCTCGGTGAAAAGCTGCGTGACTGCCGGCAGTTCGTCGGCGCCGATCTTGGTTTCCGACTGGTTGACCCGCTCCTTCTCCAGGGCCTGCCAGAACTGGTACACCCAGCCGAGGCTGTCGCTGGCGCTGAACACCTCGGCTGCAAGGGTTGAGACCAAGCCCTGCAGTTGTTGGCGGATCTCCAGCGGCAACTTCGCCGCCAGCACCGGATCATCCCCTCGGAAGATCTGCGGCAGCATCAACTGGGCAAATTGCGCGGCCAGCCCCCAGAGATCGGTGCCTTCCTCTGTTGCGAGCTCCTCGCATTCATCGAGGCTGATTGCGACCCCTGATGTGGGCTCGATCAGCAGCTGGTTTTCGGCCAAGAAGCGGGCAAAGAGCATGCGGTGCCAGTGCTCATAAGCCATCTCTCGCACCAGGCGCTCGATGCTTTGGCTGCCCTTCTGGGGATCGCGTTGATCCCCCAGCTGGCGGCCGCGGGCACGCAGGCGGTTGCGCAGCTTGCGCTCCTCCTCACTCATCGAGCCGAAGGGCTCGCTGGCATCCACCGCCAGGGCGGTGAGGGCATCCCGCGCGCCGCTTTCGGCTTTATCGCGGGCTTTCACCACGGTGTTTTCGAGGGTCTTTCGCAGATCGGAGGCGAGGGCGGGCATGGGGATTAGTTGATCTGGATCGGACCGTTTTGAAGCGACGTGATTAGCTCCTGGCGTTTGGACGCCCACCAGGCATCAAGGGCTGCTTCGTCTTTGAGCACCCCACTGCTGAGCTTGAGCGGCTGGATGTTGGGCTCCAGGGCCTTTGCTGCCGCAGATCGTGCCTTGCCAAAGCGGGTGGGCAGACTTTCGGCCAGCTCCGCCCTGCTGGCCAGGGAGCGCTGCTGCAGCGCCTCCAGCAGCTTGCTTCGCTCCACGGGTTCGGCGGATGGAGCCGCCACCGGCAACTGCAGCGCTTGACCGATGCGATTGCGCTCGACCTCCGGTAGGTCTTGCCACTCAGCACTGGCCTGCAGTTGCTGCAGCTCGGCGGCCACCACCTGGCTCACCTGTTGCTGGGCCTGCTCCAGCTCGGCCGTGAGTGCCTGCTCCAGTTGCTGGAGCAATGGAGCCACAAAGTCGGTGGTGGAGTCGAGCAGCGAGCGCTGGCTCCGGATCGCCTCCACCTGGGGCTCCAGCTCTTGACGGACAGGCAACCCCTGGGCCTGGTGCAGCAGAGCCTGCAGCCGCTCCCAGCCAGGCAGACGTTTCTCCTTGAGGGCGGCCAGGCTGCAGGCCTGATCCCACAACTCCTGCAGCTGCTCCTTGGCATCAAGGATCGCTTTTAGTTGCTCGGGCCCACTCTTTTGGCGTAGCTCCTTCAGGAGGGTGGCGCTCACCGGCGGCGGCAGCGGGGCTTCGCCACCGGACTGGAGAACCTTGTTCTCAAGGGCATCGAGGAACTCGACGGCCTTGGCTTCTTCCTGCCCTGATTGGGCCGTGACGCCGGCAATGCCAAACACGCCCCGCACGCCCATCTTTTCCTTGACGGTGAGGCGCACCTCCTGCAGGTAGAAGCGAGCTTTGCCCAGGCTCTGTTGATCGAGCTGCCCAAGCGCAATCGGGTTGTTCTGGCTGTCCTTGGCGCTGAGGGTGCCGTCGCGCAGCAGGGCCAGCAGCACCGAATCCATTGCATCCTGCGGCCAGCCATAGGGCGCTACGCGTAGGTCGGCGCGAATCGCACTGCCCTCTTTGCCGCCGCCGATGGCACCGATGACGATGCGGGCAACTGGATGGCTGTCGTTGGATCCCTGATGGCCCACGGCAGAAAGCGGTGAATCGCTGCCATCTTTGGCGCGCTTCACGGCGGTGCCCCAGCTGCCGTGGTCGGCCTTGTGGAACTCGGGGAACAGCCGGGCTAGTGCTGCCTCAGAAGCCGCGGACTGCAGCTTCTCGCTGAGCTTGATGCCGTACTCCTCGATGCCGCCGCCCTTGAGCACCAGGGCATTGGCGATCACATCGGCAATCAGCTCGTTGCAGTCGTCTTCTGCGCGGCTTTGGCGGCTTTGCATCGCCTGCCTTGCTTCCTTGCCTTCTGGCGTGGAGGGGGAGCCGTAGTGATCGAGCACCCGGCGGGCAGCCGTGGCATCAATGATCCGGCTTTGCAGCTCTTCCGCGTTGCGGCGCGGCAGGAACACATGCAATACCGGATCGTCGGCACCGGCCTCGCGGGCGGCATCGCGCACCTCCTTTTCGCTGCAGCCCCAGCCATCGCGAATCCACACCACCACCTGCTCGTTCGAGGGTGCCGGCGGCTCGGGGTTAGGCCAGTAGACGATCGACCGCTGGATCCTGGCTTGCCCCTGCAGCAAGCGAACCGCCTTGAGTTCCTTCTGGAGCTCCAGGCCGAGGCGCTTCTCTCGTTCGTTGGTGATTTCGGCAGTGTCGTTGCGGACCGCTTGGCGCTTCTCTTCAAACAGGCGCTGCCACTGGGCTCCTTCCGTGGTCTGGAGGCGGTATTCCACCTGCCCTTGCTCGGCAGGGATCGGCATCACAACACCGTCCTCTGCCATCGCCTCCAGCAGCCCGGCGATCTGGTTGCGCAGGGGGCCGCTGTCCTTGCGGAGATCCGGCACCATCAGATCGGCCAAAGTGCGGGCCGTGGCGCGAATCCCTTTGTCGGCGCCCTGCTCACGCGGCAGCCGGCTGATCAGGAAGGCCAGCCCGCAGAGGCTTTGCTTGAGCTTGCCTTCTTCAGTGCCGTCATCGAGGCCGGCGATGCGGTTGTTGAGCTCGTTGAGCAGCACGCCCGAGTTCACCAGGTCTGGGCCCATCGCCTGGAACAACACATCGCCGGTGATCACTCGGCCCAGTTCGTCCTCGGCGATGTCTTTGACGGCGTCAAAGATGATCCGCAGCTGGGAGCGAAGCTGGCTGTTGGTGCCGGCCACATCCACGCTGCGGAAGCATTCCTCCCAGAAGCGCCGGCGCGTGGGCAGCAGCGGGTAGTCGGCCACCGCCACCTGGCGGTCTTCGCTGCGCTCTTTGATCAGGCTGCCTTCCAGCTGTTTGGAGACCTCACCGGCGTTGGCCTCCAGCACCTGCTGCACGTCGGCCTGGGCGTCGGCGCGCTTCTGCAGGATTACTTTGCGGATCACCGTTTCCACGTCGGTGTCCGACAGCTGCACCGTGACGCGGAAGCGGTCCTTGAGCTTCTGGAGCTGGGGCGTTTCTGACGACAACGCCGACTGGCCGGAAGCCACCAACATCACCCGGCTGTCGAGCTCAGCCTGAACAGCCTCGGCAACTTCCACAAAGTCGGTGGCCCGGTCGTTGGAGTCGCCGATGTACTGCTGCACCTCATCGAGCACGAGCATCGTGTGAGGTAGCTCGCCGCCATCGGGCGCCAGCGCCTTGCGGGCCAGCTGCACGAACTCGGCGGTGGTGATGTCGCTGTCGCTGTTGGGGTATTGCTGGCGAATCACGTCTCGCGCCTCGCGGTTGCCGGCGGCATAGTCCGGATCTTGTTCCAGCACGGCTCCGGCGATCAGCGGGCTTACGTAGAGCTCATCGAGCTCCTCCAGCCAGCGGCTGCCTTCTGCCTCTACGGCCGAGCGCACCGCATTGAGGTAGCCCTTTTCCCGCAGCCAGAAGCAGAAGCGTGCCTGGGGCACCTTCTCGGGCATCCCCACTGCTTTCAGCAGGATCGCCAGCACGGTTTTACGCACGGCGTCCTTGGCGCCCGAGGGCATGGCGCCGCTGGCCGCCATCAGCGGTTTGCCACTTCTGGCGGCAAGTGTGTCGAGCTCACGGAAGTGGGCCTTCACCCCATCGGGGAGCTCCAGCACCAGATCCCGGGCTCGCTTGCCGGGGCTCACCTCGGTATTGGCCCACAGATGGCCGAGCATCTTCTGCAGGTGCGACTTGCCACTCCCGAAGAACCCCGACACCCAGGCAGCGTTCTGGCGTGCCTGCCCCTGCTGTGACAGGTAGCTCTGCAGGATGCGCTCAAGGGCCTGGCCGTACTGGCCGTCGCAGACGAAGGTGCTGAGCTCCCCAGCCAGCTCACGGCGAGCGTTTTCGTCGTCGAGCGTGGTGATCCGCGCCTGGCCGTTGTTGGCCAGCGGGCTGGTGCGCGGGTCGCGCTGCAGGGTTTGGAAAATCTTTTGGGTCATGCCACCGCTCCTGTGGGATGGCGGGTGATGCCCACCGCCATGTAGTTCCAGCCATCTCGGGCATCGAGCAGCCGGTAGTTGTTGCCGTCCTTCTGGCCGGGGAAGAACACGACCAGGCGACCCTGGATTTCGCGCTCCACCTCCTTGATCACATCCGAGAGCCTCAGGAACCCGAAGAGGCTTCCTGCACCCAGCAGCACAACCACGTTGTTGTCGCTGGCCTGGCTGAGCTGGGCCTTGATCAGGTCTGCCACGTGGCGCAGGAAGCTGGAATCCAGCTTGAGGCGGATGTCATCTGGTCGTTCGAAGTACTCCTCGCGGTACTTCATGCCGCCCATCCACTCCGCAAAGGCCGTGGTGAGATCAACCAGCTGCCAGCCATGGCCTGCCGTCTTGGTGGCCTGCTCGAATTCCAGCAGCTTGGCCCGCAGGTGCCGCTCCAGCTCTTTTTCGTAGACCAGCATCACCACTCGGTTGGCCGCGGGCAGCCCCTGCTGCCAGGGCACAGCGATGTGATCGGCGTAGCGCTTTGCGAGCTCATCGATCCGGCTCATGGTTGCTGGCCTCCGTGCAGAGGATCTAATCCACTGGGATCGATCGAAACCACCCCGGCGCCGTGGGACAGCTTGAGCAGGCCCAAGCTCTTGGCCTGCTCCGCCAGCTCCAACAGGCCAGAGCTGGAACTGTCGAGCGCAGTTGCCCAGGGGGTGTTGAGCAGAGCCTTGCCGCGCTTGCCGCTGACGTACCCAATCCATAACGCCAGGGCCAAAGCGACCGGGCGGGGCTTGAGCGGCTGCCGCAGCTTCTTGACCTTGCCCTTGAGGTGACCGCTCTGGGTCCAGCTGCTGGCGGCGTTGCGGGCCACTGCATCGAGCACCTTGGGGCTGAGACGGTCGTGGGTGAAGCCCTGGACTGCAGCCACCATCTCGGATCGCTGCAGCAGCTCCCCCTGGGCCATCAGCATCACCTTCCCCGTGGTGGCCATCAGCAGCGGGTCGCGGGCCAGGCCGTTGAGCAGGGCCAACTGGGGGTGTGCGGCAGGATCCACCGCCCAGAGCCGGCGCAGAACTCGGAACAGTGGCTTGCTCGGGTCAAGTCCATGCAGAGCGGTGAGCCGGGTGGCAGTTTCCTTGCGGGTGGAGAGGGTGCGCTTGCCCAGCACGTTCTCCTCCACGATCGCGGCCCGGTAGGCCCTGGCCGGAGCGTCTGCGGGCACCGCGGCCAGCAGGGCCTCCAGCTCCTGGAGCATCAGGGTCTTGCTGGTGTGCGGGCCGCTGTCGGCCACCCGGAAGCCCAGTGCCGCAAGGTCGCCCTTGGCATCTGCGGCCTTTGGGGGCTTGGGATTGGAGCGGCGGGCGGGCATGCAGCGGAGGGTTTGGGCTGCCCTGGGAGGGCCCGAGTGGATGCCGCAAAGCGGTGACCTGCGCATGCAGCTCGGGAGCGTTATTGCAGCAGTCTGGCCCCTGGCAACGCCAGCCGCAGCCTGGCATCTCAGAGCGTTGCCAGTTACGCCAAAACTATGCAATTACTGCATTGTTTTGGTCTTCCTCTATTTGATGGCCCGGCCGCCCTAAGGGCCAATGCAGGTCAGATCAAAACAAGGGGCTTGCTCCAGCACCATGCAACCGCAGCGCCTCCTCGTACTCCGCCCCGATCCCCAGCCCTGAGTCCTCACCAGGCATCAGCCGTTTCATGCCCACGTGGATCAGGCAGGCCAGGGCCAGGTCGCTCCAGCT
>JBAWXG010000056.1:0-15283 GCA_037144195.1 Synechococcus sp. ELA057
GTGATCAGGATCCGTATTGCTACCATCTTATCGTTCGATCCGGATTCGGTCCTCCATGGCCGCCACGCCCTCCACGCTCCAGGCCCCCAGGCAGCAGCCGCAGACGCAGCACACCCGCCGCTGCGCCACCATCAACGCCGGCAGCGATTCACTGCGCCGGGCCCAGGCCTTGCACCAAACGCGCCGCGGCCAGCCGGCGATCGCCCCCGCCAAAGGCGCCAACTGGGGCGTGATCTTGTTCATGGTGGCCATCCATGGCCTGGCGTTGGTGGCCCTGCTGCCGCAGTTCTGGAGCTTCACCGCCGTGGCGACGCTGCTCGTTCTCTACTGGACGACGGCCTGCCTCGGGGTGACGATCGGCTATCACCGGCTGCTCACCCACCGGGCCTTCCGCGTGCCGCGCTGGCTGGAGCGCTTCTTCGCCACCTGCGGCGCCCTGAGCTGCCAGCACGGCCCCATCGACTGGGTGGGCCTGCACCGCCACCACCACAAATTTTCCGATACGGAAGCAGATCACCACGACAGCAACCGCGGTTTCTGGTGGAGCCACATGGGCTGGATGCTGCAGGAGGTGCCGGCCCTGGCCTCCGTGCCCAGGCTCACGGGAGATCTGGCCGTTGACCCCTACTACCGCTGGCTGAACCGCTGGTTCCTGGTGCTGCAGCTTCCCCTGGCCGCCCTGCTCTTCTGGATCGGCACCGCCACCGGGGCCGGTGGCTGGGCCCTGGTGCTCTGGGGCATCCCCCTGCGCCTCGTGGTCGTCTACCACGTCACCTGGCTGGTGAACTCCGCCACCCACTGCTGGGGCGAATCGGTGCATGCGAGCGGCGACCGGTCGCGCAACAACCTCTGGGTGGCGCTGCTCACCTTCGGGGAGGGCTGGCACAACAACCACCACGCCTACCCCCACTCCGCCCGCCATGGCTTCGGCCCCGGCCAGATCGATCTCACCTGGCAGCACATCCGGCTGATGAGAGCCCTGGGCCTGGCCACCCACGTGCGCCTGCCCCGGGCCGCAGCTCCCGGCGCCCAGGCTGTGTCGTAGGTTGGCCGATCGGATCTCAGAACGAGCGAAACGGTTCGGACGACCATGCCCAAGCGTGTACAGGTAGTGCTGCAGGAGAACGTGCTGAGCCTCGGCCGGGACGGTGACCTGGTGGAGGTTGCGCCCGGCTACGCCCGCAACTTCCTCGTGCCCACCGGCAAAGCCGTGCCCGTCACGCCTGCCGTGCTGCGCCAGGTGGAGCACCGCAGGGCCAAGGAGGCTGAACGCCAGGCTGCCCTCAAGGCCGAAGCCGTGGCCTTCCGCACCGCGCTCGACACGATCGGACGCTTCACGGTCAAGAAGCAGACCGGTGGTGACGACGTGCTGTTCGGCACCGTCACCAACGGCGATGTAGCCGAAGCCATCGAGGCCGCCACCAAGAAGGAGATCGACCGCCGCGAGATCACCGTCCCGGAGATCCACCGCACCGGCAGTTACAAGGTGCAGGTGAAACTGCATTCCGAGGTCACAGCCGAGATCAACCTGGAAGTGGTCAGCTACTGATCAAGCGGCCAGTAGCGGACACATGGTTCGGGTCTGAACCCGACCAGCCCGGGTTCAGACCCCAGATCTGGTGCCTAAGGCCTGAGGAGCCCCCAGATGCAGCGCCCGCGAGTATGGCCAAACAGGGCATCCGGGAAGAAGATAGGTCTCCCCATCCCGCTCCCCTTTTGGAGAGCAGCGCCAGAGTGAGTGCCGTCAGCCGGTTGGAGTCCACACCATGGTGAGCGTGCCGCTGGGCGGCGGATCCAGCGCCGATGCCGAGCGTGGCGGCAATGCCTCCTCGCAGGGAGCCACTCCCCTGCCGAGAGCAGGCCAGCGGGCGCGGCAGGGTGAGTTCGAGGCGATCAGCGATGCCGTTCCGCCTCAGAACCTCGAAGCGGAAGAGGCGGTTCTCGGCGGCATCCTGCTGGATCCCGACGCCATCGGGCGGGTGGCGGACGTGCTTCAGCCTGAAGCCTTCTACCTGGGCGCCCACCGCAACATCTACCGCACGGCCCTGATGCTGCACAGCCAGGGCAAACCCACCGATCTGACCGCCATGTGCGCCTGGCTGGCAGACACCGGTCACCTGGAGAAGGTGGGCGGAGCGGCCCGGTTGGTAGAGCTGGTGGAGCGCACCCTCTCCACCGCCTCGATCGACCAGGTGGCCCGCCTGGTGATGGACAAGTACCTGCGCCGGCAGCTGATCCGCTCCGGCAATGAGGTGATCCGGCTGGGCTTCGATCAGAGCAAACCGATGGATCAGGTGCTCGATGAGGCCGAGCAGACCATCTTCGCCATCAGCCAGGAAAAACCTTCGGTCGGTCTCACGCCGACCGCGGAGATCCTCACCAGCACCTTCGAGGAGATCGAGAGCCGCTCCCTGGGGACGGCCGTGGCCGGCATTCCGGTCAACTTCTACGACCTCGATGGCATGACCCAGGGGCTGCAGCGCAGCGATCTGATCATCATTGCCGGCCGCCCAGCGATGGGCAAAACGGCCATCACCCTCAACATGGCCCGCAATGTGGCCCAGCTGCACGGCCTGCCGGTGTGCGTCTTCTCCCTGGAGATGAGCAAGGAGCAGCTCACCTACCGATTGCTGGCGATGGAGGTGGGCATCGAGAGCAGCCGCCTGCGCACGGGCCGGCTGCAGCAGGAGGAGTGGCCTCTGCTGGGCCAGGGCATCAACAGCCTCGGCCAGCTGCCGATCTACATCGATGACAAACCCAATGCAGGCGTGCTGGAGATGCGCTCCCTCAGCCGCAGGCTGATGGCCGAGACCGGCAAGGAGCTGGGGCTGATCGTGATCGACTACCTGCAGCTGATGGAGGGAGGGGGCAGCGACAACCGCGTGCAGGAGCTCTCGCGCATCACCCGCGGCCTCAAGCAGATGGCCCGCGAGCTCAATGTGCCGGTGGTGGCCCTCTCCCAGCTCAGCCGCGGCGTGGAGGCCCGCACCAACAAACGACCCATGCTCAGCGATCTGCGGGAATCGGGCTCGATCGAGCAGGATGCCGACCTGGTGCTGATGATCTACCGCGACGAGTACTACAACCCGGAGACCCCGGACCGGGGCATCACCGAGGTGATCGTGACCAAGCACCGCAACGGCCCCGTGGGCACCTGCAAGCTGCTGTTCGAGCCTCAGTTCACCCGCTTCCGCAACCTGGCCGCCCCGGGAGGCCTCTGATCCCCCGGCTGGCTGGGCCCGGGAGCTCCGCTTAACCTTCCCGGATTCGACCACGCACCATGGCCCCATCCGGCAGCAGGCCCCCGGGGGGGCAGGGAGAGCGCCGGGCGATCGGCCTGTTCAGCCTCGGTTTCGGCCTGTTGCTGTTGGCGCTGATCCTGGTGCGGGGGCAGCAGGCCGCCCGGGAAGGCAACCAGGAACTGCGTAACGACACCTACTGGGTGCTGGTGTCACCGCTGGTGTTTTCAGGCTTCGGTCTTTACCTGCTGCGCAACCCCTCCAAGGGCGTCGGAGCACCACAGCGACGCAAGCGCACCACAACCGCCCCCGCGGTCGCCATCCCCCGGCTGGAGCGCCAGGTGGGGATCAGCGATCGCCAGAGCGCGCAGGTCCAGCAGGCACTGGAGGCGGCGGTCGCGGAAACGGAACGGCAACTGGCACAGGCACGGGAACAACTGGCCCAGGCTGAAGCCGCGGCCCGGGCCGCAGAGCAACGGCAGCACCAGGTCGCCGGCGACGCCCAGCAGCGCATCGTCTCCCTGGAGCAGCAGCTTGAGCAGGCGCGGCAGGCCCACAGCCGTGCCCGCGAGGAAGTCCAGACGCTCCAATCCCTGAGTCAGAGCAGCGCAGGGACAGAGGGGGGCCGTGTTCTGGCGTTGCATCAGCGGCTGGAATCCCTGGCCAGCAGCCTCCAGGAGGAGCTGCATCAGGCGCGCCGGGAGCAGGAGCGCAGCCTTGCGGACCAGCGCGGGGAGCTGGATCGGCTGCAGCGCGAGCTGGAATCCCGCCTGGGCGACGCCGACCAGGCTCACAGGCGCGATGGCGATGAACTGGAGGCCCTGAAACAGAATCTTGGGGGGCTTCAGGAGCAGCTGCAGACGCTCGAGACGGAACGCACGCAGCTGCTCAGGCGCCTCGATGCCCTGGGCAGCTCACGCCGCAATGAAGCCGAAACCGCCTTCGAGGCCTCCCGCCTGGTGAAGCAGCAACTCGAGGGACTGGGCAGCCGCTTCAGCGATCAGGAGCGAACCCTCTCCCAGACCCTCGATCGGCTGCTGGAGCAGCAGACCAGCGCCATCGGCGAGCTGCGGAGCGCCATGACCTCGGCCCTCGAGGCCCTGGAGGCCAGCCAGGCCGAACAGACCGCCCGGGCCGAGGCCGCTGCCAGCAGGCTGATGGAGATGGAGCAGCAGATCCAGCAGGCCCAGCAGGACGGCAGACAGCGCCGCCGAGAGGTGGCCCAGACCCTGGCGGGACTGGAGGATGACCGCGGCCGCCTGCGCTCCGACCTGGAGAGCGCCCGCCAGCGGGTCGAGCAGATCACAGGCCGGCTCAACGATCAGCTCGCTCAGGCCCGAGAGGACGCGGCCAAGGCCCTGCGCACCAGCCAGGAGGCCCGCGAGCTGCTGGAACGGCTGCAGCAGAGCGGAGCGGGATCCGCCGAGGGCTGGAGCGAGCCCGCAGCAGGCCATGCGCCCCTGCTGGCGGCCTACCGAGAAGCCTGTGAGGAGCTGGGCGTGATGCCTGGCAGCAGCTGGACGGTGGTGCGGGCCACCTGGCGCCGCAACCTCAAGCAGTGGCATCCCGACCAGGGGGGCGATGCCGGCCGTTGGAACCGCCGCAACGGCGCCTACGAGCTGCTCTCCGCCTGGTATGCCTTCGCCGAGGTCGGCGACTGATCCAGGGCGACAGGGAGAATGAATCCATGGCCTCCCTCCACCCGTCCAATCCGACATCCGATCCGCACCCCATCCAGGGGAGCGTCGATCCGTCAGAGCTGCAGGCAGCGACGGAGCGGTTCGATGTGATTGTCGTCGGTGGGGGCCATGCGGGCTGTGAAGCGGCGCTCACGGCAGCACGCCTGGGCCTCAACACAGCCCTGTTCAGCCTCAACCTCGATCGCATCGCCTGGCAGCCCTGCAATCCGGCGGTGGGCGGGCCCGCCAAGAGCCAGCTGGTGCATGAGGTCGATGCCCTCGGGGGGGTGATCGGTCGCCTCGCCGATGCGACGGCCCTGCAAAAGCGCATCCTCAACGCCAGCCGCGGCCCAGCCGTCTGGGCCCTGCGAGCCCAGACCGATAAACGCCAGTACGCCCGTCAGATGCTGCAGCTGCTGCAGCACACCCCCAACCTGGCCCTGCGCGAGGCCATGGTGACCGACCTGGTGGTGGAGGGTGACTGCGCGGGCGGCGGGCCCAGCTGGGATCCGGCCCAGGGCCCCGCCGCCCGCATCCTCGGGGTGCGCACCTATTTCGGCAGCCTCTATGCCGCCCCGGCGGTGATCCTCACCGCCGGCACCTTCCTGGGCGGACGCATCTGGGTGGGCAACCGGTCGATGCGGGCGGGGCGGGCCGGCGAGCAGGCCGCCGAAGGACTGACCAAGTCCCTGGAGGCCCTGGGATTTGAGCTGGGGCGGCTCAAGACCGGCACGCCGGCGCGGGTGGACCGGCGCAGCATCGCCCTCGACCGTCTGGAGGAGCAACCGAGCGATGCCCACCACCGCTATTTCTCCTTCGATCCAGCGGCCTGGGTGAGCGGTGAGCCGATGAGCTGCCACATCACCCGCACCACGGAGGCCACCCATCAGCTGATCCGGGACAACCTGCACCTGACCCCGATCTACGGCGGCTTCGTCGACAGCAAAGGTCCCCGCTACTGCCCCTCGATCGAGGACAAGATCGTGCGCTTCGCAGGCAAGGAGAGCCACCAGATCTTCCTGGAGCCGGAAGGTCGCGACACCCCCGAGATCTATGTGCAGGGCTTCTCGACCGGTCTGCCGGAGCAGCTGCAACTGGCGTTGCTGCGCACCCTCCCGGGCCTGGAGCACTGCGTGATGCTGCGGCCGGCCTATGCCGTCGACTACGACTATCTGCCTGCCACGCAGCTTCGGGCTTCGCTGGAGACCAAGCGGGTCGCGGGCCTGTTCAGCGCCGGCCAGCTCAACGGCACCACCGGCTACGAGGAAGCCGCGGCCCAGGGGCTGGTGGCCGGCCTCAATGCGGCGCGGTCGGTGCTGGGACAGGAGCCCGTGAGCTTCCCGCGGGAGGGGAGCTACATCGGCACCATGATCGACGACCTGATCACTCAGGATCTGCGGGAGCCCTACCGGGTGCTCACCAGCCGCAGCGAATACCGATTGGTGCTGCGGGGCGACAACGCCGATCGCAGGCTCACACCCCTCGGCCATGACCTGGGCCTGATCGACCCGCGCCGCTGGCAGATCTTCCAACGCAAGCAGGAGGCCATCGCTGCCGAGAAACGGCGGCTGGAAACGGTGCGGCTGCGGGCCTCAGACCCCGCCGCTGCAGCGGTGACCGAGCAGACCGCGGCGCCGATCAAAGGATCGATCACCCTGGCGGATCTGTTGCGCCGGCCCGGTTTCCACCATGACGACCTGGTGCGACTTGATCTGGCGGATGGCGCCATGGCCAGCGATGTGCGCGAGGCCGCCGAGATCGACATTCGCTACTCGGGTTATCTGGCCCGGCAGGAACAGCAGATCGCGCAGATCAGGCGGCAGCAGAACCTGCCCCTGCCAGCGGATCTCGACTACGGCGCGATCACCACCCTGTCAGCGGAGGCACGCGAGAAGCTGGCGGCGATTCAGCCACAGACCCTCGGTCAGGCCAGCCGTGTCCCAGGAGTCAGCCCCGCCGATGCCAATGCCCTGCTGCTCTGGCTGGAGCTGCAACGGCGTCGCACCCCTGCACCTGAGGCGCTGAAACCGCCGGTAGAGTTCCCCATCCCATGAGTCGATCGGTCCGCAGGTGAGCGCCCCCCATCGCACCGGTGCCGGCCGGCCCCTGAGGGGAATCCCCCGCTCACGGGCCTTCTGGGAGCTCAAGGCCGAGCAGATGATGAACCGGATCTTCGATCCGGAAGAACCGATCGATCTGCCCTTCCAGGCGGAGTCAGCCGAAGGGCATCCACCGGAGACCACCCAGGCGCCGGCCGATCGCACCACCGCACCTGAATCCCCGGCGTCCAGGCTCGCCGGCCCAGCAGCTGCGCCGGCCCAGCAAGCCACCGCCGGGGCCACGGCAAGCAACGCTGACCCTGCAGCAACAGCCACGCGCCGAACGGCGTCCCACAGCCGCACCCGCCCGCAGGGAACAGGGCAGCGCAGCGGGGCACGAGCCCGACGCAGACCCAATGAGCGGATCCTGCTGATCTCTGCCCTGGCCGGCGTCTGCATGGTGAGTGTGGCCGGATCGCTGATCACGTTCGGCAGCTGGAACCGCCTGCAGCAGAGCCTCAACCAGGAGCGCAACCTGCTGCTGGTGGAACGCCTGCGCAGCCTCGGCCCTGCCACCCCCACCCCGATCCAGGCCCCCGAGAGCCCTGCAGCCACGCAGACCTATGGCGCCGACACGGCGTCCGGCAGCGCAGGGCTGCCGCCACCACCGCCCGAGGAGCCCTGGATCCAGCAACTCTCCACACTTCCCGCACCCGCGCCCGCCTCATCCCAGGTCCTGAGGGTCCCCCTCAGCCCGCGCCTGAATGCCCCGGCCCCGGCGACTTCCGACTCCAGGCCGAGCGCCGCAGCGACCCGCAGCAGCGCTCCCCTGCCTCAGCTCGTGGGGGTGGTGGGGGGCCAAGGGCGCCCACCCTCCGCGATCTTTCTGATCAGCGGCAATTCCATGAACGTCGGTCCAGGGGAGAGCATCGGTGGCAGCGGCTGGAGGCTGAGGAGCGCCGACGGAGAAACGGCCCTGATTGAGCGGGATGGGGACTTGCGCCAGGTCTCGATCGCCAGCGGCAACGGCTTCTGAAATCCACTGCCTAGGCTCGAGACCCCGGCAATCTGACCTTGCCCTCCCCCAGCAGCCCAGCCACCAAGCCAGGCAGGAACACGGAGCTGCTGTTTTCACCCCAGCCCCTCTGGAAAGCTCCCTTTGCCGAAGTACGCGACGCCAGGGCGGGCGGGGAACTGAGCGGGCCCTGGAAGCTGATGCTGCTGGGTGACGGCAGCCCCACGCGCCATCTGCAGCTGTTGATCGGCCAGCCGGTCGAGGTGGAACTGATCGCCATGGCGCCCGATGCGCTGCGTCCCGGGGAACCGGCACCTCCCGCAGAGGTGGAGGAACTGGCCGGCCCTCTGCTGCGTCGGCAGGTGTGGCTCAACTGCGGTGCCCTGACCCTGGGCTGGGCCGAGAGCTGGTGGAACCTGAAGGACAGCGAGACCCATCTGCGTGACCGATCACAGCCGATCTGGCGCAGCCTCACCAGCGGCAGAGCTGAGCTGTACCGGGAGGTGGATGGCCTGGGCCAGGTGGAGGCCCCATGGCTGGAGCAGCGCTTCGGCTGCGCCGGCCCCTTCTGGAGCCGCCACTACCGCTTCTTCCGCCAGGGCCGCGAATTGACGGTTATCCGTGAGGTCTTCTCCCCCCTGCTCGAGACCTGGCTGGGCCCTGCCGCAGGCCGGCAGCTCCCGTGGGCAGATCGTGACATTTCATGAACTTGGTAACGAGCTGTCGCGCTTTGCTCTTGACGGATTGACGGATCGCAGGGCATGGCCAGCATGCGGGCACCAGATCCCGATCCCATGTCTCGCTCTCTGTCCCGCCCCCGGGCCAGCACCAGCGGAGCCGCCAGTCCCCGCAAGGCCGGAGGCACCCCACCACCAACGACCAAGCCGGCCCAGAAGCACAGCCCCACGGCCACCGTGGCCAGCTCGCCGATCGAATGGCTGAGCCTGACCGAACTCGGTCGCGTCTACGGCATTTCCGCGATCCACACCGGCAGGATGCTGGTGGCCTCAGGGCTGCGCAGTGCTGAAGGGTCTCCCAGCCCAGACGCGCTGGAGCAGGGCCTGGCCCTGTGCCAGCACCCCGGCGATCACCATCAGGCCCTCTGGAACCGACAGGGTTGCAGCCCCCATCTCGAGCGCCAGGGACTGGTTCCCCTTCAGCAACCCACTCTGGTGGGACTGTGGGCGGATCTTCTGGCGGCGATTCAGCAGGGTTCCCCATCGATCAGCGTCTCCGCTGAGGAGATGGCCGATGACATGCCGCAGGAGTTGGTGCGCCCGGTAAACCGGGAGCTGCGCCAGCGGGGCTGCAGCTTTCAGGTCAAACCGATCAGGAGAGCCTCAGCGCCTCGGCCTGCTTGCTCGCCTGCTCCAGCATCTGACGCAGACGCTCTTCATCCGTGTGGCTGAGGTTGGTGCGCAGCAGCCGCGCATGGGGTGCGTGGCTGCGCAGCCGCTCGATCACCCGATCCGGGGTTGAATCCCGCAGCAGCACGCACAGTGCGGCGCTTCCCTGAGGCAGGGTTTCGCCCAGATCACGCATGAAACCATCGTTGATCCCCAGATCGGAGAGGGATCCGGAAGCCGCGCCGATGCCGGCACCGATGGCAGCGCCAAGCAGCGGGTTGAGAAACAGCAGACCCACCAGCGAACCCCAGAAACCACCGCCCAGGGCACCGGCGGTGGTCAGGTTGAGGGCCTGACGCAGATGGACGTGCCCCTTGCTGTCCTTTTCCACCACAACGGCATCTTCGAGGGAGATCAGCTGCTCCCGCTGGATGTCCACCAGTTCCTGGCGCACCTGCTCGGCTTCATCGACCGTGGGGAAACCCACCACGACAAGGCTGCTCATCGGATCCTGAGACGATTGACACCAGGCTAGGCAGTCAACCGGACATTGCTTTCAAGGCTTGTTGTGCGGAGCACCAGGCTCAGCGGCGGCGGCTGGAACGGGGCAGCGGGCGGCCGCCCTGCTCCGGTGGTGGAGACGGTAGCGGTGAAGGTGGCGCCTCAGGCGTGCGGGGGCGTTGCCAGCGGGGGACGCTGAAGCTGTTCTCCTCGGGCCAGGCGTCGGAGTCCGCAGCCATGGGGGGAGAGGAGGAGGGAGCCGGCGGCCCGCCGGAGGGCGGCTGCCGCCGCGAGAGCACCTGGAGCGGACGGCGGGACACCGCCTCAAGCGCGCGCCGCGGCCGCTCCGCTGCAGGGCCTTCAGGCCGCGGACGCTCGCGCTCCTGCCAGGGTTCACGCCAGTCGTCCCCGTCATCGAGCAGCCAGTCGAGCCTGTCCTCGACCCAACGGCCGAAGCCATCGAAGCCGCCGCGAGCCACGCCGCGACCCTCGGGCCTGCGGCCCTGGGGCCTCGATCCGGGGCGGCTGCCGGACACCCCATCCACCAGTTGCCTGCCGGCACTCATCCAGCGCTCCAGACGCTGCTCCAGGGCTTCGGAATCGGCTGGGGAGCGTCTTTCGGTGGGGTTGCGAGAGACGCGGCGCCGGCTGCCATCGAAGGATTCCATCGCCAAACCTTAACGGCAAGGTGTTGGCATCACAGGGTTTTCAGCGGCGCCGACCGGCCAGCCAGCGCTCGCGGCCCAGGCCGACGACAGCGATCGTCAGACCACCCCACTGCAGGGCCCACAGGAAGGTGACCATCGCCGCCGACAAGTCGCCAGACCTTAAGGGGCCGCCGGCTCGAAGACCAGAAGACAGTCGGCATGCCAGCGGCCACCGTGAAGCAGCTGGCAGCAGGTGCGGCAGGCCAACCCCTCACGGCGGCGGCGATAGGGGGCCCGCAGACCGCAGCTGGGGCAATGGGCGATCCAGGCCGGCGGCTTCACGGGCACGGGGTAACGGTGGCGCAGGCTCACCTGGAACTCGCTCTGGCTGCGGTTGATCCGTTCCATCCGCTCACGGAAACGGGGCCCATGCACCTCGCGAACGCCGAGCACCCGATCAACCCAGGCATGGATCATTTCGTGGCAGAGGGTGCTGAGGGTGGCCTGCCTGGGCAGCGGATCCAATAACGGCCGAGACAGCACGATCTCGCACAGGCGTGAGCCATCGGCCCGTCGGCCATGCCGGTAAAAGCCGGCGGTGCGGGTGAGTCGCCCGTCACTCCAGCGCAGATCGACGATGGGACTGTCCCGCTCCACCAACCCCCCGTCAAAGTGCTCCCGGTTCAACCGGTGAAACAGGGGCAGCAGCGGTTCCAGGGGCACCGGGCCGGATCGGTGAGCGCGCGCATCATGGCGCCCTCCGCCAGGCGGGGTCGTCGGTCAGACTCGCAGCGCTGACGACGGGTTGCAGACCATGGACATGGCACTGGTGCAGGGGATCGGCTCCAAGGCCCTGCTGGCTGGAGCCGGAGCGCTTCTCCTCTACTGGACGATCTCGGCGGTGAAGCTCGTGCTCAGCGCCCGGGGCATCAATCCGCTGATCAAGCAGTTCTTCACCCAGGTGGCCTCCGGCCAGGTGGATGGGGCCTATCTGCTGACGACCAAGAACTACCGCTCCCATGTGAACCGGCAGCAGTTCATCCGCTTCCTGGCGGGCCTGCAGCTCAACAAATACCGCAACCTCAAATCGGGTCGGCCGCGGCTGCAGGAGGACCAGATCACCCTCACGGTCAAGCTCAAGTCCGACGGGAAGGAGGAACTGCCGCTCGACTTCACCTTCGTGAAGGTGGAGGAGGCCTGGCGGGTGGATCGCATCCAGAGGACAGCCGCCGCCTGATCCCCTGCAGGGCCGATCCAGCCGCTGTTCCACGCCGCTCCTTCACGCCGCTGTTTCACGCCGCTTCTCCACGCCGACGTTCCAGCCACCGTGACCAGCTCAGCCTTGCCGCAACCGGGGAATGGCGAAAGCCCCCTGCCGATCAACCCGGCACAGGAGCCCACAGCGGAGCAGCTCCAGCGGGCCGGTGAGCTGTGCGCCCTGCTCAACCGTGCCGCCCACGCCTACTACGTGCTCGATGCTCCGGTAATGGAGGATCCGGTCTACGACCGGCTCTATCGCGAGCTGCTGGAGCTGGAGCAACGCTCTCCAGCCCTGGTGCGCGCCGACAGCCCCACCCAGCGGGTGGGCGGTGCACCGGCCGAGGGCTTCCAGAGCGTGCGCCACCGGATCCCCCTGTTCAGCCTCGACAACGCCTTCAGCTTCCAGGAGCTGGAAAGTTGGTACGCCAAGTTGCTGCGGGTGCTCGACCGCAGCCCCGTCGCCGGAGAGCCCCTGCCGGCCCTGGCGATGGTGGGCGAGCTCAAGATCGACGGCAACGCCCTGGCCCTCAGCTACGAGAACGGTGTGCTGGTGCGGGCCGCCACCCGCGGCGATGGGGAGCAGGGCGAGGAGATCACCACCAATGTGCGCACGATCCAGAGCGTGCCGCTGCGGCTGCAGCTGCCCGATCCGCCCGCCTGGGTGGAGGTGCGCGGTGAGGCCCTGATCCCCGATCCGGTGTTCGAGGCGATCAACCGGGAGCGGGCCGCCCGCGGTGAGGCCCTGTTCGCGAATCCCCGCAACGCCTGCGCCGGCACCCTGCGACAGCTCGATCCCAGGGTGGTGGCGGCGCGGCGGCTCGATTTCTTCGCCTACACCCTGCACCTGCCGGAGGACTGGGCGGGGCCGGAGCGGCCCCGCAGCCAATGGCAATCGCTGCGCTGGCTTGAGGCAGCAGGCTTCCGGGTGAATCCGAATGCGGCGCTGCTGCAGGATCTGGCGGCGGTGGAGGCCTTCTGCGCCGCGTGGGAGGAGCAGCGCCGGGACCTCGCCTACGCCACCGATGGGGTGGTGGTGAAGCTCGATGACCTGCGCCTGCAGGATGAAGCCGGCTTCACCCAGAAGGCACCCCGCTGGGCCATCGCCCTGAAGTACGCCGCCGAAGAGGCCCCCAGCCGTCTGCTGCGGCTGAGCTGCCAGGTGGGCCGCACCGGCGTGGTGACACCGGTGGCCGAATTCGAACCGGTGCCCCTGGCTGGCACCAGCGTCAGCCGCGCCACCCTGCACAACGCCGATCGCCTGGCTGAGCTGGACCTGCACCTGGGCGACACGATCGTGGTGCGCAAGGCCGGCGAGATCATCCCGGAGGTGGTGCGGGTGCTGAGCGAACTGCGGCCGCCAGCCGCCCAGCGTGCCGAATTGCCCCACACCTGCCCCGAGTGCGGATCGGAGCTGGTACGGGAGGAGGGAGAAGCGGCCACCCGCTGCGTCAACAACGGCTGTCCGGCGATCCTGCGGGGCTCCCTGCGCCATTGGGTGAGCAAGAGCGCCCTCGATGTGGATGGCCTCGGCACGAAGCTGATCGAGCAGCTAGTGGAGAAAGGACAGGTGCGCTCGATCCCGGATCTGTACCGCCTTGATGCCGCCCTGCTGGCGAGCCTGGAACGGCTGGGGGAGAAATCGGCGACCAACCTGGTGGCAGCGCTGGAGGCCTCGAAATCGCAGCCCTGGCACCGGTTGCTCTATGGGCTGGGCATCCACCATGTGGGTGAGGTGAATGCCAAGGCCCTGGCCCGCACCTTCGTCAGCGCGGCGAAGCTGGGGGAAGCGGCGCTGAGCGCACCGGAGCGGATCACCGCCATCCATGGCATCGGCAGCGAGATCGCCCAGAGCCTGCAGCAATGGTTCGCCACCCCGGCCAACGGCCGGCTGCTGGAGGATCTGGCAGCCCTGGGCCTGCGGCTGCAGAGCGATCCCGCGGAGACGGCCGCCAGTGGGAACGGCGATGGCGCAGGCCATCTGGCGGGGCTCACCTTTGTACTCACCGGCACCCTGCCCTCGCTGAGCCGCAGCCAGGCCCAGGCCCTGATCGAGGCCGCCGGCGGCAAGGTGAGCGGCTCGGTGAGCAAGAAGACCAGCTACGTGGTGGCCGGCGTCGAGGCGGGCAGCAAGCTCAGCAAGGCCGAGAGCCTGGGGGTGGCGGTGCTGGATGAGGCGGGGCTGCGGCTGCTGCTGGAGACCGGAGAGGCCGCCTGAGCCCTCAGCGCCGACCCGCACGGTTCACCGGCCCACCGGCGTTGGGTCCCGCTCCGGGGCCCGTCGCCGGCCGCACCCCAACCCCTGGAGCACCCGCACCCACCCCCGGCGCGACGCCGACTCCGGGGGCGCCCACTCCCACCCCTGGCGCGACGCCGACTCCGGGGGCGCCGTAGCCGACGCCCGGGCTTGGATTGGCCACAGGACCAGGAACAGGCGTGCAGCCCACCGGAACGCCGGGCCGCAGACAGCCGGCAGCCTGGACAGATCCGGCGGCCAGAAGCATCAAACAGGCCGCGCCGAGAGGCAACGACCTGGCCGCGGGGAAGGGAGGTCGGGCCATGACCACAGAAAGCGGGAGTGCTCTCAGCCTGCTCCCATGGCATGGAGCCTGAGCTGAACCTTCGGGTTCTTTTCCCGTGGCGGTTCGAGAGTCCGGTTCAGGGGCTGGCTAGGCGGGCTCCTGCCCATCCAGCGCACGCCGCGCCGCCCGCCCCACCAGCCACACCACCGCGACGGTGGCCAGCACCCCGGCGATCCGCAGCAGCCAGGTGCCGGCATCAGCCCGGCCGGCCAGCACATCACCGAAGCGAGCCGCATCACCGGCCAGGGCCCCCAGGCCGCAGAACAGGATCGTGCCGGGCAGGATGCCGATCAGACCGATGCTGTAGTCGCGCAGGCTCACCTCGCTGAGGCCATAGGCCAGGTTGAGCAGCGAGAATGGGAAGGCCGGCGACAGGCGCGTCAGCAGCACCAACCGCAGGCCCTCGCGGCTCACGGCCCGCTCCACCGCCTGCAGCTTCGGCAGCGCTGCCAGGCGCCGACGGGCCCAACCGCGCAGCCAGTGGCGCCCGAGCAGGAAGGCCGCCTCCGCCCCGACGCAGGCCCCCACGAACACCAGCACGCTCCCCCAGACCGTGCCGTAGAGCGCCCCGGCCAGCATCGAGGCCCACACCCCCGGCAGCAGCAGGGTGACCCAGAGGGCATAGAGAGGGATGAAGGCCAAGGCCCCGGCAGGACTGCGCAGCAGCGGCAGGGTCTGGGCGAGCAGCTCTCCGAGGGGATCGGGCATCGCCATGGCACCGCACGTCCGGGGCCCCCGATCCTGTCAGGCGGCTGCGGGCCTTGCAGGGCCGCCCGCACCAGCCTGCGCCTCACAAGCCATCGCCGGGGCCCGCCCCAGGCTCCAGACAGCCCGATCGCCCTTGACCCAGAACTCCTGATCAGCGCCCCCGTAGCGGGCGCCGCTGGCGGCCCGCAGCTGCGGCAGCCGGGTGGCAGTCTCCCCCACCAGCAGCACCAGCTCCGCCGGCACCCGGTTGAAGAACAACGCGGTGACATC
>JBAWXG010000057.1:0-15181 GCA_037144195.1 Synechococcus sp. ELA057
CCGGCGGCCGGCGTCAGATGCGCGGCGATGTCGACCCTGTCGATCTGCTCGGCCTTGAGGAAACGCTCGGCGTAGGTCTGGTACACGCCGCTGGTGAGGAACAGATCGAACAGATCGGCATCGATGTGCCCGCGATCGCGGAAGCCCGCCAGGATCGCGATCGATTCGGAGAGGGTCTTGGCTTTCTTGTAGGGCCTGTCGGCGGCGGTGAGGGCTTCGAAGACATCGGCGATCGCCATGATCCTTGCCGGCACCGACAGCTGCTCCGCGTTGAGCTTGCGGGGATAGCCATCGCCCTTGAGCGTTTCATGGTGGGTGCCCGCATATTCCGCCACCCGCGAAAGCGTGGGCGGGAAGGGCAGGCGCTCCAGCATCACAATGGTCTGCACGATGTGATCGTTGATCTTGTAACGCTCCTCATTGGTGAGCGTGCCGCGTCCGATCGCCAGGTTGTACAGCTCGCCGTAGTTGTAGCGGTCCTGGGGCACATCCATGCGGAAGCCATAGCTGGCATCGGGCAGCTCGCCGGGATCGCGGGGAATCCGATGCCAGGGTTTGTCGGCCAGCAGGGTCTCCGCCGCTGGCAGGGCGTTGCCGGCGGGTTGGTGGGCGGTGCGGCGCTGGTGTTCCTCCCAGGCCAGGCCGAGGCTGTCATCGAAGTGGCGCTGCCAGCTCTGGGCCCCGATGGCGTGGAGCCGCTCCACCTTCTCCCTGTCGAAGAACTCGCCGCCCACATTGCTGGTGGCGATGAAGGCGAACTGCTCGTGCAGTTCCGCTTCCCGCTCCGCCAGCCTTTGATCCAGCGCCTGGCGATCACCGCCGGCCAGCAGGCCCTCCAGCCGCTCGATGCGGGCATCGCGCAGCAGCACCTCGAAGCGGGTGCGGATCTCGTGAATGCGGTTGAAATTGGTCTCCAGCTTGGTGGCCTTGTCGACCACGTATTCGGGGGTGGTGACCTTGCCGCAGTCATGCAGCCAGGCGCCGATGCGGAACTCACGCCAGGCTTCCGCACCCCCGAGCCTGAACGCCGCCAGCGGGCCCTCGCTGCTGGCTTCGGCGGCCTCGGCGAGCATCACCGCCAGTTCCGGCACCCGGGCGCAGTGGCCGCCGGTGTAGGGGCTCTTGGCGTCGATCGCGCCCGCCAGCAGGGCGATGATCGCGTCGATCAGCTTGTCCTGGCTTTCGAGCAGCTGGGTGCGCTCGACGCACACCGCCGCCAGCGATGCCAGCGCTTCGATCAGGTTCTGATCAAAGCCATCGAAGGGGCGGGTGAGGCTGAGGGCCGTCTCCGGCGTGATCAGAGCGCCGGGATCGTGCTTGCGGTTGATCAGCTGCAGCACCCCCACCACCTCTCCATCGGTGGAGCGCATCGGCACCATCAGCATCGAAACCGCCCGGTAATCGAGCTGGCGATCGACGGCACTGTCGAAGCGGAAGGGCCGGGAGGGATCGATCTGATAGGCATCCGGGATGTTGAGCACCTCGCCACGCAGGGCGCACCAGCCCACCAGCCGCTCCGGGCCGATCGGAAAGCGGATGTCGAAGACCTGCTCCTCGAGGCTGTGACTTCCGGATTCATCCGTGCGTGAGGCCCCCTGGGCGCGGGCCGAGACGCTGGCGTTCTGGGAGACGGCGAACCAGAGGCGATCCCCGGGTTGGATGCCCTCCACGGCGGGATCGGCAGCGGCTTCACTGCCGAATCGGGGCCGCTCCGCTCGCTCCACAAGGAACACGCTGCCCGCATCCGCGTTGGTGAGCCCCCGGGCGCGGCGCAGGATCAGATGCAGCAGGGAGCGCAGATCCGCCGCCCCGCTGATGGCGGAGGCGATCTCAAGGATCTCCACCAGGGTCTGGTCGGAGCGTGAGAGGGTCATCGCGCAGCGGATACGGAGCGTGGCCCCAGGCTATGGAGGCTGGCTGTCGCCCACAACAGGCTCCCGATCCCCTGTCAACGGCGGCTGCCTGGCGGCATTCGGCCGTTCAGTGAATCCAGGAGGGGAATCTGCCGCTGGAAGCGACGATCAGGGCCCACACCACCTTGGCGCCCAGATGCAGCGCCTGATCGGTGCCCAGGGGATAGAGCCCCTTGCACTTGCCCAGATCGGTGGCGCTGTGCACCACGGTTTCCGCCAGTCCGAGCAGAGGCATGCCGGTGATGCAGGCCACCAGGAAGCCATGGGTGGCGGCATGGGCCGTGAGCCACCAGCGCCAGGAGAGAACCTTGTCGCAACCGGGGCATTTTTCGGTGGCGATCCGGTCGGTCTGCAGCGGGTAATCGGCGACGAAATGCCCCAGCGCCAGCAGGATCAGAAGGTTGATCGTCATCAGCGGATCCTGCACGGCTGCCCTGGGCCTTCGCTCGAGTCATCCGATCATGACGGAGCCAGGGGTGGGGAGAAACCCTTCGCCGTCGGTTGATGCCGGCTCAGCGGCTGAACCCGGTTGAAACGGGTGGTGATCAGCCCTTCAACTTCTGATTGAGGATCTGATTGGCCAGCTTCGGATCGGCCTTGCCGCCCGTTTTCTTCATCAGCTGCCCCACGAAGAATCCCTGCAGCTTGGTCTTGCCGCCGCGGAAGGCCTCGACCTCTTCTGGGTGAGCAGCCAGCAGCTCCTCCACGATCGCCGTGATCGCCGCCGGATCGCTGATCATTCCCAGGCCTCGCTGCTCGACGATCGCCCTGGGGGAGCCCCCCTGCTCCAGCAGTTCCGGCAGGATCTCCTTGGCGATCTTGCCGCTGATCGCACCGCCTTCGATCAGTTGCACCATCTCAGCCAGCTGCTGCGGGCGGAAGGGCAGATCGCTGTAGCTGAGGCGGTTGGCATTCACATGGGCGGCGATGTCGCCGCAGATCCAGTTGGCCGCCGCTTTCGCATCGGCACCGGCAGCCACCACCGCTTCGAAGTATTCGGCCATCGCCCGTTCATCGGTGAGCACACGGGCGTCGTAGATCGACAGCCCCAGCTGCTCGGCATAGCGATGACGCTTGGCGGCCGGTAGCTCGGGCAGCTCTGAGCGCCAGGCTTCCCGCTGGGAGGCACTCACCTCGATCGGGCCGAGATCGGGATCGGGGAAGTAGCGATAGTCGCTGGCTCCCTCCTTGGAGCGCATGCTCTTGGTGAGCTGCTTGGCCTCATCCCAGAGGCGTGTTTCCTGCACCACCGGTTCACCGGCTTCATAGGCCTTGATCTGGCGCTCGATCTCGTAGTCGCAGGCTTTCTGGATCGCCGAGAAGGAGTTCATGTTCTTGATCTCCACCTTCGTGCCGAAGGGGGCCTCGGGCCCGCGCCGCACCGAGATGTTCACATCGCAGCGCAGGGATCCCTCCTGCATGTTGCCGTCGCTGACGCCCAGATAGCGCATGATGCGGCGGATTTCGGCCGCGTATTCCGCCGCCTCGCGGCCGGTGCGCAGATCCGGCTTGCTGACGATCTCCGCCAGGGCAACGCCGGCGCGGTTGTAGTCGACCAGCGAATGGGTGCTGCCCGCCAGGCGATCGCTGCCGGCGTGCACCAGCTTGCCGGCGTCCTCCTCCATGTGCAGGCGCTCGATGCCGATGGTCTTGAGATAGGTCTCCTTGCCCTTCTCGGCCACCTCCACTTCGATCCAGCCCTCCTCGGCGATCGGTTCGTCGTACTGGGAGATCTGGTAGTTCTTGGGCAGGTCGGGATAGAAATACTGCTTGCGGTCGAACTTGCTGTGCTCGGCCACCTTCAGGTTGAGGGCCAGCGAAGCCTTCACCGCGTATTCGAGCACCTTCTGGTTGAGCACCGGCAGGGTGCCTGGCAGGCCGCAGACCACCGGATCGATGTGGGTGTTGGGGTCGTCGCCGAAGGCGGTGGAGGCCGCCGTGAAGATCTTGCTGTCCGTCCCCAGCTGCACATGGGTCTCCAGGCCGATCACCGCTTCCCAGGCTGCGGATCCGGACTCTGCCCCAACCGCCGGATCTGTTGCTGCTGAGGGGGCTGCCATGCCGTTGACGCGACGGACGCCGATCCTATGGAAAGGTATGGGGGCCTGGTTCTGCCTGTGCACGCGTGATCTCCGTTCCATCCACGCCGGTGCTGATCCTGGGGGGCGGGCTGATGGGCCTGGCGATCGCCCATCAGCTGGCCCGCCGCGGCGAGCCGGTGCTGGTGCTCAGCCGCCGCCGCAGCGAGGCGGCCGGTTTCGTCGCCGCCGGCATGCTGGCGCCCCATGCCGAGGGTCTGAGCGGTGATCTGCTGGCCCTGGGCCAGGCCAGCCTGGATCGCATCCCGGCCTGGGTGGCGCAGATCGAAGCCGATAGCGGCCTGAGCTGTGGGCTCCGCCCCTGCGGCATCGTGGTGCCGTTCGCCAGCAGCGCTGAACGCGATGCCTACCCCACGGCAGCCTGGGGAGAGGCTCTGGATCGTGCAGCCCTTGCGCGCGAGCTGCCGGGCATCGGCCCCGCTTGGCAGGCCGGGCTGCTGTTCCGCCAGGACGGGCAGATCGATAACCGCCGGCAGCTGATGCGGGCCCTGGAGCGCGCCTGCGTCGAGCTCGGTGTGCGATTCCAGGAGGGTGTGGAGGTGCTTGAGCTGCTGCTGGCAGGCGATCGGCTCCAGGGTGTGGTGGTGCGCAACGCCGAGGCCGAGCTGCAGACCGTGAAGGCCAGCCGGGCGGTGCTCTGCTGCGGCGCCTGGAGCAGCGCCCTGCTGCCGTCGCTGCCGGTGTTTCCGGTGAAGGGGCAGATGCTGTCGCTGCAGGGGCCGCGCCAGGCTCTGCAGCGGGTGATCTTCGGGCCAGGAACCTATCTGGTCCCCCGCGAGGACGGATTGCTGGTGGTGGGGGGCACCAGCGAGCGGGAGGCGGGTTTCAGCGAGGGGCTCACGCCCTTCGGGCAGCGGCAGTTGCAGGACGGCATCGCCGCTCTGCTGCCCGAGGCCCGCCAATGGCCGCCGATGGAGCGCTGGTGGGGCTTCCGGCCCTGCACGCCGGATGAGGGGCCGCTGCTGGGCCGCAGCCCGATCGACGGCCTGTGGCTGGCCACGGGCCACCACCGCAACGGGGTGCTGCTGGCGGCGATCACCGCCGGGCTGCTGGCGGATGCGGTGGCTCCGGATGGGGTCGACGAACGAACGGCGGACGCGCTGTCCGACACCACGGCGGCCCGCTGGCTGAAGGCGTTCCGCTGGGACCGCTTCGCGCCAGGGGGTCAGGGTTGAACCGGGCTACGGCTGAGCCGGTTCAGCACGCAGCCCGATCAGCCCGAACACCTCGACCGGTTCCGGCCAGCCCTTGAGGCTGTGGGCTCCGAGGGGCTCCACCTCCAGTTGATCGCTCAGCAGCTCCAGCACGCTGCCGCTGATCAGGATCGGATGGTCGGGGAAGCGGCGGGTGAGGCCCTCCAGCCTGCTGGCCACATTGACGCTGGCGCCGATCACGGTGAATTCCAGCCGCTGGCTGCTGCCCAGGTTGCCGGCGATCACCTCGCCGAAATGGAGGCCGATGCCCTGGCGCAGCGTCGGTTGCCCGGCTGCGACCAGTTCGGCATTCAGCCGCTCCAGGCTGGCGCCCATCGCCAGGGCGGCGCGCACCGCCGCGAGCGCCTCCTGGGCGTCGCCGCGGCTGCGGGGCACCCCGAATTCCGCCATCAGGGCGTCGCCGATGAACTTGTCGAGCAGACCCTGCTCGGCGATCACGGCGGCAGCGATCGCCTCGAAGTAGCGGTTGAGCAGGGCGAACAGCTCAGGTGGCTCCAGCTGGGCGCTCAGCGGCGTGAAGCCCACCAGATCGGTGAACAGCACCACGCAGCGCGCCCGGGTGCCGCCGACCTGGGTCCAGAGAGGCCCGGGTTCCCGCAGGATGTCGCGCAGCAGTGTGGGCGACACACGCCGGGCCAGCAGTTCGTGCAGATAGCGCCGCTCGCTGCTCTCGCGCCGCCATTGGCCGAAGCCGAGCACGCCCCCGCCGAGCAGCGGTGAGGCCATCAGGGCCGTGACCGGCAGCAGCCAGCCCCCCGCCCAGCCAAGACCCGCCAGCAGCAGGCCGGCGCCGCCGGCGCTGACGCCGATCGCCGCTGTCGCGGTGGCGTTCTGGCTTCGCGACAGGCCGAGCCCCGTGGCGGTGAACCAGCCCAGCAGCAGCAGTGCGGTGATGGGGGCCGGCGGATGGTGCTGGGCCGTGCCCTGCAGAAGGCTTGCCAGCGCCGCGGTCTGCACTTCCGCTCCGCTCTGGGGACCGAAGGGCGTTTCCTGTTGATCACCCAGCTCCGGGGCGGTCGCGCCGATCAGCACGGTGCGCCCCCGCCAGAGGCTGGCCGGGGCTTCGAGCACCTGCCAGGCCGCCACCCGCGGCAGGGTTCCGGCGGGGCCGGGGTAATTGATGCCGCTCGGGCCGAACGGCAGCGGCCGAGCCAGGCTCGCGAAGGCCAGGGGCAGCGGATGGGGCGGCGGGAAATCCGCCAGGCTCTGACCCAGCCAGCGCCGTCCCGGAATCGCTTCGGTGATGCCCTGGGGGCTCTGCAGCAGTGCCGTGAGCCCCACGTGCGGGAAGCCCGTGTACAAGGGTCGCTGCAGCTGCAGCGCCTCCGGTTCGGCGGCGTCACCGCCCCCTGCTGTGGCTGTCTTGTTGCCGGCATCGGCGCCCAACAGGGACGCCGCCAGCACCACCTGGTCTCGCCAGGGAGCGAGGCGGCGACGGAAGGCCTCGTCGTCGGCGGGGCCGTAGCGGCTGGGCTGGCTGGTGACGATGTTGAACACCACCCGTGCCGCTCCGCGCTCCAGCACGCTGGCGGCCAGCTCCGCCTGCAGGGCCCGGGGCCAGGGCCAGCCCCCCATTTGCGTCCAGAGCGGGGAGCGGCGGCGTTCCTGCGGGCTTAACAGCTCATCGAGGGCCAGGGAGTCGTGATCGATCGCCAGCAGCACCGGCGCCCGTCGATCGTCCGCCGCGATGGGTCGGACGCCGCGCCACTGAAAGAACCAGACGCGCCACTGGGTGTCTGCGGCCCCCAGCCAGGGAGCTGCTAGCAGCGGCAGGGCGAGGGCCAGCCCCCACAGGGGCGGGCGTTTCAACGGGAGACCGGAGCCGTGGAGGGGACAGCAGCAGGGGCTGCCCCTGCTGCTGGCGCTGGACCTGCGGTGGGGTTGGAGACGGGCTGCGCACTGATGCCCAGTTCCCGTTCAATGACGGGAAGGGTCTCCATCGGCGTTTCGAAGCCATTGAGCAGGATGCTCCTGCCCCTGCGGGCTGCCGCTTCCGGCTGACTGAGGCGAATGGGCTCCTGCCAGGCGTTGTTGACATAGCTGAGCTGCTCGCCGCTGCGAAGGTTGACCTGGCGGCCCGTGTCGGTCTCGACCCGCACATGACCCTCCCAGCTGAACATCTTCAGGCTGTCGGCGGTGGCATCGATGAACACCGTGGTGCCCACGATCGAGGCGGTGGCGACCCGGGTGCGGATCCGCAGCGGTGATCCACCCTTCTGGCCGGGGTTCACCCAGGCGATGATCTGCCCTTTCTCGAGATCGAGGTCGCCGGGCCCGAGCCGCAGCACAGCGTCACCGCCGAGGCGGAACTGGCGGCCGTTGGCCAGCATCACCTGGATGCGGCCAGGCTTTTCGGTGCGCAGGGTGGAACCGGGGGCGAGGATCTGGCCCGCGCGGGCCCGGATCTCGGACCCGCCGGGCGGTTTGACGAAGGCCGGTATGAAGGGCACTTCGATCACCCGCGGCACCGGCCCTCCCGCTCTCACCGATCCGACCAGCAGAACGGAGGCGGTTGCCGTCAGGGCCCCTGTCGCGATCGCGAGGCTGAGGCGGTGGCGTTGAACGGGAGCCAGAAGGGGCTGAAGGGCGGGCAGCATCGGCTGCGGTCAGTGACTGGCCCCCAGAGTGGCCGAAATGATGCCCAGTGGCCACGGTTTCCCATGCCGTCACAGGCGCTTGGCGTCACAGGCGCTGCAGACGGAGCGGCCGACGGGTCTCAGCCCCCAGCGCTCAAGACTGCAGCAGGCGCCTGGCGAGCTGACCGAGCAGGCCCCGCCCGAAGCGGCTGGAGCGCTGCAGCATCTCCTCGAATACGGAGGCCTGAAGGAAGAACAGAGAGGCACCATCGGAGCCGGCTATCACCGTGGCCATGCGCGGGGAACGATTGATCAGGCCCACCTCTCCCACGCACTGACCGCAGCCGAGTGTCTTGGTCAGGCCGCGAGCCGTCTCGATCTGCACGGAGCCATCCACCACCACGGCCAGCGCATCACTGGCCTCGCCGGCGCGCATCACGATGCCACCGGGATCGATGTGCGCCATGGTTCCGCGGCGCGCCAGCCAGATCAGGCCCGCTGGCAGCAGGTCGGTGAACAGCGAACAACGGGCCAGGGCCGGAAGTTCCTCCCGCTCAGGGCAGTGGCGACCCTGCCGCTGATCCTGCAGGAAACGGGAATCTCCGAGGCCGGCCCGAGGGTCCTGCAGGCGGGAGGGCAGCCGCTCTGGGTGCCGTTCACGCTCCAGCATCAGCACCCACCCGGCCGTATCGGGGTCGGCGTCGTGCCAGAGCAGATCCAGGGCCTGGTCCAGCGTCCCTGCAGCCGGGACCGTACCGGGCAGGGGTTCAAGACCGGCGTGTTCCAGAGGGGCCTGGAGCCGCGAAGCGCTCTCCTTGAGGCGCAGGGCGATGGCCCTTTGCAGAGGCTGCAGCAGGGGATCCTCGTCGGCCTGCTCCGCCAGCCGCGAGGCCAGGGACGCCTCCTGGATCCAGTCCTCACGCAGCTGAATCAGGCGCCCCTGGCCGATGTCTCCCAGGGGGCCGAAGTGGTCCAGGGCGTCCTGCCAGGCTTCATCCTGCAGCTCCGATTCCAGTCGCAGCCGCTCCAGCCGTTTCTGGAGATCCGGCGCCAGGGCGGAGGGATCCAGCACCTTCTGGCCTGCCAGCAGCATCAGGTCCTCGATCGCTTCGTAGGCCGCCTCCATGCGCAGGTCTTCGGCCTGACGCTGCAGGTGGTCATGCTCGAGCAGATTGGGCTGCTCACTGGCCAGCTGCCGCACGACGGCATGGTGGTCCTCATCGTCGAGCTTCAGGGTTTGCCGCAGTTCCTGCAGTTCCCGGTGCGCCTTGACGCGTTCGAGGCGGCCCGTGCGCAGCATCTCCGCCATCACCTCCCCGTACACGTGCCGACCCTGATTGCGCCCGAGGGCCGGCATCGCCTTGACCAGGGTGAACACCTCCTGGGGGGAGAGGGCTTCCAGGGTGCGGCCGTCGAGGGCCGCATCCAGTCCCGGCAGGTCCCGCAGCTGGCGGCGCAGGCTCTCGCTGGTGCTCTCGCGCCGATAGGTGGCCTGGTCGCGGCCCCAGCTGCGGAACAGCGCGATGGCGGAGGCTACGAGCACCAGGGAGCGGAGCAGCTGACCTCCCTGGGGCCCAAGCGTGCCCTGCAGTGGATCGGCGAACCAGAAGAAGATGTTGAGCGCCGTGAACGAGGCGATCAGCCTGCTGTGTTGAATCGCCTGCTCCCGTGCCTCGCTTTGGCCCCGGCGCCCATATCTCGTCCGAAGCAGCTTCTCGAGTCCTTGGAACAGGACCACGGAGAGGGCCGCCGCAGCGCTCAGCAGCAAGGGCACCAGCAGCAGCCGGGGGATGGGTAGCCAGGGCCAGAGGGGCGTGCCGATCCGATCAGGCAGACCCGCATCAAAGGCCCAGAGGCCGGAGCGCAGGTAGCCGAGGCCATTGACGGCGGGATGGATGCCGTCGCCCATCTCCTCCATCAGCAGGAAGAAGGCCAGGATCAGGCCTGGATAGGAGTACCAGGCCCAGCCCAGGCTGCGTTTGCCCACCAGGGTCTGCCAGAAGGAGCGCTCCGCGTCGATGTCGATGCAGGGGGTCTGGCAGGCCACGCAGGCGCTCTGCTCGCGACCCTCGGCGTTGATCGTGCGGCACATCGACTGGGTGACCCGTGAACTGGTGCCCACGTGGGCCGGCGTGCCGAGGGGACCGCGTGGGCCGGTGAGCACCGTCTGCACCGGACCCATCGGACAGATGTACTGGCACCAGGCCTTGCCGCCCCAGGCCCAGCCCACGGTGATGGCCGCCACGAGGGTGAGGATCAGCAGCGTCGCCAGGCCCTGGGGGCTGCCGTTGACCACCAGCAGGCGCAGGCAGAGGCCCGCGATCAGCAGGCCCCATTGCAGGCCCACGTGATTGCGGGCCAGCCAGGAGTCGGGCTGCACCTGCACCACCTCCGGCCGCCCCTTGCGTCCGATTCGGGTGCGCTGCCAGCCCAGGGAACGGCCCAGCTGGGAGACGAAGGCCAGTGGGCAGGTGCGGCGCCAGGCCTCGTGGCTGACCACGCCGATGAGCAACAACCCCAGCGGCACCACCACGCCCCAGAACAGGCGATTGCCGGGTTGGCGATGCAGCAGGCAGCTCGGATCGGCCTGAGGGCTGCACTGGGGAACGAGCTCAGAAGGCAGGCTGATCCCAGGCAGCAGCAGGGAGACGATCAGAAGCAGCCAGCCGATCAGAAGGGCCCAGCGGAGCAGTCGCATCTGCCGCTCGGAAGCCTGACTCAACAGCTGCATCTGCAAGTCTCATTTTTCACGCTCATCATCCCCCACGTGCTGCATGACCACCTGGAGACATCCCTGAGGATCGGCGGGTGTGCAGCCCGGGCGGCCGACGGGTCTCAGCCTTCGACGCGCCAGCTCTGATCGGCGGGAGTCCAGTCGTTGAGCTCGGAGGGCTGGAACCACAGCCCGATCTCGAAGGCGGCGGTGTCGGGCCCGTCGGACCCGTGGATCACATTGCGGCCGATGTTGATCGCCAGGTCGCCGCGGATGGTGCCGGGCTCGGCCTCAAGGGGTTTGGTGGCACCGATCAGCTTGCGGGCACTGGCGATGACGCCATCGCCCTCCCACACCATCGCCACCACCGGGCCGCTGGTGATGAAGTCCACCAGGCCAGCGAAAAAGGGTCGTTCGCGGTGCACGCCGTAGTGGCTTTCAGCCAGCTCGCGGCTGGGGGTGAGCTGTTTGAGGCCCACTAGCTTGAAACCCTTGCGCTCGAAGCGGCCGAGGATCTCTGCCACCAGACCCCGCTGCACCCCGTCGGGCTTGATGGCGATGAAGGTGCGCTCGGCGGCCATGGGGCAAAGACACAGATTGCAGCATCGTCCTTGCTGAAGCTGCCCCTTGGCAAGCAACGCCGGCACCTCCGGCCTGCGCTCAGCGGCCTCCAGGCGGTCAGCCACGAGACCGCCTGGCGTCCGGTCCTCTGCCGCTGACTAGATTCTGCCCAACGGTCCAGACGGAGCCTGATGGTGCTCGCCAACCCCTCCGGCACCACGGCCCCCCAGGCAGGCAGCGGCAACACCTGGTCCCCTGCGGATAGCGCCGCTCTCTACGGCCTTGACCGCTGGGGAGAGCCCTATTTCTCCGTCAGCGCCCACGGCCATGTGATCGTGCAGCCCCGGGGCGAGCGCGGTGGATCCCTCGATCTGGTGGATCTGGTGCAGGAATTGCAGGGTCGCGATCTGAGCCTGCCGCTGCTGATCCGCTTCGACGACATCCTCGAGGACAGGCTGGAGCGCCTGCATGCCGCCTTTGATCGCGCCATCGCGCAGTACGGCTACAAGGGTCGCTATCAGGGGGTCTTTCCGGTCAAGTGCAACCAGCAGCGCCATGTGGTGGAGCAGCTGGTTGAAAGCGGCCGCCGCTGGCATTTCGGCCTGGAGGCCGGCAGCAAGGCGGAGCTGCTGATCGCGCTGTCGTTGCTGGAGGATCCCGACGCTCTGCTGATCTGCAACGGCTACAAGGACCGCCGCTACATCGAGACCGCGATCCTGGCCCGGCGTCTCGGCAGGAAACCGGTGGTGGTGATCGAGCAGCCCGATGAGGTGGAGCGGATCATCGGCGCCAGCCGCGAGCTGGGAGCGGCACCGCTCATCGGCATCCGCGCCAAGTTGTCGAGCCGCAGCACCGGCCGCTGGGGCAGCTCCGTGGGCGAGCGGGCCAAGTTCGGCCTGTCGATCCCCCATCTGCTGGAGACGGTGGAGGCGCTGCGTCAGGCCGATCTGCTGGCTGATCTGCGCCTGCTCCACTTTCACGTCGGCAGCCAGATCAACGACATCGCCGTGCTCAAGGATGCCCTGCAGGAGGCCGGGCAGATCTATGTGGAGCTCACCCGCCTGGGGGCCGCGATGGGCTACCTGGATGTGGGTGGCGGCCTGGGCGTGGATTACGACGGCAGCCGCACCGCCACGGCAGCTTCCACCAACTATTCACTGCAGAACTACGCCAACGACGTGGTGGCCACCGTGCGCGAGTGCTGCGAGCCCCATGGCGTGCCGGTGCCGACCCTGGTGAGCGAGAGCGGCAGGGCGATCGCCAGCCATTTCTCCGTGCTGGTGTTCGATGTGCTGGGAGCCAGTGCTCCGCCAGGCGCCCTGCCGGAGGCTGCCGGCGATGAGCTCCTGATTCTGCGCAACCTGCGCGACACCCATGCCGGCATCGCCGGGCTGGCTGCAGCCGATGCCCAGCTGCCGGAGCGGCTGCAGGAGGCCTGGAATGACGCCCTCAAATTCAAGGAGGATGCGCTGGCCGCATTCCGGCTCGGCTACCTGAGCCTGCCTCAGCGCGCCATCGCCGAGCAGCTGACCTGGGCCTGCTGCCAGGCGATTGCCGCCCGTCTGGAGCCGTTGGCAGCGGATGGGGCGATCCCGGAGGAGCTCAAGACCCTGCCCGCCGCTCTGGCCGGCCTCTATTACGCCAATCTTTCGGTGTTCCGCTCGGCGCCGGACACCTGGGCGATCGATCAGCTGTTTCCGATCCTGCCGATCCACCGCCTCGATGAAAAGCCCTTGCGCCTGGGCAGCTTCGCTGATCTCACCTGCGATTCCGATGGCAAGTTCGCCCGTTTCATCGAACCTGCCGGCCGCTCCGGCCGCGATTCCAGCAAGACGCTGCTGGAGCTCCATCCGCTGCGCCATGGCGAGCCCTACTGGCTGGGTCTGTTTCTCGGCGGCGCCTATCAGGAGGTGATGGGCAATCTCCACAACCTCTTCGGCAGCACCAATGCCGTGCACATCCGTCTGGCTGAAAGCGGCCGCTACCGCATCGATCATGTGGTGCGCGGCGACACCAACGCTGAGGTGCTGCAGGCGATGGAACACGATCCCAACCTGCTGCTGGAGCGTCTGCGGCTGGCCAGTGAGGAGGCCATCGGCCGCGGTGATCTGGCGATCGGCGATGCCCGGCGCCTGATGGAGCACCTGGGCGCCAGCCTGGCCCAGACCACCTATCTCCAGCCCGACCGCAGCGGCGTCACCGGCTGAGCCAGCAGCGCTGGACAGGGTTCAGGGGGTTGCCAGGCAACGCGGAACCGATCAGGCTCGGCCGAGGGCCTGCGCACATCCTGATCTCCCTGGGCACCGGATCCCATGCTGCTCTCCCCGCTGGTGCGCCGGATCCGTTCCCTCTCCGCTGTCGGCTCCTGGTTGAAGGGCTTGCCTGAGACCCTCCGCCATCAGCATCCGGGCGGTTGGGTACGGCTGGTGGCTCCCTATGGCGCCGCTGCCCTGTTGCTCGTGGCGGTGGATGTCACCGGGATCTCGGAAGCGCTGGATCTCAAGCTCTACGACCTGATCACCACCCTGCGTCCGGCTCCCAGCGCCCGCAGGCTGCCGATCGCGATCATCGGCATCAGCGAGGCGGACATCGGTCGTTACGGCTGGCCGATCGATGACAGCCTGATTTGCAGGGCGATCGACCGTCTGCTGGAGGGCGGAGCCGTGGCCGTGGGGCTTGATCTCTACCGCGACCGCGGCGTGGGTCAGGAGCAGGCCTGCCTGCGGGAGCTGTTCCGGCGCGATCCCAGGCTGGTGTCGATCCACAACGTGGCCGACAGCATCCGGGCCGTTCCAGGCACGCCTCCCGGTCGCCAGGGTTTCAACGATCTGGTGGTGGATGCCGATGGGGTGGTGCGTCGCGACCTGGTGCATGTCAGCGGTCAGGACGAGGCCACGGTGGCCTTCCCCCTGCGGCTGGTGGAGGTGGGGTTCGGAGCCCGCTGGCTGCGGCACCAGCTGGATGCCGGTCAAGCGCCAGGGCCTTGGCTGGAGCCCAGCTCCGGCGGCTATCAGCGTGTCGATGCCGGTGGTTATCAGCAGATGCTGGTGTTCCGCCAACCGCGCAGTTTCAGCAGCTGGGACCTGGCTCAGGTGCTGATGCCGGGGCGCCTGCCCTCCGATGCCGTGCGCGGCCGGATCGTGCTCATCGGCAGCACCGCCCCGACGCTCAGGGATGTGTTTGAAGTGCCCCAGAGCCGTTTCAGCGGCGGCGCTTCCCAGTTGATGGTGACAGGTGTGGAGCTGCACGCCACCCGTGTCGCCTCCCTGCTCGATCGCCTCCGTGGCGATGCCAGCCTGCGCATCCGTTTCCTGCCGCCGTGGCTCGGCAGCGGAATGCTGCTGCTGGCCCTGATCCTGGGCGTGGTGCTGGGTGAGTCGTTCGGGGGTCTGCGCCGGAGCGTGGTCGTGGTGCTCTGCCTGGCGGTGGGCCTGGTGGTTCTGGATGTGGGCCTGCTCTACAGCCAGAGGCTGTGGCTGGAGCTCACCCAGCCCCTGGCCAGCCTGCTGCTGATGGGATCGGCGGCCTGGCTGCGGCGGGGCATGGCCAGTCAGCAGCAGCGGGCCCAGTTCGAGAAGCTCCTGGGGCAGACCACCTCACCGGCGGTGGCGCGGCAGCTCTGGAATCAGCGCGATGGCCTGCTCAGCAACGGCCGCTTCGAGGGCCGTGTGTTGCCGGTCACGGTGGTGTTTTCCGATCTGTGCGGTTTCACCACGGTGTCGGAACACCTGGCGCCGAGCGATCTGCTGGCCTGGCTGAATCGGGCGATGGCGATCTGCGTGCCGGCGATCACCCACCGGGGCGGGATGGTCAACAAATTCACGGGCGATGGCTTCCTGGCGGTGTTCGGGGCACCGGTGAGCGAGGGCTCGGCCGTGGATGCGGCCGCGGCGGTGGACGCAGCCCTGGCGATCCAGGACAGCCTCGATGGTCTCAACCAGAGCCTGGCGGCTGAGGGCCTGCCCACGATGCGGATGCGAGTGGGCATCCATTCCGGAGACGTGCTGGCCGGATCGATGGGCAGCAGCGAGCGGATTGAATATGCCCTCATCGGCGACACGGTGAATTGCGCCTCGCGCCTGGAGAGCCTGGCCAAGGAGCGTCA
>JBAWXG010000058.1:0-14736 GCA_037144195.1 Synechococcus sp. ELA057
TCCTGGTGATCGAGCACAACCTTGATGTGATCCGCTGCGCCGACTGGATCATCGATCTGGGACCCGAAGGGGGAGACAAGGGAGGAGAGATCGTGGTCTGCGGAACTCCGGAGGAGGTGGCCCAGCATCCAGCCAGCCACACGGGACGCTATCTGGGCCAGGTGCTGGCACAGCATCCACCCGCGGCCCTGGCGGCCTGAGAGTAGGACCATGCGCCCGCTAAATCGACTCAAGAAAAAGCTTCTTGTCCCTACTGGGTTCTATGATGTCAATACCTGATGACAACTTTTACGCGTCAATTGATAGCATTGACTTAAAGGACGCACTGGCCCTTGCGGCATACATAGAACAATTGCTCATGGTTGAGCAGCAATGGATACTCAATCGCTTGTCTTGGCTTTTCACCTCTCAATCTTTTCTGATAACCGCTTTTGTTGTCCTTTTGAGCTCAGGCAATCATGCCCCCGCGGCTCATCTCTTGCGAATTGCACTGCCTCTTTTAGGCCTGTTTTGTTGTGTAACTGTAGCAATAGCCATCAGGGCCGCTGAACGAGTACGCAAGCCACTCGAAAACAGGCGCGCGTTCTTGTCAATGCATATTAATGACATCGTTAAAAGTCCAAAGCTCGTTCCAGTGCTTGGATCAAGCAAGGCCCTTCGTGAAAATCCATGGACATTGCATCATGGTTCCTTGCCGCACATTGTCTTGCCTTGGGCCTTTGCCATTCTATGGCTTCTGTTGTTAATGTCACTGGGACTGTGATCTAAGGCAGTCTTTCTGTCACTCTCCCTCAATTGTCGCTATGGCGCTCAACAGGGAAGGGTCCCGTATTGCCGCCACTCGCCAACCGACTCTCCTGGGTGTTCGAGGCGAAGTAGTGAATCAAATTCAACACCAGACCACTCCATCCCGTCTGGTGGCTGGCACCAATGCCGGCCCCATTGTCGCCATGGAAGTATTCATAAAACAGCAGATGGTCCTTCCAGTGGTGGTCGCCCTGAAAGGGGTCAGGGGGAGTGAGTTGTTGACGGCAACTATTCCACGTCAGTGAACGGGTGAACAACGAGACTGCCGCTGACGCCCTTGAGCTCTACAACGTGCTTAGATTCAAAATATCTTGCCGAATCAGTTAAATTTGCTTTGACAAAGCTGCTAATCAGAAGATCACATTCAAGATCTCTTGTCTTTTTCTCGATTCGACTTGCAACATTCACTGCATCGCCAACAAGCCCAAATCTTAAATCGTCAACAGGTCCAAGGTTGCCGACGACAGCGGGTCCATAGTGAATTCCAATTCCGGCGCTGATCTCAAGGTCGAACTCTTTTTTGAGCGAATTAGACAGAACGCGCAGTCGCTTGTTGATCGCGATCCCAGTTTGGACTGCATCCTCGCAATAGGATGAATTTGGGCTCTCATTGATCCCGAAAACACAGCTTAGTTCATCGCCAACCCACAGATTAATAGTGCCATTATTTTTAACAATCTCTTCCTTGAGGGCCGTGAAGTATCGATTAAGGATGTATACCAAGTCGAAGGCAGGAATGCTTTCGGATAAAGGTGTAAAGCCTTTTAAATCAATGAACAGGATTGCCAGTGTGCGGATGCTGCCAAGCCCGTCTTGTTTCGCTCTTCTTTTGATTAACCTTTTTTCTTTGGGGGGTGTAATTAGCCTTCGGATTTTAACGTTGCCTTTGTCTGTGAACTTCGTCGCGCAACCAAGCCTTATGTTGTCTGCCCACTTGAGCCGCTGTGCAATTCTTGTTTCTTCTTCTCCTCTTGGTTCAAGATATTCCAGGCCTTCAATGATTTCAAGCCGGCATGTACTGCAGATTGTTTTGCCGCCACAAGCGGCTATCATTTCAATATCTGATTCTGATGCAATTTCTAGTAGTGTTTTTTCAGGATGATGCCACGGAGTGCTTAATTGAGCGCAGTCCCAGGTCAGTCCCACTCTTGAATAATGATTTATGGTCTTAATAGTTTAGCATTCATCCCTTGCGATCGTCTGCGCAGGGGCATCCCTCAGCTCCTACCTCAATCGTCGCCATGGCGCTCAACAGGGAAGGGTCCCGTATTGCCGCCACTCGCCAACCGACTCTCCTGGGTGTTCGAGGCGAAGTAGTGAATCAAATTCAACACCAGACCACTCCATCCCGTCTGGTGGCTGGCACCAATGCCGGCCCCATTGTCGCCATGGAAGTATTCATAAAACAGCAGATGGTCCTTCCAGTGGGGGTCGCACTGCAAGGTCTGCTGGCTGCCAAAGACTGGCCTTAGACCTTCGGCGTTGCGTGTGAAAATGGAAACGAGTCTGTGCGCGAGATTCTCGGCAATTTCGTAGAGGTTTGTCATCTGGCCGCTACCGGTTGGGAATTCGACCTTGAAGTCGTTGCCGTAGTACGTGTAGTAGACAGTCAAGGAGCGAATGATCGCGAAGTTGACTGGCATCCAGATCGGCCCGCGCCAGTTGCTGTTGCCGCCGAACAGGCCTGAATCGGACTCGGCTGGCAGGTATTGGACAACGTACTCCTGTTGATTGTGGACAAAGCGATAGGGGTCCCGTTCGTGCCGTTTCGAGATCGAGCGAATGCCATGGTCACTGAGAAACTCATCGGGATCGAGCATGATCGCCAGCACGCGGCGAAGATTGGTTTCGTCGAGGGCTGACATCATTTGTCGATTGGCATAGCCCTTGAGCCTGATGTCGTGAAAAGAGCTGTGTTGGTCTGGGTATTGATCTCGCATGCGTTGCAAGACATCGCCAATTTCTGGAAATTGTTCCACGACATTCTGCTCAAACACATGGACGGCGCACAACGGAATCAGCCCGACCATCGATCTGACTTTCAGCCGAGTTGAGCTGCCGTCGCTTTTGCGGAGGACATCATAAAAGAATCCTTCCTCTTCATCCCACATGCTCTCGCCCGCATTGCGATTGACCATCGCATGGGCGATTCTTAAAAAGTGCTTGATAAATTTGGCTATGTATTCGCGATACGTTTCATCGCTTCGTGCCAACTCAACGGCGATATTGACCATGCTCTGGGCGTAGAAGGCCATCCACGCCGTGCCATCGGCCTGCTCGAGCCGGCCGCCCATCTCTGGGGATTCCGTGCGGTCAAAAATACCAATATTATCAAGACCAAGGAAGCCACCTTGGAACACACTATTGCCATCGGCATCTTTTCGATTCACCCACCAGGTAAAGTTGATCAGAAGCTTGTGGAAGCTTTGTTTCAGCCACTGATGATCAGCCTGGACATGCAGTGATGCATCGGTTAAGTAGACGAGATAAGTTGCCCAGGCATGCACGGGTGGGTTGACATCGCCGAAGTTCCACTCATAGGCTGGAATTTGACCGTTGGGGTGCAGGTACCGGCTGCTCAGCATCAAGCTGAGCTGCTGCTTGGCGAAGCACGGATCCACGAGTGAAAACGCCATGGCGTGGAAAGCAAGATCCCAGGCCGCGTACCAAGGGTATTCCCATTTGTCTGGCATGGAGATGACATCACAGTTGTTCATGTGATGCCACTGCTGATTCCTGAATCCCTGGCCGTTCGTGGCACCCAGGGGATCAATACCACGCTCCAGAAGCCAGGGTGCAATGTCGTAGTTGTAGAACTGCTTCGACCACAGCATCCCGGCCATTGCCTGCCTGAACACCCGCTGTTGCTCGGCGCTCAATCCCGCTGGCATCACACAGGCATAAAAGTCATCGCAGTCCTGAATGCGAAGGCTCAGGATCTGATCAAAGTCTTGAAAGGCAGAGTCTTGCTTTGTTTCGGGCGTTGATTTGGAAAGTCGACATTGGATGCTGGTCGAAGCATTGGCGGCAAGCGAGAGGTGATAAATCGCCGAGGCTTTCGTTCCTTGCTGGGCTGGATTGACAGCCCCCTTCTCGCCATGAACCACGTAGCGGTTGATGCCGCATTTGGTATAGGGGGTTGGGTTCGGTTGCTGGAAGACGACTTCGGTGTTGGTCTCGTTTTCCGTGAACACCAGCTCATCAGCCTGCTTGCAGTGCAGCACGAAATCCCCAAGGTCTGCGTGCGTCGCGTGAAGGCTGGGTGAGCCGGATCCACCCGGCTTCGCTGTGATCAGGGGTTTCGGGCTGCTTCCCTGATCCCATGTGTTGCGAAACCAGAGAGTTGGCAGGACGGCGAGCCTGGCCGGTTGATCCGAGCGATTGTGGACCGTGATCTGGATCAGCAGATCCTCTGGATCGGCCTTGGCGTATTCGACTTCAATGTCACAATATTCATTCTGATCAAAGATCCCCGTATCGATGAGTTCGTATTCCGGCTCATGGCGCGATCTTGCCTTGTTGATGGCGACTAGATCGTTATAGGGATAGGCATTGAGTGGATATTTGTAGAGATAACGCATGTACGAATGCGTTGGTGTTGAGTCCAGGTAGTAGTAGTACTCTTTGACGTCTTCGCCGTGGTTGCCTTCGCTGTTGGTGAGGCCAAACAAGCGTTCCTTGAGGATCGGATCCTTGCCATTCCAGAGCGCCAGGGCAAAGCAAAGACGCTGGCGCTCATCGCTGATGCCGGCCAGGCCATCTTCACCCCATTGGTAGGCACGGGATCGGGCCTGATCGTGGCTGAACGATTCCCAGGCATTGCCATCGGGGCTGTCGTCCTCGCGCACCGTGCCCCACTGGCGTTCGCTCAGGTAGGGGCCCCATGCTCTCCATGGCTTCTGGCCCTGGTCGGCCTCCGCCAGGCGCTGGTGCTCAGCTGAGAGGGCTTGTGGGGATGGAACCTGGGACGCCGGCATGGACGATGAGCGCGAGGGAGCGTGAGGTGCCTCTTTGTTGTACTCCCTGCGCTGGCGTTGTCCGCTGGCAATGATGGCTGCGCATGATGTTGCAGACGATGGCCAGCGCCCTTCCGGCACAGGTGGCCTTCCTGATGGAGCAGGGCATCCGGCGGGTGGCGATCACCTGGGTGAACCATGCCGGTGCCCCGTTGGTGAAGGTGGTGCCCCTGGCGCAGTTCGAGCGGGCGGTGGAGCAGGGGGTGGGGTTCTCGCCGGTCTCCGACGCCTTCCGGGTCGATGGAGGCATCGATCCGGCCCATGGTCTGGCACGCCCCGATGGGGATCTGCGCTTGCGGGCTGTGGCGTCGTCGCTGGCGCCGCTGGAGCCGGCCAGCGGCTGGGCCTGGGCCTCCGGTGAGCGCTTTGAGCGCGACGGCAGCCCCTATCCGGGCGATCAGCGCTGCGCCTGTCGCCAGCAGCAGCAGGAACTGGAGCGGCTGGGTGTGACCCTGCGGGCGGGTTTTGAGTTGGAGTGGCTCGTGGCCAGCCCGGATTCCGAGGGCCGCCCCCAGCCCGTCATCCCCGGGGGCCCCTACGGGGCGGATCGGCTGGTGGAAGGCCTGGATTACGCCAGCGCCCTGCTCGATGCCCTCGATGCCGCAGGACTGCCCTGGTTGCAGTTCCATCCCGAGTACGGCCCCAGCCAGTTCGAGTTGTCCCTGGCTGCGGGCACCCCCCTGGAGGCGGCCGACTGTCTCGTCCAGACCAAGCTGCTGGTGCAGAGGGTCACCCGGCGCTTCGGCTGGCGCTGCAGCTTCAGCCCCAAGCCGAGCCTGGAGCGGGTGGGCAACGGCGGCCACCTGCACCTGAGCCTCACCCGTGACGGTCTGCCGTTGCTGGAGGGAGGCGAGGAGCCCGGGGGCCTGCGGCAGGCTGGGGCATCGGTGCTCGCGGCATTGCTGGAGGAGCTTCCGGCCCTGCTGGCCCTGAGCTGCCCCCAGGGGATCTCCTACCGGCGCCTCGGCCCCAGCGCCTGGTCGGCGCCCTTTCAGATCTGGGGAGTCGAGAACCGGGAGGCGGCCCTGCGCTTGATCCCCGCCGCCGCTGACGGCGGTGCCGCCCATCTGGAGCTCAAGGTGGTGGATCCGGCCGCCAATCCCTATCTGCTGCTGGCCGCCGTGCTGGCCGTGGTGCGCCAGGGCCTGGCGCAGCCATCGCTGCTGCCTCCACCGGTCAGCGGCGATCCGGCCCGGCTCCCCGAGGGGCAGGTGAGGCGTCTGCCCACCACCCTTTCGGAGGCTGCTGCGGCCTTTGCGGCCAGCGCTCTGCTGCGCCAGAGCTTCGGGGAGGCGTTGCACGGCTCCCTGTGCGACTCCCAGGCCGCCGAGGTGCGTCGCACCGCTGGCCTTGAGGATGGGGCCCTGGTGGCCGCGGATGGCTGGTGGCCTCTGGTGGGCGGGCTGCTTTGAGCGGAAGGGCTTCGGGTCCGTGCTGCGCGGGTGGCCCTGGTGTCGTCAACCCCGGCACAGCAGCATCCAGCCGCCCGATCCCTGCGGTTGCCAGCGGGGCAGCCAGTTGCGGTACGAGTAGTGCAATCCGGCGCCGTTGTGGTGGCTGGGGTGGCCTCCGTTGACCAGATCGCAGTCCCCATAGGGGTCATGCATGATCACGCCGCTGGCGTCGGTGCCGATCACCACGCTCCAGTGGCCGTCGCCGCTGGGCGCGTTGCTGGGTCCGTGGTGCAGCCAGCCCACGGCCACCGGCCGACCGGCATCGATCTCACGCTGTAGGTCCTGCGTCGTGCCGTCCATGCGGAACTCCGCCACGAGGCCCAGCTGCCTGAGGGTCGCCAGCTGGGCCTCGGCGCTGGTGCTGTCGCCATGGGCCTGCCGCAACCGGTTGTAGGCCTGGGCAGTGGTCACCTTGCCCCAGGTGGCGGCCAGCATCGCCGCACTGGCGCTGAAGCAGAGGCGAGGGCCTTCGGCCCGGTCGATCGCCAGCTGGTCAAACCAGGGCACCTTCAGGCGTTTCGCAGGCGAGGAGGCTCCTGAGGTTGCCTGGCTGTGGGTGGCCTGCCGCAGGCCCTGGTTCCAGAGGACCCCTTCCGCCTGGCGCCGTTTCAGCAGGCCGGCGCTGACGCGGCTGCCGGGGTTGATGTAGAGGCAGAGGGCCTGGGGCACCGCCTGCCAGTCGCGGTTGCGCAGGGCGCGGCTGATGGTGGCGAAGTCCTCGCCATCGCCGTAGAAGTTCCGCCCCAGGTTCCAGGCGAAGGAGAGCAGGGCGCAGTGCTGCTCTGGGCTCATCTCCCCCCAGTGGGGGATGCGCGTCGCCAGATGGCCAGCGCAGTCGCGCACCCCCTGCAGCAGCAGGCGCCGGGCCTCGGCCTGGCTGATCGTCTCCCCCGCCATCACCGGACGGCCGTTCAACGTGGTGACGCCGTAGCCGATGGTCCATGGATCACCGCCGCTGGCGGGATCGGGGTAAGCCTGGCCGCGGAAGCCCTCGAAGCTCGCGATCAGGTCAGCCGCCTGGGCGATCATCCGCTCGCTGGTCACGGTCGCTTCACATGCGCAATGGGGCGCGCATTGTTCCCCCGGTGCTGCTGGCGTTCTGCAGCTGTGGCGACCAAGCGTTCAGCACGCGATCGCCCAGGCCCGGATCGCCGTCAATCCAGCAGGTCGGGGTCGCTGTGGAGGATGTCCTCCCAGAACGACTGGAAACCGAGCCAGCCGTCCTGGGGCCTGCCGATGTGGCGCTGGGTGTAGGCGGCCCACTCCGGTCGGATGAGCAGCGGCGTGCCGGCCGCTTCGGCCAGCAGCTGGCTCTGGCAGCAGCGCTCCAGGGCGATGAACCAGAAGGCGGCGGCATCCACCGTCTCCCCCACCGTGAACAGCCCGTGGTTGCGGTGAATGGCGGCTTTCCCCTCGGGGAAATGCTCCGCGAAGGTGCGTCCTGAGGCCTCCTCGAGCACCACCTTGCCGCCGTCTTCGGCGATCAGCTGGTGATCCTCGTAGAAGGTGCAGCAGTCCTGGGTGATCGGATCGAGGCGCCTGCCCAGGCTCGAGAACGCTTTGCCAAAGGGCGAGTGGGCATGGGCCGCGGCGATCACCTGCGGACGGCGCTCGTGGATCGCCGCATGCAGCACGAACGCCGCCCGGTTCACCGGACGATCGCCGATCACCACCTCGCCGGCGTGGTTGACCAACAGCAAGTCGCTGACCCGCACCCGGTTGAAGGACAGCGCGAACGGGTTGACCCAGAAGTGATCCGGAAATTCCGGATCGCGGGCGGTGATGTGGCCGGCCACCCCTTCGCCGAACCCCAGCCGTCCGAAGATCCGCAGAGCTCCGGCCAGCCGCTCCTGCCGGTGGCGTCGCTCCTCCGCCAGGCTGCCGAACACCGGGGGTGCGAGATCGCGCAGCGGTTTGGCGGTGAGTGGGATGCCGTCGATCGCGCCGGGGCTGTCGGTGGTTTCGGTCATGGTCGCCCGGTTCAGCCTGAGCCTGCCCAGCATGGCTCCACCCTGGCCGCTGCGCTGACAGCCCCCATCGGTCGCTCATGCCCCTGCTCAGACGTCTTCACTGTTCCGCTCCTTCGCTCGTTCTGGCGCTGTTGGCGCTGCTGGCTGTACCGGTGTCAGCCGCCCCCCAGCTCAGCGCCTGGCGCACGTCGGAGCGCTTCCCAGGTGGTGATCCCGTCTGGCGGCTGCAACTGGTGGAGGGCACCCGGGTGCTGGGCAGCTGGCAGGCCGCCTCGGGGTCCCGGGAGCGCCAGGGAGCTGATCGCCTCTGGTCTCCTGGAAACGCTGCTCCGCTGCCACCGGGGCGTTACCGCGTCGGCCGGCCCGAGCCCTGGGGAACCGATCTCTGGATCGATCTGCAGCCTGCTTTCGCTTCCGCCCGCTCCGGCCTGGGTATCCATCACTGTTTTCCGGGCGTCGGCTGCCTTTGCCTGCCGGAGCGCAAGGCGTTGAACGACCTGGCGGCTCTGATCCAGCGTCATCGGGTGCAGGTGCTGACCGTTCTCAACTGAAACAGCCCCCTGGCTCTGCGGTCAGCATCCGCCCACAGGCCGGGGCCTGCGTGTCTGCAGCTACAGCTGAACCCGATTCCCTCTCCTACACAGCCTCAACTTCGTTCCGGGGCCCGATGACATCCGAGCAGGCCGCCCAGCTGATCGACAATGCCCTCGACAGTGTTCACCAGCGGTTGCAGGAGCTGGAAACCCAGTGCCTCCACCATGAGCAGCGGGCTTTGGCCGCTGAATTCCGCGAGTGGCGCCAGCCCGATGGCGGGCACATCGATCTGATGGTGTTCCCCGGCCTGGCCGGTTCCTGAGGTCCGGCGGATCGACACAGCGCCGATCGGCGCGCAGGCTGGGGAGAGCATGGGTTCCGGTGGTGAATCCGCTCCAGCTTCAGCTTCTTGGTTGCCAATTCTTCCCACGACACCATCGCCGCTATTGCCACAGCGGTGGCCCCCGGAGCGGGCAGTGTCGCGATCGTGCGTCTCTCCGGCCCTGAGGCCGAAGCGATAGGCCGGCGGCTGTTCCGGGCGCCCGGTCAGCAGATCTGGGACAGCCATCGCGTTCTCTACGGCCATGTGATCGATCCGGGCAGCGGCGAGCGGGTGGATGAAGCCCTGCTGCTGCTGATGCGCGCCCCCCGCAGCTTCACCCGCGAGGACGTGGTGGAGCTGCATTGCCACGGTGGTCTGGAGGCGGTGCGGCAGGTGCTGGAGCTGGTGCTCGCCGCCGGTGCCCGCCGCGCCCTGCCCGGTGAGTTCAGCCAGCGGGCCTTTCTCAACGGTCGCCTCGATCTCACCCGCGCCGAGGCGATCGTGGCCCTGATCGATGCCCGCAGCCGCAGAGCCGCCCAGCTGGCGGTCGCCGGGCTGGATGGAGGCATTCAACGCCGCATCACGGCTCTGCAGGAGCGGTTACTGGATCAGCTGGCCGAGCTGGAGGCAAGGGTGGATTTCGAGGACGATCTGCCACCCCTCGATGGCGAGGCTGTGGCCGCCGAGCTGGAGGCTGTGATGGCGGAGCTGCGGCGCCTGGTGGCCGAGGGGGAGCAGGGGGAGCGGCTGCGTTCCGGGCTGCGGGTGGCGATCGTGGGCCGCCCCAATGTGGGCAAGAGCAGCCTGCTCAACCGGCTCAGCCGCCGTGATCGCGCCATCGTCACCGATCTGCCCGGCACCACCAGGGATCTGCTCGAGAGCGAGCTGGTGCTTGAGGGGGTGCCCCTGACCCTGATCGATACGGCCGGCATCCGCCCGACCGACGATCCGGTGGAGCGGCTGGGGATCGAACGCAGCCGCGAGGCCCTGGCCGCCGCCGATGCGGTGCTGTTGTTGTTCGATCTCTCCAGTGGCTGGACCAGCGCCGATGCCGAGCTGCGGGCCCTCGTGCCCGAGGGGGTGCCGCTGCTGCTGGTGGGCAACAAGGCCGATCTGCTCACCGGCTCCCAGGACGACCACGCCACGGAAGACCCCACCGCCCCAGGCGCCGATCCCCTGGTGCGGCTCAGTGCCATCACCGGTGCGGGCCAGGAGCAGCTGGCTGAGGCGTTGCTCGCCCTCTGCGGTTGCAGCGCCAGCGATCTGCAGGGGCTGCAGCTGGCCCTCAACGAGCGCCAGAGGGATCTGGCCGCCGCTGCCGCCGCCAGCCTGGCCGCCAGCCTGGCCACGGCCGCCGAGCAGCTGCCCTGGGATTTCTGGACGATCGATCTGCGCCAGGCCGTGCGTCAGCTGGGAGAGATCACCGGCGAAGCGGTGAGCGAGGCGGTGCTGGAGCGGATCTTCTCCCGCTTCTGCATCGGCAAATAGGGCGCCGCAGCACCCATCGCCGCGCCAACCAGCCGGGTCTCAATCGCCTCTGCGGCTGGGGGAACGCCGCTCCAGCAACCCGCACACCAGCAGGATCAGCGCCATCACGGCATAGCCCCTGGCCCACGGGCTGCCCGCCCCCCAGCCCAGCCGCAGCACCGTGTCGCCGGCGCTGAACTGCCAGCCGTTGATCACGCCGAACCAGGCCAGCACCGCTGCGGCCGCGGCGATCAGCGCAGCTGCCAGCAGCCTCCTCTCGATCACATACACGAGCATCGCCGCCAGCAGCATCGCCGTCACGATCACCCCCTGCTCCAGGGCAAAGGCCCCTGCAGCCCAGACATCCGCCTGCTGCAGCGGCGCCAGCAGCCACGGTCCGAAGGGGTGCTCCGCCGTGCCGGCCCCACCGGCGCGCAGCCCCGCCTTGAGCAACCCCGAGCCCCAGGCGGCCAGCCCCGGCATCAGCCCCAGGGCCACCGCCGGGGCCTGGTGGGCCGGCGTGGCCTGGAAGGCCTGGGCGGCGATCACCAGGCCGATGTACAGCACGATCGCCATGCCCGCCTCGATCGGCACCAGCTGGGCTGCCACCCCGAACAGCCCGAGCAGGCAACCGAGACCCATCACCAGCCCGTTGAGCCAGGAGTAGCCGATGCGCGCTCCCATCGCCTTCCAGCCGGGATGGCCGATGTAGATGGTGGTGGGGAAGCAGGAGCCCAGCACCGCCGCCGCCATCGTGCCGATCCCATTGATCAGCATCGAGCTGGCCACCGGGTAACGGTCGCCGACGGCCTCGGCGCTTTCGAGGTTCTGCAGCGAGCCCACCACGTTGAACAGACCCATCGGCACCGTCACCCCCAGCCAGGGCAGCAGTTGATCGCGGCCCTGCCACAGGGCCTGCAGTTGCAGGCTGGGAAGATGCAGGCCGATCTGGCCCACGCTCTGCCGCCAGTCGGCGGCATCGAGATGGATCAGCCCGCCGCCCCAGGCGAGGGCCATGCCCAGCAGCACCGCCACCACGCCGGCGGGGATCGGCCAGCGCTGCCGGCTGAAGTAGCCCACCAGGATCACCGTCAGCACCGACAGGCCCACCACCGGTTCGGCATAGGTGCGCAGCAGGAAGCCCAGGGCGATGTATCCCAGGGCGATGCCGGCCAGGGTCGAGAGCAGGGCCGCCCTTGGCAGCCAGCGCCGCAGCTGTTCACCCACCAGTGCCCCTGCGGCCTCGATCACGCCTGATCCCAGGCAGGCCAGCAGCCCCGCCTGCCAGGAGAGCTGCACCGCCTGGGCCTCGTCCATCCCGCCGGCCAGCGCCAGCTGCTTCACAGGCAGCATCACCAGGAAGACATAGGCGAACAGGCTGACCGTGTTAATGCCGTAGGGCAGGGCGGTGCGGTCGTCGCGGCCATCCCGCCGTGCCAGCAGAAAGGCCTGGCGGGCATAGGCCAGGTTGCCCACCACCAGGCTGATCCCCACCGCCGGCAGGATCGTGCCGAACACCAGGCTGTCGGGATAGCCGAGAACCCCCTGGCAGAGGGCCACGATCAACAGGATCTGGATCAGGTTGTCGAGGCCCAGCCCGAGGAAGCCATCGAGATCCCCCGACACCCACCAGCGGGGCCTCGAAGCAGTGCTGGCCATGGTGCGTGTCTGTCCGTCTCGCCTTCATGCTGCGCGGCGCCGGCAGCGCTGTCAGCCATGGCTCCGTTCAGCGTCTGCCGGACGGGACCAGCTCCGGATCCGGGCATCGATAGCCTCACGGATCAGCGCGCTCTGGTGCGGTGCCGATCGTCTGCCCACCTCTGCCCCTGACGCCCGCCCTGCGGCAGCAGCTCGCCGCCTGGCTGCAGGAGGATCTGGGCCGCGGCGATCTCACCGCGCCGGCGCTGCGGGGGGCGAGCGGCCGGGCCCACTGGATCGCCCGGGCCGATGGGGTGTTCTGCGGCGGGGTGCTGGTGGAGCCCCTGTTTCAGCTGCTGGATCCCGGGGCTCTGGTGCGGCTGCTCGTCGCCGATGGGGAGCCGATTGCGGCAGGCCAGCGGCTGCTGGAGCTTGAGGGTGAGGCCACGGCCCTGGTGGGGGCGGAACGCACGGCGCTCAACCTGGTCATGCGCCTCTCCGGCATCGCCTCCGCCACGGCCTCGCTGGTGGCGGCCCTGGCAGGAACCGGTGTTCAGCTGGCCGACACCCGCAAGACCACCCCGGGGCTGCGGGTGTTGGAGAAATACGCCGTGCGTTGCGGCGGCGGGGTCAACCACCGGCAAGGCCTCGACGATGCCGCCATGCTCAAGGAGAACCACCTGGCCTGGGGCGGCGGCGTGGCGGCGGCCGTGGCGGCCGTGCGCAGCCAGGCTCCCTGGCCGGCGCGGCTGATCGTGGAGGCGGAGAGCGAGCTGGAAGCGCAGCAGGCTGTGGCCTCCGGGGCCGATGCGGTCCTGCTTGATGGCTTCTCGCCCGAGGCGCTGCAGGACCTGGTGCCACGCCTGCGCCAGCAGGCCCGGAGTCTGGGCCGCTCCCTGGTGCTGGAGGCTTCCGGGGTGCAGCCGGAGCAGCTGGCGGCCTATGCCGCCAGTGGCATTGATCTGATCTCCACCAGCGCGCCGATCACCCGCAGCCCCTGGCTCGACATCAGCATGCGCTTCGCCTGACGCACCCCGGTCTGGCGCAATCGGCCCGTGGGTCCGCCCCCAGCGAAGACAAAAGGGCCGATTTTTGCCACAATTACCCAAGCTTTTCGCGCCGATCCATGTCGCGTCTCTCCCACGCCTGGGCGTTGCCTGGCGATCGCCTCGCCAAGCGCCTGCTGCCTCTTGCCCTGGCGCTGACCTCCTGCCTCGGCCCTGTGGCTGCGGCTCAGGCCGAGGGTGCGGTGCAGCGCGTCGTGCGCACCGGCCAGGTGGTGATGGCGGGCCAGACGGATTCACCTCCGCTGGTGGTGATCAGCCCTTCCGGCAAAGCCGAGGGCTATGCGGTGGATATCGGTCAGCTGGTCCGGGCAGAGCTGCAGCAGGTCATCGGCAAGCCCGTCAGCCTGCGGCTCCAGGGGGTTCTCACCACCGCGGATCAGGTCAGCCTGGTGGGCAGCGGCAAGGCTGATTTCTCCTGCGGCGTGCCCTTCAGCTGGGAGCGCGATGCCGGATCCAACGTCGACTTCACCTTGCCCATCGGACTCTCGGGGCTGCGGCTGCTGGCTCCTGCCGGTCGCTTCGATGGCTCCGCCGCTGGCCTGGCGGGCCGTCGCATCGGGGTGGTGGCCGGTTCCCTGGGCTTGAGCCAGTTGCAGGGCATGCAGCCCAGTGCGGTGGCCGTGACCTTCCCCAATTCTCCCGCGGCCGTGTCCGCTCTGGTGGCCGGGAAGGTGGATGGGGTGATCGGCGATTCGCTGCTGCTGCGCCTGCTGGCCCAGCAACAGAACGCCACCAACCTGGTGCTGACTCCGGAGCAGTCCTATCAGCACTACGCCATCAGCTGTGTGGTGCCGCAGAACGATTCCGCCTTCCGCGATGTCGTCAACCTGGCGATCGCCCGGCTGCTGCAGGCCTATCTCGATGGGGTGGCTGAGGCCGTCGCCCTGGTGCACCGCTGGGTCGGCCCCGGAACCGCCGTGAATGCCTCACCCGAGACCATCCGCATCTACTTCGAGAACGTGATGACCACCGTGGAGCCGATCCGGTCTCAGCCTGCGGCTCCGGCTCCCTCCAAGGGCAACTGATCCTTCCGACTGCAACCACCCATTCCTCTCGAACCCATGGCGTTTCTTTCCCGCTCTCGCCTGTTCGGCCTGTTGCTGATCATGGCCTCGTTGCCGCTGGATCCCGGCACCGCCATGGCCACCAGCGCAGCGACGGCTGCTGCTCCCGCCAATCCCGCTGCCGAGGCGATGGAGGCCCGCCTGCAGCGGATCGCGGCGGCCATGCAGTCCCAGGCTGGCTCGGCCGAGGGCGGTGTCTCCCTGCCGAAGGATGCTCTGGCCTGGATCGGCTGGGGCAACGGCGGTGGCGGCGGTATCGGTTTCGGCAATGGCGGCTTCCGCAACGGTGGCTTCGGTAACGGCGGCTGGGGCAACGGCGGCTTCGGCAATGGCGGCTTCCGCAACGGCGGCTGGGGCAACGGCGGTGGCGGCTTCCGCAACTTCCGCAACTGGTGAT
>JBAWXG010000059.1:0-14383 GCA_037144195.1 Synechococcus sp. ELA057
TGGGGCAACGGCGGTGGCGGCTTCCGCAACTTCCGCAACTGGTGATCACGCCTGCGGCCATGGCCGAGGCCTCAGCGGCAGCCGGTTACGGCCCCGTGCGGCTGCTGGTGGTGCAACCCACCCCCTACTGCAACCTCGACTGCGATTACTGCTACCTCCCCAATCGGGACGATCGCAGCCGCCTGTCGATGGAGGTCCTGGAGCTGGCGCTGGAGCGGGTGTTGGAGAGTCCCTTTTTCGGCGGGCCCTTCACGCTCCTCTGGCATGCCGGTGAGCCGCTCACCGCGGGAATTCCCTTTTACGACGAGGCCACCGCAAGGATCCAGGCGGCACTCGAGCGCCGCGGACTGCCCCGGGACACCGTGGTGCAGGCCGTGCAGACCAACGCCACGCTGATCAACGAGGCCTGGTGCGACTGCATCCGTCGCAACGGCATCCACGTGGGCGTGTCGATGGATGGGCCGGCCTTCCTGCATGACGTGCACCGGCGGACGCGCACCGGCCTCGGCAGCCATGCGGCCGTGATGCGTGGCGTCGACTGGCTCAAGCGCCAGGAGATTCCCTTCCATGTGATCGGCGTGCTCACCGCCGATGGGCTCGAGCATGCCGATGCGATCTTCGATTTCTTTGTGGAGAACGGCATCCGCCAGGTGGGCTTCAACATGGAGGAGACCGAGGGGGAGAACGACCGCTCCAGCCTCGATATCCCTGATGCGGAACAGCGTTATCTGGCCTTTCTGAGGCGTTTCTGGCAGCGGTGTGAGCAGAACCCCGGAGCGCTGCAGCTGCGGGAGTTCGAAGGCATCACCGGCCTCGCTTGTACCCAGGAGCGCCTGGCCAACACCGACATGAACTGGCCGTTCGTGATTGTTAATGTCGATGCCGACGGCAACATCTCCACCTTCGATCCCGAGCTGCTGTCGGTGAAGACCGAGGAGTACGGCGATTTCTCCTTCGGCAATGTTCGCGAGCACAGCCTGGTGTCGTTGCTCGACAACGAGAAATACCAGCGGGTGGCGGCTCAGGTGCTCGCCGGGGTGGAGCGCTGCCGTCAGAGCTGCGCCTATTTCGGCCTCTGCGGCGGCGGTGCGGGCAGCAACAAGTACTGGGAGCACGGCACCTTCGACTGCACGGTCACCCAGGCCTGCCGCTATCGCACCCAGCTGGTGGCCGATGTGGTGCTCGAGGGGATGGAGAAGGCCCTGGGGCTGGCGGCCTGAGCCATCGCGCAGCCTGGGTCCTACAACACTCCTGCGGCCCGCAGTTCCTCGCTGAAGCCGAAGGCGCGGCTGCTCTCCAGCCGATCCACGAACAGCAGCCCGTCGAGGTGATCGCATTCGTGCTGCACCACCCGGGCGTGGAAGCCTTCCACCTCCTGCTGTCGCCAGCCGCCTTGGCAATCGCGCCAGGCGATGTGCAGCCGCTGCTGCCGCCTCACCTGCCCCCTCAGGCCGGGCACGCTCAGGCAGCCCTCCCAGCCCAGCTGCGTCTCTTCCCCCAGGGGCGTGAGCACGGGATTGATCAGCACCGTCTCCGGGATCGGCGGCGCCTCGGGGTAGCGGGGATTGTGGGTGATGCCGTAGATCACCACCCGCAGCGGTACACCGATCTGCGGCGCCGCCAGGCCGGCGCCGTCGCGGGCCGCCATCGTGTCGCGCAGGTCGTGGATCAGGACCTCCAGCTCAGCGCTGCCGAACAGCGCCTCGCCCACCTCGGCGGAGGGTTGCCGCAGGCGTGGGTCTCCAAGCCGCAGCACGGTGCACACGCTCATCGCTGAGGCTGGATCGGGATCAAGGCGGAGGGGTGCCGTTCCATCACTTGTAGCCACCGCGTCGGATGGTCGCTCGGTGATGCAGGCATCCGCTCTGAGCATGACAGGGGATGATCAGGGCAGCGCCTGCCCTGCAGGCTTCCGCTGCGTCCGCCCTCGCCCATGCTCCGTCTCGCCCAGACCCTCGAGAGCCAGGTGCGATCGGCCCTGGAGCGGGCCTTCCCCGAGGCCGCGGCCGCGGCCCGCGAGGCCGGCCGGCTCCTCGATCCCCAGCTGGCCCCTGCCAGCAAGCCGGAGTTCGGCGACTTTCAGGCCAATGGCTCCCTGCCCCTGGCCAAGCCCCTGGGCCAGCCGCCGCGGAAGATCGCCGAGGCGATCGTGGCCCAGCTTCAGGCCGATCCAGCCTTCACGGCCCTTTGCCTGGAGCCGCAGATCGCCGGGCCGGGCTTCATCAATCTCACCCTGCGGCCAGAGGTGCTCGCCCTGGAGGTGGCCGAGCGCCTGGCCGATCCGCGGCTGGGAGTGCCCGCCAGCGCGGATGGAGCGCCGGTGTTGGTGGATTTCTCCAGCCCCAACATCGCCAAGGAGATGCACGTGGGGCATCTGCGCTCCACGATCATCGGCGACTGCCTGGCGCGGGTGCTGGAGTTCCGCGGGCATCCGGTGCTGCGGATCAACCATGTGGGCGACTGGGGCACCCAGTTCGGGATGCTGATCACCCACCTCAAGCAGGTGGCTCCGGAGGCCCTGGACCATCCCGACGCGGTCGATCTGGGTGATCTGGTGGCTTTTTACCGCCAGGCCAAGCAGCGCTTCGATGCGGATGAGATCTTCCAGACCACCGCCCGCGAGGAGGTGGTGAAGCTGCAGGGAGGCGATCCGCTCTCGCTCAAGGCCTGGGGGCTGCTCTGCGACCAGAGCCGCCGCGAGTTTCAGGCGATCTACGACCGGCTCGACATCGCCCTGAACGAGCGGGGCGAATCTTTTTACAACCCCTATCTCCAGGCAGTGGTTGATGACCTGCGGGCCCTGGGGCTGCTGGTGATCGACGATGGCGCCGGCTGCGTGTTCCTTGAGGGCGTGAGCGGCAAGGACGGCAAGCCGTTGCCCTTGATCGTGCAGAAGAGCGATGGGGGGTTCAATTACGCCACCACGGATCTGGCGGCCCTGCGTTACCGCCTGGCGCCGCCGCCGCATGGGGATGGAGTTCAGCGCCTGGTGTACGTCACCGATGCGGGCCAGGCCAGCCATTTCGCCGCCGTGTTCCAGGTGGCCCGTCGCGCCGGCTGGATCGCGCCCGGGGTGCGCGTGGAGCATGTGCCCTTCGGGCTGGTGCAGGGGGAGGATGGCAAGAAGCTCAAGACCCGCTCCGGCGACACGGTGCGGCTGAAGGATCTGCTCGATGAGGCGGTGGAGCGCTGCGAGGCGGATCTGCGCCGCCGGCTGGATGAGGAAGGGCGCAGCGAGGACGAGGCCTTCATCACCCAGGTGGCCACCACGGTGGGTCTGGCAGCGGTCCGGTACGCGGATCTCTCCACCAACCGCCTCACCAACTACCAGTTCAGCTTCGATCGCATGCTGGCGCTCACCGGCAACACGGCGCCCTACCTGCTCTACGCCGTGGTGCGCATTGCCGGCATCGCCAGGAAAGGGGGCGATCTGACCCATGCCGCTGCAGCGGATGCCGCTGCACTGCGGTTCGCTGAGCCCCAGGAGTGGGCTCTGATCCGCGAGCTGCTGAAGTTCGATGCGGTGATCGCCGAGGTGGAGGAGGAGCTGCTGCCCAATCGCCTCTGCAGCTATCTGTTCGAGCTCAGCCAGGTGTTCAACCGCTTCTACGACCAGGTGCCGGTGCTCAAGGCCGAGGAGCCTGCCCGCGGCTCACGTCTGGCTCTGTGCCGCCTCACCGCCGAGACCCTGAAGCTCGGCCTGGGCCTGCTGGGGATCCCCACCCTTGAGCGGATGTAAGTCCGGCGTCGCGGATGGGGTCTCAGGCCGCGGGTGGCGCCGGTTCGCCTGAGGTGCCGCAGCGCACCAGCAGCTGCTGGCCGTGATCGTCGAGAAAGCCGAGGCGGCGGTAGAACCCTGCGCTGTTGGTGGTCATCAGATACACCCGCTCGGCAGCGTGCACGCCGGGGCTCTGCAGCAGGGCGCGCACGATGCGGCGGCCCAGGCCCCGGCTCTGCCAGTCGCCAGCGACCACCACATCCCAGAGCACGGCCCGGAACACCCCATCGCTGGTGGCCCGCCCGAATCCGATCAGCCGCCGCCCCTGCCAGACGCTGACCACGGCGGCGCTGCCCCGCAGCATCCGGAGCAGCTGGGGCCGTGAGCGTCCGCAGGCCCAGAAACTGTGCTGATCCAGCAGGCGCTGCAGGCTGGCCAGCCGCAGGATCAGACGCAGTCGCAGGGGACCGTGGTGCACCACGGTGATCCCATGGCCTGCTGCTGGGGAGGGGGAAGGCAATCGGTCAGCCGTTCACGGGCATGGATCTGACGCGATTCTGGCCTGCGGCCGATCCCCGAATCCCGCTGCTGCGGCCCGTTGAGGCTTCCTCTCATTTCCCGTGAACCCTTGCCACGACAGGCATCTGCCACGGTTTCCCCAGGGGTTCGCGTAGATTGCCTTCACTGACCGGCCTTTTCTCCATGCTCAAGCTGCTGCTGGGTGACCCCAATGCCCGCAAGCTGAAGCGTTACCAGCCGCTGGTCTCCGACATCAACCTGCTGGAGGAGGAGGTCGCTCCCCTCAGCGATGACCAGCTGCGTGGCCTGACGGCGGAGTTCCGTCAGAAGCTGGAGAACGCGCGCCTCTCAGGTGGCAGTCCCGAGGCTGTGCTGACCCGCGAGCGTCAGTTGCTCGATGAGCTGCTGCCCCAGGCCTTCGCCGTGGTGCGGGAAGCCGGCAAACGGGTGCTCGGCATGCGTCATTTCGATGTGCAGCTGATCGGCGGCATGGTGCTGCACGACGGCCAGATCGCCGAGATGAAGACCGGCGAGGGCAAGACCCTGGTCGCCACCCTGCCCGCCTATCTCAATGCCCTCACCGGCCGCGGGGTCCACGTCGTCACCGTGAACGATTACCTGGCCCGGCGCGATGCCGAGTGGATGGGGCAGATCCATCGCTTTCTGGGCTTGAGCGTGGGTCTGATCCAGCAGGAGATGGATCCCTCCTCACGGCGTCTGAATTACGGATGTGACATCACCTATGCCACCAATTCGGAGCTGGGTTTTGATTACCTGCGCGACAACATGGCCGCTGACATCAGCGAGGTTGTCCAGCGACCCTTCCACTACTGCGTGATCGACGAAGTCGATTCGATCCTGATTGATGAAGCGCGCACGCCTCTGATCATTTCCGGCCAGGTGGAGCGGCCGCAGGAGAAATACCAGAAGGCGGCGGAGGTCGCCGCCGCTCTTGAGCGCGCCGCCGAGGTGGGTAAGGACGGCATCGATCCGGAAGGCGATTACGAGGTGGATGAAAAGCAGCGCAGCTGCACGCTCACCGATGAGGGCTACGCCAAGGCCGAGCAGCTCCTGGGGGTAGCCGATCTGTTTGATCCCCAGGATCCCTGGGCGCATTACATCAACAACGCCCTCAAGGCCAAGGAGTTGTTCACCTGCGATGTGAACTACATCGTGCGCGCACAGGATGTGGTCATCGTTGATGAATTCACCGGCCGGGTGATGCCTGGCCGGCGCTGGAGCGATGGGCAGCACCAGGCGATCGAGGCCAAAGAGAGTTTGCCGATTCAGCCCGAGACCCAGACCCTGGCGTCGATCACCTATCAGAACTTCTTCCTGCTCTATCCCCGCCTTGCCGGCATGACCGGTACCGCCAAGACCGAAGAGGTTGAATTCGAGAAGACCTACAAGCTTGAGGTCACGATCATTCCCACCAACCGGGCCCGTTCGCGCGCCGACTGGAGTGATCAGGTGTACAAGAACGAGACGGCCAAATGGCGCGCCGTGGCTCTCGAAACCGCTGAGGTGCACCGCAGTGGCAGGCCTGTGCTGGTGGGCACCACCAGCGTGGAGAAGAGCGAGCTGCTCAGCGCTCTGCTGGCGGAACAGGACATCCCCCACAACCTGCTCAACGCCAAGCCGGAGAACGTGGAGCGGGAGGCCGAGATCGTGGCCCAGGCCGGCCGGGCCGGAGCGGTGACCATCGCCACCAACATGGCCGGCCGCGGCACCGACATCATTCTGGGTGGCAACGCCGATTTCATGGCCCGCCTCAAGCTGCGGGAAGTGCTGCTGGCCCGTCTGGTGCGGCCCGACAACGAGCATCGGCCTCTGCCTGCGCGCAAGGCCGCCAGCGACAGCAAGGCCGCCGGTGCCCTTTACCCCTGTGCGCTCACCGAGGCGACGGAGCATTCGCTCAAGGAGCTCTGCCAGGACCTCGTCAAGGCCTGGGGTGACCGGCAGCTCACCCTGCTCGAACTCGAGGACCGCATCGCCCAGGCGGCCGAGAAGGCCCCCACGGAGGATTCCCAGATCCAGCAGCTGCGGCAGCTGATCAACCGCGTCAAGGCCGAATACGAGGTGGTCACCAAGGCTGAGGAGCAGCAGGTCCGTGAGGCCGGTGGTCTGCATGTGATCGGCACAGAGCGCCATGAATCGCGCCGGATCGACAACCAGTTGCGCGGCCGGGCCGGGCGTCAGGGAGACCCTGGCTCGACGCGTTTCTTCCTTTCACTGGAAGACAATCTGCTCCGGATTTTCGGCGGTGAGCGGGTGGCGGGCCTGATGAATGCTTTCCGGGTGGAGGAGGACATGCCGATCGAGTCCGGCATGCTCACCCGTTCGCTGGAGGGGGCGCAGAAGAAGGTTGAAACCTATTACTACGACATCCGCAAGCAGGTGTTTGAGTATGATGAAGTTATGAATAATCAGCGTAAAGCCGTCTATGCAGAGCGCCGCAGGGTGCTCGATGGCCGTGAGCTCAAGGCCCAGGTGATTGGCTATGGCGAGCGCACCATTAATGACATTGTCGAAGCCTATGTCAATCCTGACCTTCCTCCCGAGGAGTGGGATCTAGATCGCCTTGCCGGCAAGGTGAAGGAATTCATCTATCTGCTCGAAGATCTGGCCCCCGGCGACCTTGGTGGCCTCAGCGTCGAGGAGCTCAAGGCGTTCCTGCAGGAGCAGATGCGCAATGCCTATGACCTCAAGGAGGGTCAGGTGGATCAGGCGCGGCCGGGTTTGATGCGCGAGGCTGAGCGCTTCTTCATCCTGCAGCAGATCGATACGCTCTGGCGTGAGCATCTGCAGGCCATGGATGCCCTGCGGGAATCTGTGGGCCTGCGCGGCTACGGGCAGAAGGATCCGCTGATTGAGTACAAGAACGAGGGCTATGACATGTTCCTCGAGATGATGACCCAGATGCGCCGCAACGTGATCTATTCGATGTTCATGTTTCAGCCCGCCCCGGCCGTCGCCAGCAGCGCCACCGCCTGATCGCGTCGCGCTTCAGCGATTGGCAAGCTCCGTCTTGCCGCTCAGGCGGCCAGCAGGCCGATTTCCTTGCGCAGCTGGGTGATCGTGGCGTTGCCGAGGTAGCTTTGGGCGCAGTGCACCACCGGCAGGCGCATCAGCTGGCCCCTGTTCTGGCGCAGGGTCTGCTCCACCAAGGGGAGGCTGGGCCGGTCGCACAGCACATGGCTGGCGGCCCTGAGCAGGGCGAGCAGGCGGCTGCCGGTGTCGGGGTTGGCCGTCATCACCAGCAGCTCGTTGCCGCGCATGCTGTGCAGGATCACCTCGGCGGCCCGCAGGATCCCGGGGCTGATGCTCACCAGGCCGACGCAGCTGCCGGGGCGCAACTCCTTGAGCATGTCGAGCTCCTGGCGGAAATCGTTGAGATCCACGGCCACGGCCCGTACGCCATGGCTCTTGGCGATCTCCTCCACGGGCTGCAGGAAATAGCGGCTGGTCACCACCGTGCCCTTGCTGGAGCTCTCCAGCACGGCTTCCAGCTCCTCCATCGGCACCACCTCCACCGGCACATCCAGGCTGGGGATCAGCTCCTCGGCGATCAGATGGGAAGCGCCGATGTCCTCCCGCGGGGTGGAGACCAGCACCCGGGCCCCACAGCGCAGACGCCAGTCGATCTCATGGGTGAGCAGGTCACGGGCCTGCTGCAGGGTGCAGCCGGCGTTGAGCAGGCCATCCACGCTCTGGCGCACCTCCCGATCGATGTCCGGCAGGGCCTTGCCGCGCGGCCCCGGCGGTGGCTTGACCTCCCTGGGCCGCTGTTGATCGCGCACGTAGATGCCCGAGCCGGCCATGGCTTCGACCACGCCATCGGTCTCCAGCTGCCGGTAGACCTTGCTGATCGTGTTGCGGTGCAATCCCGTCTGCATCGCCAGCTGCCGGGTGCTGGGTAATCGATGGCCCGGCGGATAGTGCCGGGCGGCGATGGCGAAGCAGATCTGGTTATACAGCTGGGTCGACGCCGGGATGTCGCTCTCCTGCTGGATGTGGAATCGCACGCCGGGTGGGCCAGATGGATTGGTGGCCACCTTACGGAGCTTTCGTCCCAGTGACAATTCCGCCGTTGTCATAGGAGGATGTGCCGGTCTGGGCCGCGTGCCATGGGCCAGTCCAGTGGTTCCCTCCCCCCGGAGATCCCCGCAGGCACGAGCGGCGGCTGGATCCGGGTGCCGGGCGGGTCTGCAGCGGCACCGGCTTCCGCGTCGGGGCCGCCCCTGCGCTCCTGGTTGGCGCTGCCGTCAGGCAGGGCGCCTCACGCCGGCCTGTTGGTGCTGCCGGAGGTGTTCGGCATCAACGGCTGGGTGCGATCGGTGGCCGGCCGCCTGGCGAGCGCAGGCTATGCGGCTCTGGCGGTGCCCCTTTTTGCCCGTACCGCCCCTGAGCTGGAGCTCGGCTACGACGCGCAGGGCCTTGCGATCGGCCGTTCCCACAAGGATCAGACCCGTCACGAGGAGCTGCTCAGCGATCTGGCCCGCGCCGCCCAGTGGCTGACGCAGCAGCTGCCCGATCCTGCAGCTCCCTTGGGCTGTGTGGGTTTCTGCTTCGGTGGGCACGTGGCGATGCTGGCGGCCACCCTGCCCCAGCTGGCTGCCAGCGTGGATTGCTACGGCGCCGGTGTGGTCAGCGGCAGCCCCGGCGGCGGCCCTCCCACCCTTGAGCGGGTGCCTCAGATCCCCGGACGGCTGCTCTGCATCTGCGCAGAGCAGGATCCGTTGATGCCGCCGCAGGATGTGGAGGCGATCGAGCTGCGCCTGGCTGGAGCGGGCTCGGATCGTCACCGCCTGATCCGGGTGGCCGAGGCGGGCCATGGTTTTCTGTGTGAGGCCCGGGCTGACTACGCGCCTGCAGCTGCAGCCCGCATCTGGCCTGAACTGATGGCCTTCCTGGAGGAGACCCTCAGCCCTGGCTCCCCAGACGCCACCGCGCGCTGAAGCAGCCGCTGAAGATCTCTCCGCTCCTGGTTCAGCCGGCGCTGGCCACCGGCGCGGGGCTGGCTGAAGCACTGACCACCGGGTTGGCAGCACCGCTGCCATTGGGACCGGGAGCCTGGGAGGCGGCCGGTTTGCCCGTGGTTTTGCCGGCGGCCTGCTTACGGGGGGAGAGGAACATGATCATGTTGCGTCCCTCACGCTTTGGGAGCTGCTGGATCTCGGCGTTCTCCTCGAGATCCTTGGCCATCCGCAACAGCAGGACTTCGGCCAGAGCCGTGTGCTGGATCTCGCGGCCACGGAAGATGACCGTGCACTTGACCTTGTCGCCGGATTTGAGGAAGCGCACGGCCTGACCGATGCGCACCTGGTAGTCGTGCGAATCGATCTTGTAACGCATTTTGACCTCTTTGACCTCGGTCTGATGCGATTTTTTCTTCGCTTCCTTCGCCTTCTTTTCCTGCTCGAATTTGTATTTGCCGTAATCCATCACCCGGCAGACCGGGGGATCGGCCTTTTCGCTCACCAGCACAAGGTCGAGTTCCCGCTCGCGCGCGACCTCAAGGGCCCTCTCCCTGCTGATCACGCCAAGTTGACTGCCGTCGGCGTCGACCACCCTCAGGTTGGGGTAGCTGATGCGCTCGTTGATGTTGGGCAGCTCCCGCACGGGAGCACGGCGGTCAAAACGGGGACGGGGAGGCATTCACAAGAGCGATAAGACTCTCACCCTAGTCCTCTGCGGGTGATTGGCATGATCAGCCGCAGCACATCGGCATCCCCGCCATCGCCAGTGCCTCCCTTGCTTCCCTGATCTGAGCCGCTGCGGTTCCGCTGAGCCAGAGCGGCCGGTGCTGGCGCCTGAACCAGGTCCGCTGGCGTTTGGCGTACTGGCGCGTGCGTCGTTCGGTGCGTGCCTCTGCCGCAGCCTGGTCCAGCGTTCCGGCCAGCAGCTGCAGGGCCTCGCCATAGCCGATGGTCTGCAGCAGCGGGCAGTCGCTTCCGTACCGCTCCGCCAGTCTCCGGGTCTCCTGCACCAGTCCATCCCGGTACAGCTGCCGCGTGCGGTTGTGGATCCGCGTCGACAGGTCCTGCGGGTCGAGGCCCAGTTCCAGCACCCTCCAGGGGGGGGGATCGCTGCGTTGTTGAACCGAGATCGGCTTGCCTGTGGCGTAGATCACTTCCAGGGCTCGCTGGGTGCGCACCGCATCCCCTTGGAGGATGCGCGCCCCCGCCTCCGGATCCTCCTGCCGCAGCAGGCGATGGCAGAGGTCCTGCCCCAGCGCCTCGAACTGGACTCTCAGCTGGGGTTGCGGCGGCACGGCAGGCGGTTGCAGCCCTTCCAGCAGGGCCTTGAGATAGAGCCCAGTGCCCCCCACCAGCAGGGCGGCGCCCCGGCGACGGTGTTCAGCCTCGATGGCCCGCCGCGCCTCTGCGGCGAATTCCTGCAGCGTGATCGGGTGGTCGGGGCTGCGGAGATCCAGCAGCTCGTGGCGCACCTGCTGCCGCTGGGCGGCGCTGGGCTTGGCCGTGCCGATGTCCATCCCCCGGTAGAGCTGCCGGGAGTCCACCGAGAGCACGGCCAGATCCAGCTGCGCAGCCAGTTGCACAGCCAGATCCGTCTTGCCGCTGGCGGTCGGACCCATCAGGGCGATCACCAGGGGCCGGTCGTGGCCATCCAGGGCGGCAGGCAGGGGCGTGGTGGACACGTGCAGGGTGGACCTGAGGCCTCGCTCTTCAGCACTCTGGCGCCTGGTCGAAGCGCGGCTGGCAGGCACCGCCAACAGTGGTAAACTCCTCTGGTGATGAGGCTTTTCAGGGGCTTTCCCCTGAATCGGTTCCTGAACGGCCGGCCTCGGCCAGAGCCACCTTTCAGGGTCTGCTCAGGGCTACGGCCACCGTCCCCGCCTTAGCGCCCGCCTCGATCTCCACCCCGGTCCCTCCCCGTCTCCGCTCCCGACCTTCCGATCACTCGGGGTTCCTCCGTTTCGAACCCACCTCTGGGAGCCCCACCCGAATGAGCGAAGTCACGAAAGTCCAGTCCGCCTACGGCGCCGAGCAGATCCAGGTGCTCGAAGGCCTGGAGCCCGTGCGCAAGCGCCCCGGGATGTACATCGGCTCCACGGGTCCCCGTGGCCTGCACCATCTTGTTTACGAGGTGGTGGACAACTCCGTCGATGAGGCCCTGGCCGGCCATTGCGATGCCATCGTCGTCACCCTTCACGACGACGGATCGGCCAGCGTCAGCGACAACGGCCGCGGCATCCCCACGGACATCCATCCCCGCACGGGCAGGAGCGCCCTGGAGACAGTGCTCACCGTGCTGCACGCGGGCGGCAAGTTCGGATCCGGCGGTTACAAGGTCTCCGGCGGCCTCCATGGCGTCGGCATCTCCGTGGTCAATGCCCTGAGCGCCTGGGTGGAGGTGACCGTCCATCGTCAGGGCAAGGAGCATCGCCAGCGCTTCGAGCGGGGTCTACCGATCGGCAGCCTGGAGGCCAAGCCCTCTGCCGATTCCGCCAGAACGGGCACGCTGGTGCGTTTCCTGCCGGATCTGGAGATCTTCAGCGGCGGCATCGTCTTTGATTACTCCACCCTGTCGGCCCGGCTCAGGGAACTGGCTTACCTCAACGGGGGCGTGCGCATCGTCTTCCGTGATGAGCGCCCGGAAGCGCGCAACGCCGAGGGCGAGGCCCATGAGGAGATCTATCACTACCAGGGCGGCATCAAGGAATATGTGGCCTACATGAATGCGGAGAAGGATCCGCTGCATCCTGAGATCATCTACGTCAATTCCGAAAGGGATGGCGTTCAGGTGGAGGCGGCTCTGCAGTGGTGTGTGGATGCCTACTCCGACAACATCTTTGGCTTTGCCAACAACATCCGCACCGTTGATGGCGGCACCCACATCGAGGGCCTGAAGACCGTTCTCACGCGCACGCTCAACACCTTCGCGCGCAAGCGCGGTAAGCGAAAAGATGGCGATGCCAACCTGGCGGGTGAAAACATCCGCGAGGGGCTCACCGCCGTGCTTTCAGTGAAGGTCCCCGATCCTGAATTTGAAGGTCAGACCAAAACCAAGCTCGGCAACATCGAGGTTCGTGGCATTGTCGATTCACTCGTGGGCGAGTCGCTCAGTGAATACCTTGAATTCAACCCTTCGGTCATCGATCTGATCCTCGAAAAGGCCATCCAGGCCTTCAATGCTGCCGAAGCCGCCCGCCGCGCCCGTGAGCTTGTCCGGCGTAAGAGTGTGCTGGAGAGCTCCACGCTTCCCGGCAAGTTGGCCGATTGCAGTTCGCGCGATCCCGGTGAGTCCGAGATCTACATCGTGGAGGGCGACTCCGCAGGCGGCTCCGCCAAGCAGGGGCGCGATCGCCGCTTCCAGGCCATCCTGCCTCTGCGCGGCAAGATCCTGAATATCGAGAAAACCGATGACGCCAAGATCTACAAAAACACGGAGATCCAGGCTCTGATCACGGCATTGGGTCTTGGGATCAAGGGCGAAGAATTCGATTCCAAGAATCTCCGCTACCACCGGATCGTGATCATGACCGACGCCGATGTGGACGGGGCCCACATCCGCACCCTGCTGCTCACATTTTTCTACCGCTATCAGAAGGCTCTGGTGGAGGGTGGATACATTTACATTGCCTGCCCTCCCCTCTACAAGGTGGAGCGCGGCAAGAACCACAACTATTGCTACAACGAACTTGAGCTCAAGAAAGTGATCGAGGGATACGGCGAGAAGGCCAATTACACGATTCAGCGTTTCAAGGGTCTGGGCGAAATGATGCCCAAGCAGCTGTGGGAAACCACCATGGATCCCTCCACCCGGATGATGAAGCGTGTGGAGATCGAGGATGCTGCGGAGGCTGACCGCATCTTCACGATCCTGATGGGCGACAAGGTTGCCCCGCGCCGTGAGTTCATCGAAACCCACAGCGCTGAGCTGGATCTCTCCCAGCTCGACATCTGATCCATGGCCGAGCCGTTCCGTCGCCGTGGTTCAGCCATGGGCTTCTGGCCTCTGTTCCGTTGGAGCGCCCTGATGGGGTTTGCGCTGCTGGCTCCCGCCACCCTGCCGGCCGGCGGTGGTGAGCGGCGACTGCCGGAGGTGCGCCGTCGCGAGAGCGCAGTCGAGCCATTGCTGGGCTCTGCCTGTCTCAGCCTGCGATGCGCGCCGGAGCGGCAGGCTCCTGTGCTGGCGCGGGTGGACCAGGGCGCTCCGCTGCATGTGCTGCGTCAGTGGTTTTCACCCCAGGGGCAGCGCTGGCTGCGGGTGGAATCGGCGGCACCCTGCGGCCGGCCTGCCCGCGGCTGGCTCAACGGCTGAGGGCTCAGGCCGACAGAGCCGTCTCGATCGCGCTGATCAGCTCAGGGGCTTCCGGATCGACGCCGCTCTTGTATCGGGCGATCACCCTGCCGTCGCGGCCCACCAGGAACTTCTCGAAGTTCCAGGCCACATCACCGGCGGGCTCCACCTGGGTGAGGGTGGTGTAGGGCTCGGTCTTGGCGCCGCTGGCATGCACCTTGTCGAACAGCTGGAAGCTGGCGCCGTAAGTGCTGGAGCAGAACTGCTGAATCTCCGGCAGGGTGCCGGGCTCCTGGGCGCCGAAGTCGTTGCAGGGGAAACCCAGCACCGCCAGGCCGCGGGGACCATAGGTGTCCTGCAGTGTCTGCAGGCCGGAGTACTGGCGGGTGAAGCCGCAGCGGCTGGCCACGTTGACGATCAGCAGCACCTGTCCGGCCCACTCGCCCAGCTGGCGTTCACGGCCCTGGGGATCGCGCACCACCACCGTGCTCACATCAATGGCTGAGGGGCCTGTCTGGCCCTGAGTGGCGGAGTCGCTCATCGCTGTGGGGGAACTGGGATCTGACCACTCTGGCCTCTCATGTCCTCGGGTCGTCGCCATCGGCCATGGGCCCGTGATCGCTCCTCCTGGAGGCGCTGCGCCTGAATGAGAACCGTTCACACTTCTTCAGGTTAGGCTTTACAAAGCTTCAGAGAGTTAGCCATGGATGTCGCCGTTCTCGTTCCAGCCCTCGCCTCGCAGGGCGCCGATGCCACGGTTCCCTCCGGGAGGCGTGGTGATTCGACGCCGGCTCGATCCGCCCCCTCGCTGGACAGCGATCTGGTGCGCTCCTACCTGCGTGACATCGGCCGGGTGCCGCTGCTCTCCCATGAGCAGGA
>JBAWXG010000060.1:0-14324 GCA_037144195.1 Synechococcus sp. ELA057
TGATGGCGGTCTTGGGGCCCACCCCTTTGACGCCGGGAATGTTGTCGGAGCTGTCGCCGGTGAGGGCCTTGAGGTCCACCACCTCTTCCGGTGTGACCCCGAGCCTGGCGATCACGCCGTCGCGGCGGATCTCCTCCGGCCCGTTGTTCTTGGCGTAGGGCCCGCCGCCCATGTAGAGCACGGCGATGTCGCGCGCGTCGTCCACCAGCTGGAACAGATCGCGATCGCCCGAGAGGATTCGCACCCGCCAGCCCTGATCGGCGGCACGGTTGGCCAGGGTGCCGAGCACGTCATCAGCCTCGTAGCCGGGGGCCATCACCAGCGGGATGTCCAGCCCCTGGCGCAGGATCCGCTGGAGGTTCTCCAGATCCTGGAAGAACTCCTCTGGGGCCTCATCACGGTGGGCCTTGTAGGCCGCATCGGCTTCATGGCGGAAGGTGGGCTCGGCCGTGTCGAAGGCCACGACCAGTCCCTCGGGGCGCAGTCCCTTGCAGTTGTCCAGCAGGGCCTTGAGGAACCCGTAGGTCACGCTGGTGGGAACCCCATCGCTGGTCCGCAGCCCGCCATCGCCCCCCTTGGTGAAGGCATAGAAGCTGCGGAAGGCCAGGGAATGGCCATCGATCAGCAGCAACAGAGGGCGTTCCTCCGCCATGGATCCGCGTCTGCTCCGCGCCACCGTCGGCCACAGCCTGCCAGAGCCCCAGCACGATCGGGCCTGGGCGTGTTTCAGCCGTTGCGGCCGCTATCGCTGGTGGCTGGGGCGCCGCTGGCAGCCAGGGGCGCCGGCGCTGCTGTTCATCGGCCTCAACCCCTCCCGCGCGGATAGCTCAGGCGATGACCCCACCCTGCGCCGGCTGATGGGCTTTGCCCGCCGCTGGGGCTATGGCGCCCTGGAGGTCTGCAACCTGTTCTCCTGGATCAGTCCCGACCCACGGGTGCTGCGCCGCTGCCGCGATCCGGTCGGTGCCGACACCGATGACTGGATCCGCCGCAGGCTGCAGGGCCAGCTGCGCCTCCAGGCGCCGATTCCGCTCTGGTTGGGCTGGGGCAACGGTGGCAGCCTGCTGGATCGGGATCGCCAGCTGCTCGGCGTGCTGGAGGATCTGCCTCTGCAGTTGCTGTGTCTGGGCATCACGGCAGGCGGCCAGCCCCGCCATCCCCTCTATGTCTCCAGGGAGTGTTGTCTGCGGCCATTTGCGCCATCCTGGGGCGAGCGTCCTGAGCCGTTCCCCCGCCCATGCCCCGCACGCCACGCCGTTACGCCATCCACCTGATCCTCAGCGGTGGCCAGAGGGAAGTGGTGCACTTCCCCAGCATGGAAGCCTTCCAGCAGTGGTATCAGGGCAGCCTCCACGCGGCGGGGGCGGCGGATGCCTTCGTCAATGTGCCGATCGGCGAGCTCGAAGGCGAATATCTGCTGGTGCGCGCCAGCAGTGTCATCGGTCTGCGGGTGGAACCCCAGTACGCCTCCCTGGAGGACTGAGAGGACCACGTTTCGCTTCTTCTCCAGGCCTTAAACCTTCCATAACGACCTCAGGTCTTCCCGCCCGCTATTCAGGTGGGGATCCATTTCCTTGATCCCGATGACCTTCGCGAAGAAGGCCTTTCTGATCGGTGGTTCTGCGCTCGTGGCTTCGGCTGCAGCCACCGCCGCCCTGGCCCAGGCAACCCCCACCCTCAACGGTGCCGGCGCCTCCTTCCCAGCTCCCTTCTACCAGGCAGCCTTTGGCGGTCTGGCCGCCCAGGGGATCAAGGTCAACTACCAGTCGGTCGGTTCCGGCGCCGGTGTGCGTCAGTTCATCGCCGGCACCGTCGATTTCGGTGCCACCGACGAGCCGATCAAGGCTTCCGATGCGGCCAAGGTCTCCCGGGGTGTGGTGCAGTTCCCTGCCTCCGGCGGCACCATCGCCGTGGCCTACAACAACCCCAGCTGCCCCAAGCTGCAGCTCACCCAGCAGCAGGTTGCCGGCATCTTCCTGGGCAAGATCGATTCCTGGGCTGACCTGAAGTGCGGCAGCGGCCCGATCAAGGTGGTGCACCGCTCCGACGGTTCCGGTACAACCTTCGCCTTCACCAATTCGCTGTCGGCCTTCTCTTCCGAATGGAAGAGCAAGGTGGGTGAGGGCAAGAGCGTCAACTGGCCCACGGGCGTGGGCAGCAAGGGCAATGAAGGTGTGGCCGGCACCCTCCGCAACACCCCTGGTTCCATCGGTTATCTGAGCCTTGCCTTCGTCAAGGGCGATCTGAAGGCCGCGGCGGTTCAGAACAAGGCCGGTAAGTTCGTGATGCCCACCGCCTTCAGCGGTGGCGCCGCTCTGAACAACATCACGCTCGACGGCAACCTGGCCGGTGAGGATGCCAATCCCTCCGGTGCCAACAGCTACCCGATCACCACGCTGACCTGGATTCTGCTCTACAAAACCGGCAACGGTGCCAAGACCGAGGCTATCCAGAAGGCCATGCAGTACGTGCTCAACCACCAGACGCAGCTGCGTGGTGAAGTGCTCGGTTTCATCCCTCTCAAGGGATCGATCGCAGCCAAGTCTCTCAATGCCGTCAACTCGATCGGCAAGTGATCTGACCATGGCCTGAGTGGACGCTCAGGCGATGTCTGAGCGTCCAGCTGTGCTTGAAGCTAGCCCCCGCAAGGGGGCTTTTTCATGCGGGTTCGCTGCCATCGGATGCAATCTCTGTTCTGCCAGCCTGTGCGGTAGACGACAGGACGAAACCGGAATCCGGGCTGTAATTGACTTCAACCCAGACCCGCAGCTGTCATGGCCACGCTGATGCGTCGCTACGCACTTCCCATCGCCCAGTGCCTGTTGCTGCAGGCTGCGATCGTGGTGCCCGGGATGCTCTGGCTTGGATGGCCTTCGCCCTTTTCGTCCCAGTCGCAGGCCTCCCTCAGAGGATGATGATCCGGGAATTGTTGAGCCGATCGAGCAATCAGCAGGCTGGCGTAATTTTCGGTTTATCTTATTGACTCCTTAACCATAGATTGAATCCTCCTTGAGGTCCTGGTCGTTCAAGTTCCTTAGGGTTGCTGCATCCTGCAACACCTTCCATGGTAGCGACGCCGTCACGTCAGTTCGCTGGGCATGATGCTTTCAGGGATGTTCTTGAAGCCAATTTCCGGCAGCGCAATCTCGTTCATCTCGCCGCTGGCAGTCAGGTTCCGCTGTTGCGTCATTCGATCTGGCTGGTGGTGCGTGGAATGGTCAAGCTCGGCTCGCTCACGATCCATGGTGATGATCTGATCCTCGGTCTGGCCGGCCCCAATGAGCCCTTCGGCGAGCCCCTCACCGATGTGGAGGCTTTCGAAGCCCGCACCCTCTGCGATACCGATCTTCTCTGCCTCTCCCTGGACGAGGTGCGCAGCCAGGCGCCCCTGGCCCAGGCGATGCTCGAGGCGGTGCTCCGGCGTTATCGCCAGTCCCAGTCCCTGCTCGCCCTGATGGGCCTGCGTCGCGTCGAGGAGCGGGTGCGGGGCTTCCTGGAGCTGCTGGCTCTGGATTACGGCTCCTACTGCGACAGCGGCCTGCGTTTGGACCTGCGCCTCACCCACCAGGAAATGGCCAGCGCCCTCGGCACCACCCGGGTGACCGTGACCCGGGTCATCGGTCAGCTGCGGCAGGAGGGCTGGCTGCGTTTCGACAGCCAGAAGCGTCTGGTGATCACCCATCTCCCCCAGAGGTGATCGCCTCCTTCTGGAGTGAAACCCTCGGCGGCCAGAGTGGGGAGATGCAACCCTCTCTGCTGCTCGTCGAAGACGACGACACCATTCGCGAGACGATCAGGGATTCCCTCAGCCTTGAGGGATTCCAGGTGACGGCCTGCGCCAATGGTCGCGATGCGCTCAAGCTGCTGCAGCCCGAAGGTGAAGAGGCCTGCTTCTCCCTCGTGGTGCTCGATCTGATGCTCCCTGGTCTGGGAGGACTGGAGATCATGCGGCAGCTGCGCCGCGGTGGCGATCGCACGCCGGTCCTGGTGGTCAGCGCCCGCGACAGCGAGTCGGATCGAGTCCTGGGGCTGGAGATCGGCGCCGACGACTACCTGATCAAACCCTTCGGCATGCGCGAGCTGGTCGCCCGCTGCCGGGCCCTGCTGCGCCGCGCCGAGCCTCCCGAGCAGGACGAGCCCCCTGTGCTCCAGCACGCCAACCTCGCCCTCTATCCCCAGGAGTGCCGCGTCACCCGCGACGGCCTGGAGGTCAACCTCTCACCGAAGGAATACCGGCTGTTGGAGCTGTTCATGCAGCATCCGCGCCGCGTCTGGAGCCGCGACAAGCTGCTCGAGCACGTGTGGGGGGTGGATTACTTCGGCGACAGCAAGACCGTGGATGTGCACATCCGCTGGTTGCGCGAGAAGCTGGAGGAGAATCCCTCCGCACCCCGCCATCTGATCACGGTGAGGGGTTTCGGTTATCGCTTCGGCTGAGGCATGCCGGCTGTTGACCTCGTTGTTTTTCTGTTCGGCCTCGCCGTCGGTGCAGCCCTGGTGCTGCCGTCGTTGCTGCGATCCCAGCGTCGCTCCCGTCGGCGGTTGTGGCGCTTTGATGGCCTTGATCCCTCCCAGCTGCCCCGTTGGCTGGATGCGGCGCCCACCGGTTGGTTGATCATCGATGGCGGCGATGTGGTGCGCCTGCTCAACCCCAGGGCGGAGCGTCTGCTGGAGGTGGGCGGGGTTCCCTTGCTGCATCCTCAGCCTCTCAGCCAGGTCTGCTCCGAGCCTGAGCTGCTTCAGCTGGTCGCGGATGCACGCAATCGGGAGCGGCCCCAGCGGATGGAGTGGCAGCGCCGCGATCAGGATCTGGAACTCCATGCGCTGCCGGGTGAGCGCGGTTGGGTGGCGCTGCTGCTGCAGAGCCGCCGCTCGCTGGAGGCCCAGCTGGAGCAGCAGGAGCAATGGGTCTCCGATGTGGCCCATGAGCTCAAGACTCCCCTGACGGCCCTGATGTTGGTGGGCGACAGCCTTTCGGCGCACGTGAACAGTGCCAATGCCGTGCTGGTGGAGCGACTGCAGCGGGAGCTGCGGCGTCTGCAGGGGTTGGTGGGGGATCTTCTGGAGCTGTCGCGGCTGGAGAACACCCTGCCCCGGGATGGCCTGAGGCGGGAGCCGGTGGACCTGGCCGATCTGGTGCAGCAGGTCTGGACAGGTCTGCGGCCCTTGGCGGAGGAGCGCCGCATTGCCCTGGACCTGCAGCTCAAGGCGTCTACCTCGTCCGTGGTGCTGCGCGCGGATGCCTCCCGGTTGCACCGGGCTCTGCTCAATCTGATCGACAATGCCATCCGCTACAGCCCCGATGGAGCCAGCATCCACGTGCGCATCCGTCTCGAGCCGCGCTGGTGTCGCCTGAGCGTGCGGGATGAGGGGGAGGGGCTCAGCGAGGAGGACAGCCGCAGGCTGTTCGAGCGCTTCTATCGCGGCGATCCGGCGCGGGCCCGCAGCGCCCGTGGAGGCAGCGGCCTGGGCCTGGCGATCGTGCAGCAGATCGCCCATGCCCATGGCGGCCGGGTGCAGGCCAGCAACCACCCCAGGGGCGGTGCTTTGCTGGAGCTGGTGTTGCCGGTGGGAGCCTGAGCCGGATCAGGGTGCCGGGGGTTCCGCCTCTGCGGAACGGGCGATGGAACCCTGCAGCAGCCACAGCTGTTCACCCTGGGGCCAGATCAGCAGCAGGCGATCACCGATCACGACAGCCTGGCGACGGGGATCGCCAGCTGGCAATCCAAGCGATCGGGCGCGGCCGAGGCTGATGCGGCGGAGGTCCATCCCGGCTGCAGCGGGCATCTCGACCTCGCTGCCGGGCACCGCGATGGACGCCTCCCAGAGGCGGCTCCAGAGACCGCGAGCCTCGCTCTGCGGCCACAGCAGGGGAGGCAGGCCCTCCGCAGTCACCGGTTTGCCTGGATTCTCTCGCGCCAGGGTCTGCAGTCTTGCCAGCGCGCTGAGCATCGCCTCTCGTGGCGCACCCGTCGCGCTGGCCTGACGGGTGCGTCCAGGACCGCTTCCTGGGCAGTTCGCCGGACTGGTTTGCGCTTCGTTCTCTCCATTGATGTGGGAGCGCTCTCTCTGGCCTGAGGCGTTGCGCTGATCGGGGATGTCGTTCCAGCGCGGCAGTGGCAGGGAGGAGAGCGCAGGCAGGGACAGGGGATTGGCCGCCCTGGAGCTGGTAGCGTCGCCGGCCTGCTGCCTGCTGAGACGCACCAGTTCCGGGCTGTTGTCGTCTGCGGTTGATGGTCCGGGGGCCTTGGCTGCGGGACGAGCTCCGAGGGCAGCCAGCACGATGGCGTGCAGCCCCGTGGCACAAAGCAGAGCCAGCAGCAGCGGAGAGGGCTGTCGCAGCTGTTGCAGCAGGGCCCGGGAACTGTTCATGGCAACTGCAGCTCCAGGGGAACGGGAAGCGCTCTTGCCCGGGCGGCAATGTCCTGAACCCGGCCCCATGGCACCCCAGCATCCGCAATCAACCGCAGCTGCAACGGACGGCGGTCTCGCACGCCACGCCAGAGCAGCGGGAAGAGGCTGGCTTCGCTGATCGGCTGGTTCCACAGGCGCAGACCGCCGCTGCGCTCGAGATGAACCACGATCACTCCGGCCTGGCCAGGTCGCTGGGCGATCCGCTGGGGGATCAGAACCAAAAGCAGCCCCGAGAACGCCAGGATCACCGTCAGCAGGCCGAGGGATGTGGCCTCGAGAGCGAGGCGCCAGGTCCTGGGCTGATGGCGGCGGATCGGCGAACCGGGACCTGAAGGCCCGATGCCCGCCTGGCTGAGGAGCGTCATCGCCGGGCCGCCTCCGGCAGCTCCAGGTCCACCGTGGCTCCCCCCTGCCGCAGCCGGCGCAGGCCCTGATGGACCTCCTCCACGCTCAAGGCTGCCGAGGGCAACAGATGGATGCGGCTGCCGCGACCGCCGCGCTGAAGCTGGCTGAGCAGCTGGCGGCCCGAGACGGCTCTGCCGTTGAGAAACCAGCGCTCTTGCGGGGCCTGCACCACCCACAGCTCGCGCGCCCCGTTCGCAGGGGGCAGCGTCAGGGCGCGGGGCAGCACCGGACGGATCACCGCTGGCAGCCAGGCGACACCACCGCAGACCACCAGGGTCAGGGCCGTCAGCGCCAGCAGCGGCGTGTTCACGGGCGGCGCAGGCTCCTGCGCAACCGAGCGATCTGCCCATGGCGCAGCGCCTGGTTGGCCTGAAGACTGGCTGTGGCCACCAGGCTGATGATCAGGCCCAGCGCGGCGCTGAGCAACACCTGGCCGTAGCCCTGAAGACCGCTGCCGGCGGGCAGCAACAGGTCAGGGCCCAGTTGGCTCAGCACCTGCATCAGCCCCAGCACCGTGCCCAGCAAGCCCAGCAGGGGAGCCAGCACGGCGGCGGCCTGGAGCAGCTGTTCCCCCATCGCCATGGCCTCGTCGAGGTCTTCGATCTGCTGGAGCAGCGAGGGATCCGGGTCGGCCAGCCGCTCCTGCCAGCGTTGGCGGCGGCTGCCGCGCTGTCCCCACCAGAGCCACCACCAGCGGATCCGATCCAGGCTCACGGTGAGCACGCCGATCGACAGGAGCAGCAGCAGCAGCGCCACCGGCCCCGGCAGCAGTGGCGCTTGGAGCGGACTGCCCATGGCTGGACTCCACTGCCGGACTTCGGGTTCGGAATGTAGGGGTCAGCAGTCCGAGGTGAAGGTGTTCCCGAACGCTTGACAGAATCGAAGACATGGCGTGCCGCTCTGCCCTGACTAGGGTGCCGGCAGAGTCCTGTCTGCCGGTTCCTGCAGCGATGAGCGCCATCTACGCCGATAACAGCCTGAGCATCGGTCGCACCCCCCTGGTGCAGCTCAACCGTGTGACCGAGGGGGCCAAAGCGCGGGTGCTGGCGAAGATCGAGGGTCGCAATCCCGCCTATTCGGTGAAGTGCCGCATCGGCGCGGCCATGATCTGGCAGGCGGAGAAGGATGGCCTGCTCGGCCCCGGTAAGGAGCTGATCGAGCCCACCAGTGGCAACACCGGCATCGCCCTGGCGTTTGTGGCCGCCTCGAGAGGGATCCCCCTCACCCTCACCATGCCCGAAACCATGAGCCTGGAGCGGCGCAAGCTGCTCACGGCCTATGGGGCGAAGCTGGTGCTCACCGAAGGGCGCCTGGGCATGAGCGGCGCGATCGCTGCCGCCCGCGAGCTGGCCGAGTCCGATGCCGATCGCTATGTGCTGCTGCAGCAGTTCGCCAATCCGGCCAATCCCCGCATCCACCACGACACCACCGGTCCGGAGATCTGGGAAGACTGCGATGGGGCCGTGGATGCCCTGGTGGCCGGCGTCGGCACCGGCGGCACGATCACCGGCGTCAGCCGCTACATCAAGCAGACCCTGGGCAAGTCGCTGGTGTCGGTGGCGGTGGAGCCGGCCAACAGCCCCGTGATCAGCCAGACCATCGCCGGTGAGGCGCTCAAGCCTGGCCCCCACAAGATCCAGGGCATCGGCGCCGGCTTCGTACCCCAGAACCTCGATCTTTCCATGGTCGACCGGGTGGAGGCTGTCAGCGATGAGGAGGCGGTGGCGATGTCCCGCCGGCTGATGCGGGAGGAGGGCATCCTGGCCGGGATCTCCTGCGGGGCTGCCACCGTGGCCGCCCTGCGCCTGGCCCGGGAGGAAGCCTTCCGCGGCGCCACGATCGTGGTGGTGCTGCCCGATTCCGGTGAGCGCTACCTGAGCTCGGTGCTGTTCGAAGGTGTCTTCAACGAGCGCGGCCTGGCGGCGGTCTGAGCGGCTCGGGGCTTCTCACTCAGGCCCGGATGCTCTTTCGCTGATCAGCGTCGCGGCTGCGACAGTTCCGGGTTCGCGGACGGCCGATGCAGAAGGTCGGTCTGACCTGCGCACCATGGCTCTGAGCGCTTCCCCTCTCATCCCGGCATGGTCACGAACTCCTCGGCCACCGAAGGGTGCAGCGCCATGGTGCGATCAAAATCCGCCTTGGTGGCGCCCATGCCGATGGCGATCGCCGCCATCTGAATGATCTCGGCGGCGTGCTCGCCCACCATGTGGGCGCCCAGCACCCTGCCGGTGGCCTGCTCCACGATCAGCTTGAGCAGCACCTTCGGATCCCGGGCCGGCAGGGCCTGACTCATGGGCCGGAAGCGGGCGCGGTGCACCCGGATGCCGTCGGCGCCATGGCGCTCGATCGCCTCCTCCTCGCTCAGGCCCACGCCGGAGAGCTCGGGCTGGGAGAACACGGCACTGGCCACCAGGCTGTGATCGACCCGGCGGGGCCTGTTGCCGTAGACGGTGTCGGCGAAGGCACGGCCCTCATCCACCGCCACGGGCGTCAGGCAGATGCGGTCGGTCACATCGCCGACGGCGTAGATGGTCGCGACATTGGTGCGCTGATCGGCATCCACCGGGATCCGGTGCCCTTCGACCGCCACGCCGGCGGCCTCCAGATTCAGCCCCGCCAGGAACGGCCGCCGACCGGTGGCCAGCAGCACGCCGCCGCAGGGAATCTGCTCGCCGCTCTGGGTGGTCACGGTGAGTTCGCCCGGCATGCACTGGCCCGTGATCGCCGCCGGTGAGTGGGCGAAGCGGATGGCGATGCCGGCGGCCTCCATCGCCTCGCGCACGGCATCGCTGGCCTCGCGGTCGAAGCCGCGCAGCAGGTGATCGCCGCGCACCAGCTGGGTCACCTGCACCCCCAGGCCATTGAGGATGCAGGCGAATTCGCAGGCGATGAAGCCCGCACCCACCACCACCATCGCCTCTGGCAGCGCCTTCAGCTCGAACATGTCATCGCTGAGCCAGCCCAGCTCGGCACCAGGGATCTCGGGGCGGTGGGGCCGGCCGCCCACGGCGATCAGGATGCGGTCGCCGCTCAGCTCCCGCGTGCTGCCATCGCTGCCACTCACCTCCACGCTGCCGGGCCCGCTGAAGCGTCCCCAGCCGCGCACCAGCTCCACGCCGGCCTTCTCCAGAAAGCCGATGTGCAGTTGGTTGAGCCGGTCCACCTCGGCGCGCACGTTGGCCAGCAGGGTGGCCGCATCGAAGCGGACATCGCCCACACGCCAGCCGTAGCTGGGGGCATCGGCGAGCAGGTGGTGGTAGGCCGAGCCGTACACCAGCAGCTTCTTGGGCACGCAGCCGCGGATCACGCAGGTGCCGCCCACCCGGTCACCCTCCACGATCGCCACGCGGGCGCCATGGGAGGCCGCGCGCTTGGCCGCCGCCAACCCGCCGGAGCCGGCACCGAGAACAATCAGATCGAAGGAATCGCCCATGGAAAGGGTGGAGCGGCTGCACTCGCCCGATTCTGGCGCTGGATCTGCAACGGGAGCGTCGCTCCATCCGTCGCTGCGCAGGGCGAGGGGGCGATGTCAGCCAGCCAGGCTGTTCTGCAGCGGATAGCCCGCATCGCTCCAGCGGCTGAGGCCGCCGCGCAGGTTGGCCACCCGTTCACGGCCGGCCTTGAGCAGTTGCTGGGTGGCCAGGGCCGAGCGGCTGCCCGAATGGCAGACCACCACGACGGGTTTGTCCGTGGGAAGCTCGCCGCTGCGTACCTCCAGCTCCGGCAGGGGGATGAGGAGGCTTCCGGCAATGCGACCATCGGGGCCGTCGAACTCCTCGGCGGAGCGCACATCGAGGATCGTGAGGGCGCCTTGGTGCTCGGCCACCCAGTCGGGCGGCAGCTCGGGCAGGCCGGCATAGCTGCGCTGCAGCGGCGCCCAGCTCACGGGTGCAGCTCCGTCACGGGGCTTGCCGGAGCGCAGGTTGCCGGGCAGGGCCTCGGCGATCTTGTGGGGATGAGGCAGCTTCATGGCCTGCATGTGGCCCACGAAGTCGCGCTCGGTGGCCCTGCCGCCGAGGCGCGCGTTGAAGGCCTTCTCCTCGGCGACGGAGGTGACCATGCGGCCGGTGTAGTCGTGGCCGGGGTAGAGCAGGCAGGCGTCGGGCAGGCTGAACAGCTGCTGGGTGATCGAGGCCCAGAGGGTGTGGGCATCACCCTGCTGGAAATCGCTACGGCCGCAGCCGCGCACCAACAGCGCATCCCCCGTGAAGGCCATCGACCGGTCGTCGAGCACGAAGCTGAGGCAGCCATCGGTGTGGCCTGGGGTGCTGCGCACCTCCAGGGCGCGCGCCCCGAAGCACACCCGCTCGCCGTGCCCCAGCGGCAGGGTGACGTTCTCGGCGCGGGTCGCGGCGGCCAGGCCGATGGCGCAGCCGGTGGCCTGCTGCATCAGCCAGCTGCCGGTCACGTGGTCGGCGTGGGCGTGGGTGTCGAGGCAGGCCACCAGGCGGATGCCCAGCTCGCGGATCAGGGAGCGATCGCGCTCGTGCTGCTCGAACACCGGATCGATCAGCACCCCTGCGCCGGTGGGCACATCGGCCAGCAGGTACGTGAAGGTGCCGGTGGGGGCGTCGAACAGCTGGCGGAAGAGCAGCGCTCCACCGCCGGCGGCCGCCTGCAACAGAGGGGAGGCAGTGGTGGCGGCCATGGCCGTGCCTGAGCAGCTTTGATGAGTGTCGGGCAAAAACGTCTCAGGGCAAGCCAATGGGTTCCGGGCCTGTTTCGATCGCGCCGGGCTGGTGCGCTGCGAGCGCGATGGGGTGCGCCTGATCGACCGGGCGGAGGGGGATCTGGTGGACGATCTCTGCAACCTGGTGCAGAAACGCCTGCGCCAGCTGGCATGAGCCGCCCGCAAGATCCCCTCTGCCCGGAGGGCTCCTGGCCTCAGCCCTCGAAGCTGCGGCGCGGCGCGCTTACACCCTGGGCCTGCTGACCCTGGAGGTAGGCCAGCATCGTGTCGGCGTCGGAGACCTCGAACGGATCGATCGGGCAGTTGTCGGCGAAATCGGGCTCGATGAACAGTTTCTCGATCACGCCATCGTTGACCAGCATCGAATAGCGCCAGGAGCGCATGCCGAAGCCCAGATTGGATTTATCCACCAGCATTCCCATCTTGCGGGTGAATTCCCCATTGCCATCGGGCAGGAGAAACACATGGCTGGCGCCGACATGCTTGCCCCACTGGAACATCACGAAGGCATCGTTGACCGAGATGCAGATGATCTGATCAATCCCCAGCTCCTGGAACTGCCCGTGCAGCTCCTCGTAGCGGGGCAGATGGTTCGAGGAACAGGTGGGTGTGAAGGCTCCCGGCAGGGAGAAGACGATCACGCGTTTGCCGTTGAAGATCTCGTCGCTGCTCAGGTCCTGCCAGCGGAAGGGATTCGGCCCTGGCACGGCTTCATCGCGCACCCGGGTATGGAACACAACCTGGGGAACGCGGCTGGGGGTGGTCATGGCGATCAGGCGATGGAAGGGAAGGGAGCGGCTGCCGCTCGGCCTTGAGTGTACTCGTAATGACTTCGACTTAGCAAGATGCCTGGGCTGCTTCTGGTGGATTCCGAGGTTGCCTCCCCAGCAAAAAGCCCCGGGGACCCGATGGGCATCCGGGGCGGGGGGTGAGGCGATGGCCTGGGCTCTAGAGAGCTCCTTCGCCGGTTTCACCGGTGCGGATCCGGATCACCTCTTCAACAGGAGTGACGAAGATCTTGCCGTCGCCGATTTCGCCGGTGCGGGCGGCGCCAGCGATGGCCTCGACGGCAGCGGCCACCTTGGCATCGGGCACGGTGACGATGATCTTGCTCTTGGGCAGGAACTCGACCGTGAACTCGTTGCCGCGGTAGCGCTCCACCTGGCCTTTCTGGCGGCCGAAGCCGCGCGCGTCGGTGACGGTCATGCCGACCACCTCCATGCCCACCAGGGCAGTCTTGACCGCGTCCACCTTGGAGGGACGCACCAGGGCTGTGATCATTTTCATGGTGTCGTCCTCCTCAGTTGGTCATGGGGTCGTAAGCCTCTTCGCCGTGGGCCACGAAGTCGAGGCCACGCTCTTCAGAGGCTGGGCTCACCCGGGAACCCAGGATGGCGGAAAGGATCCACACGATGATCGCGGTGCCGATGCCCACGAACAAATAGGTGCAGACCACGGCCTTGAGCTGGGCGATGACCATGCCGAGGTTGCCGGATTCCTTGAGGATCTTGGCCGATGTCGGGAAGTAGTCCTCAGGAACCAGGGCCGAGACGGCAAATGCCCCCGTGAGCAGAGCGCCCACCGTTCCTCCCACCCCGTGCACCATGAAGGTGTCCAGGGAGTCGTCGAACTTGATGGCGGCCTTTACCTGCACGGCGATGAAGCAGGCCACGGCCGTGGCGGCTCCGATCACCAGGGAGGGACCGATGTAGACGAAACCGGCGGCGGGGGTGATCCCCACCAGGCCGGCCACGGCGCCGGTGGCGGCGCCCACGGCTGTGGGCTTGCCGTCCTTGAACCACTCAATCAGGCACCAGGTGAGCATGGCGGCGGAAGCGGCCGTGCTGGTGGTGACGAAAGGCATGCCTGCCGTCTTGGAGGCAAACATGCTGGCGCCGTTGAAACCGAACCAGCCGAACCACAGCAGGCCGGCACCCAGAAGGATGAACGGCACGTTGTGGGGCGGGCGGGTGCTGCTGGGGTAGGAGGTGCGCTGACCGATGATCATGGCTGCCACCAGTGCGGCCACACCGGAGGCGATGTGGACGACCGTGCCGCCGGCGAAATCGATGGCACCGATGACACCAGCGCAGCCGAGGAATCCACCGCCCCAGACCATCTTGGCCATGGGGGAATAGATCACCAGGCTCCAGATCAGGCAGAACCAGAACCAGAACTTGAAGCTGACGCGTTCCACCAGGGCACCCGAGATCAGGGCCGGGGTGATGATCGCGAACATGCCCTGGAACAGGGCGAAGGAGGTGGCGGAGATGGCCAGACCATCCGCAAACGGAGCGGATCCGTCGGGACCGCCGACCCCGTTGAGGAACATCAGATTGAGGCCACCGATGAACGGTGTGCCGGCATCGAAGGCGAGGCTGTAGCCGATCACGACCCACAGCACCCCGATGAGCCCCATCAGGAAGAAGCTCATCATCATTGTGTTGAGCACGTTCTTGGCCCGCACGAAGCCGCCGTAGAAGAAGGCGAGGCCGGGGGTCATCAGCAGCACCAGGGCTGAGCCGATCAGCATCAGCAGGGTGTCGGCGCCGTCGGTGGGCATCTTCTGCAGGGCCGCATGGGCGGAGCCGGCCATCAACGGCGCCACACCGGCGCCGATGGCCATCAGGGCAAAGGCGGCGCGGCGCAGGAGCGGATCCTGGACACCGGAGAGCAACCGTGTCCGGATGCGATCGAAGGTGGTCTCAGCGGAGGGAATGCCGCGAGACGCGGGTAGGCATGACATGAGGGGCAACACCTCTCAAGGGTTCACGGCGTAACCGTGCCGCCTCACCGGGGGTGTGCTTTGTATCAC
>JBAWXG010000061.1:0-14262 GCA_037144195.1 Synechococcus sp. ELA057
CGCCGTGAGCTGGAAGCCGCAGGCCAGGCTCCCCCATGGCGCGGCCATGCCGACACCGAAACCCTGCTGGCGGCGATTGAGGCCTGGGGCCTAGAGCCCGCCCTGCGCCGCTGCGCGGGCATGTGGGCCCTGGCCCTTTGGGATCGCGAGCAGCAGCTGTTGCATCTGGCTCGTGATCGGTTTGGCGAAAAGCCACTCTATTGGGGTTTGAGCGGCACGGGCAGCAGCCGGGCCCTGTTGTTTGGCTCCGAACTCGCGGCCCTGCGCGCCTATCCCGGCTTTAACAACCCGATTGATCGCGCTGCCCTCGCCCAGCATCTGCGCTTTTGCTCTGTGCCCGCGCCGCTCTCCATCTACGGCGGCATTGCCAAGTTGCCCCCTGGGCATCTGGTGTCTGTGCGTCTGCCCCTGGATTCGGCAAAACCCCTTCCCCCCAGCCGCCCCTGGTGGCAGCTGGACCAGCTGATCGAAGCGGGCCATCGCGGCCCCTTTGCCAATGAGGCCGAGGGCTTGGCGGCCTTGGAGCAGGCCCTTACCCAGGCCGTATCCGATCAGGCCCTGGCCGATGTGCCACTGGGGGCCTTCCTCTCCGGCGGCATCGACTCCTCCCTGATCACGGCCCTGCTGCAGGGCCAGAGCAGCCGGCCTGTGCGCACCTTCACCATCGGCTTTGAGGAGGCTGGCTTTGATGAGGCTCCTTACGCCCGCGCCGTGGCCGCCCATCTCGGCACGGATCACACTGAAACCCTGCTTACCAGTGCCGATGCCCGAGCGCTGATCCCCCAGCTGCCGCAGCTCTATTGCGAGCCCTTCGCTGATTCTTCCCAGTTGCCCACCCATCTGGTGTGCCGCGAAGCCCGCCGCGCCGGCCTCACCGTGGCCCTCAGCGGCGACGGCGGCGATGAGTTGTTCGGCGGCTACAACCGCTACTTCTGGGGTCCGCGCATCTGGAACCGGCTCGCCAGGCTCCCCATGCCGCTGCGCCGGGCCCTCGGCCGCAGCATCAGCCTGCTTCCGCCTCAGGCTTATGACACTCTGGGCCGCTCCCTGCCCGTGGTCCAGCTCGGCCATAAGGCTCACACCATCGCAGACAGCATGCGTCACGTGTGCAGCGCTGACGACCTCTACCGCTCCCTGGTGAGCGTATGGCCCGATCCATCGCTGCTGCTCCAGCCCGATCCAGGTGGGGCACCCAACCAGCTGGCGCCCACCGCCATCGATCAACCCCTCCCGGATTGCCTTAGCCAGGATCCAGTGGCCCGCATGATGGCCTGGGATGCGCTCTCCTACCTGCCAGACGACATCCTCGTGAAAGTGGATCGGGCCGCCATGGCCGTGGGCTTGGAAACCCGCGCTCCTTTCCTCGATCACCGTGTGGCATCCGTGGCCTGGCGCCTGCCCATGGCCATGAAAATCCGTGCCGGCACCAGCAAGTGGGCCCTGCGCCAGCTGCTTTATCAACATGTGCCGCCTGCCTTGATTGAGCGCCCCAAAGCCGGCTTTGCCATGCCGATCGGCCAGTGGCTGCGAGGCCCCTTGCGCCCCTGGGCGGAAGAGCTGCTCCACCCCGATCGCCTCCAACGCGAGGGCTACCTGCGCCCCGAACCCATCAGCCAACTCTGGAAGCAGCACCTTTCCGGCCGTTACGACCACACCACCAAGCTCTGGACCGTGCTGATGTGGCAGGCCTGGCTCGAGCAGTGGGGCTGAACGGGTGATTCCCTACCTGTTGAGTTGGGCACTCCTCGCCCTGAACGCCCAGGGCGGCGCTCGCCGCTGGCGGCAAGGCACAATCATCGCTCTGTTGGTGTTTCTCACCCTGTTGATCGGCCTTCGCGATCAGGTGGGAGGTGATTGGTTCAACTACCTTCCCTACATCCAAAGGGCGGCAGGAATCCCCTGGGTGGCGGTGCTTCAGCAGGATGAAGCCGGGTATGGCCTGCTCAATTGGTTCGGTGCCAACGTGGGTGGGGGCTTGTTCCTTGTCGATACCATCAGTGCCCTGATTTTCTCGATGGGCCTGCTGCAGTTCTGCCGTGCCCAGCCCCGACCCTGGCTTGCCCTCATACTGGCTTTCCCCTATTTGATCGTCGTGGTGGCGATGGGATACACCCGCCAGAGCGTGGCGATTGGCCTGGAGTGTTTGGCGTTGTTGGCCCTGGAGCGCGATCGGCTGCTCTGGTTTCTCGGCTGGATCGCCCTGGCCGCCACGTTCCACAAAACGGTGTTGATCCTGATGCTCCTGCCGGCTGCGACCCTCAATCCCAACCTGCAATTCAGCCAGGTCATTCGGTTGATTCTACTGGCGGTTGCGGGTTACGGCTTGTTCAATACCCAGCTCGCAAGCAGCCTGGATCAATACCAGAGTGGCTACATCGATGCTCAATATCAGGCCCAAGGTGCCTTGATCCGCGTTTTGCTCTGCCTTCTTCCTGCCCTGGTGTTCCTGCTGGGCCGCCCCCGGTTCCAACTCCCTCCCCAACAACAGCGCATCTGGACCCTGCTCAGTTTTGGCGCCTTAGTTGTAGCGATTGGCCTGGTCACCGTGGCCAGTTCCGTAGTGATTGACCGACTCGCCCTCTACCTGATCCCGCTGCAGATCTTCGTGGGCTCGCGTCTTCCTGATACCCAGCTCCTTGGCATACCTTCAGAGTCCTGGAATCAGTTGTTGATTGTGTTGTCGCTTGCGGTGCTACTGGTGTGGCTCTTGTTTGCGGCAACCGCTTTCGCCTGGCTGCCCTACCGCAACCTGCTGCTGCCCTTCTGATGGCCATCTGGAAGCGTTGCATCTTGCTTGGTCTGTTGTTGATCCTGGGCCAGCTTCTGGTGAGCTGGGCCATTGAGCTCCCCTCGGGCCCAGTCCTGTCTCCGGATTCAGGTTTCTACCTCGATGGAGCCAAGCGATTTCCCCACCTTCTGCCCAGGCAACGCCCCTATGTCGGGATGATCGTCTACCTCCGGCTGTGCGGTTGGTGGGCTCAGGCTCCTTGGATGGCCTTGATCGCCAATGCCCTCGCCGTCTGGGCGGCGGCCCTAGCCCTATGGCAGATTGCTGCCCATTGGGCCGGGCCTCGAGCTGGCTGGATCGCAGCCGCCATCTGGCTGCTGAATCCGCTCACAGCCCAGTGGACCCGTTATGTGCTCACCGAGCCGCTTTACTTTTCCGCTGTCATCGGCTGGCTCTGGTTGGCGCTCTTTCGCCCTGGTTGGGTCTTCCTCGCCTTTTCTGCGGCGGTATCAACACTGCGGCCAAATGCTTTCAGCCTTTTTGCTGCAGCACTCACCTGGTGGCTCAGCCTCAATCTCAGGCCACGCCGGCGGGCCCTTCTTTGGATCCTTTCTGGGTGGGTGGCCCTCATCGCCATCCTGGTGGTCTTGGCACCCTTGGTGAGCCCAGTGGCTAACAAAGTTCCCCAGATGCTGGCAAGCGGCACTGTGATCCATAGCCACCCAGAGCTTGCATTACCCATGAATCATGGCTTCCTCTCGGTGCTGCGTTTGGGGTTCACACGCCTGGGGTGGGAGCTTGGCCAGTGGCGTCCCTGGTATTCCCTCCGGCTGAATGTTTTTATCGCGGTGTTCATGACCGCCTTTTATGTGCTGGCCCTGCGGGGTGCTTGGCTAACCCGAAGCACCCGATTGTTCGGGGCTGTGCTGTTGGTCAGCCTGCCATCAATGGCCGTGATCATGGCCACATGGGCGATTCATGAAGGGCGCTTTGGCTGGTGGTTTCTCGTGGCCTGGATTCCCTGGGCGGCGATTGGCTGCCAGCAGCAGAACAGGCTGGCGCTTCGATAACGCCGGAAGGTGCTGGCGAAGTCAAACCCGAGAAAGCCAAGGCCTGCGGCTACGCTCCAGCTGAGCAGGGTGGTGGCGGCCGATGAAATCCCTGGGGTCGTGGGCATTCCCAGGCTGATCGCCTTGAAAGCTGCAAGTCCGGTGAGCCCAAATCCTGCGAGTCCAAGCGTCAAGGCCACTATCAGCAGCAGCCCACCCAGCGAGAGGCGATAGATCAGATGGCTGCGCAGTAGCCTCATGACATACCCTTTAAATAGGCATTCCAGCAATGGCAAGGCGAGGGCGCGGCCATAAAACGTGCGTCTGCGGCCTTCTTGATAGCAGATCGGCACCCGGAGTTCCAACAAATCAGCTCCGAGACTCCCAAAGTTGAGTAGCAGAGATGTTTCAAATCCGTGATCTCTGCGCAATCCACCCATTTCTGTTGCAGCATTGAGGGCCGCTTGCTCGGCCATGAATAATCCACTGGTTCCGTCTTCCAGAAGGTAGTAGCCACTGGCAAGTCCGAGCAGTAGCGTTAACAACTGATTGCCCCAGTGCCGGCTCCCTGAGCGTTCTGGCTCCATCCTCCAGCCATGGCGATTGCAGCGCGCCGTCTTCACCATGGAAGCTCTGCTGTCTTGGCCCGCTTGTAGAAATGCTGCGAGGTTTACCTCGGCGAACTGGCCATCGCCATCCAGCTTGCAAATCCAGCGCACTGGTTTGCGCAGCTGCCGACAACCCTCCAGAAAAGCCCCACCCACTCCAACTGCTTCTGGAATCTGTAGGAGATGCTCTGCTGGCAGGTGTTTGCGCAGCAGTTCCTGGCAGCCAGGACCTGAGCCGTTATCCACCACCAACCAATCACCGAGCCCTTCAGGCAGACTCTGAACCACATCCAGGATCGTGGCTTCCTCGTCATGACAGGGGATCACCACCGCCACCGCGCTCAAGTCAGGTCCCGCTCTCCTTACAGTTGTCATCTCAAGTCCCTTTCCCGTGAGCTTGCCGGCCAGGGTCATTCTGCTCTCCCCCGGTCGCACCGGCTCTCAGTCGTTGGTGCGTATCCTCGCCCAGTTGGCGCCAAGCCCGCTGGTGAGTGTGGTGCATGAGCATCCCCTTTCACGGTTTTTGATCCCCATCGCCCATGTCCAGCCTTCTGTGGCGGAGTTGTGCGCCGGAAGGCTAGTTCCACCTCTTCCTTCTAATTTGTCTGGTCAGGAGGTGCGCGTTGATCCATTGCTCAGCTATTGCGCCCCCGAGCTCCTGGCCTCTCTCTCCGATCGTCTGTTGCTGCTGACCCGTAACCCCGTGACCTGGGTTGAATCAATGGCACGCAAGATTCGGATTCAGAAGCTCTTTCCCTTGATCCGGGCGTTGCCGATTCTGCGTCCTCCTGCCCCTGCAGTACTATGCCGAAACCTAAGCATGCTGTTTCCTGCTGAATCGCCCTATTTGGTCGGCCTCTTGGCGGCTTATGTTCACCTTCACCGGCGCATGCTGGCACTGCCTGGCTCTCCACCTGTGCTGCATTACGAAGATCTCTATGCCCATCCGGATGCGCCAGGCTGGTTCCCCGCCTGGTCCCTGCTTTTCAACAGCCTCGGGTGGACAAGCCCATTTCCCCATGAGCATTTGCGGATTCTGTTACAACAGCCAATGAACACAGCGCCAGCTGTGCACTATCCACGCATCCGTGAGCATGAGTTGGTCTTGAGCGTTGTGATGTCTTTGATCGATAACCCTGACAATCTTTGCTGACTTTAATCACCCACCTGTCATGGGGCTGGTGGCTCTGGGCTCTGCTTGTGCTCAGTGCGGCTGGCTTCGTCCTCATGCTTCGTTGGTGGTTGTTGCTTGGTTGGCTGGAGCCTCGCCCTCCCTGGCGCCAGGCCTGCTTGATTTATGTGCAGGGTTGGGCTCTGATGTTCACGCCTGCCCGCAGTGGTGAGGCACTGAGGGCAGTTTGGCTCCAGCAACGTTGTGATTTACCTCTCGCTGTTGGCCTGGCCGTGTTGCTGGCTGAGCGCATCACCGGCCTGGCTGCGGCTTTGATCTTGTTGACATTGAGCTTCAGTGGCCGCACTCCCCTTGGCCTGCTTGTGGTGGCGCTGGGGATGGCCGCCATGCTGGGGCTCTGCACCCACAGCGGTCTGCTGACGGCACTGGCCCATCGTTTGCCTGCCCCCGATGGACATGGGGGATGGCGCACCCTCCCCCAACGGCTCCTGCGCCAGAGCGTGCTCGCATTGCTGCATCTGGGCCCTTTGCTCCGCCCCTGGCCAATGGCGGTGGGGCTTGGCTTGGCCTTGATTTCCTGGCTGCTGGAGTCTGCCCTGCTCCATGGCATCTGGCAGGTGATTGTTGAGCATCCCCCAGCTCCTATGGCAGCCGTGATAGTCCGTGTGACCATGGGGCTCAGTGGCTTTGTGTCACTGTTGCCTGCAGGCTTGGGTGTGACCGATGGCACTGGAGTAGGCCTTTCACTCCTCTATGGACTGTCTCCTCGCCAAGCACTTGTGGCCACAGGACTACTCCGCCTGCTGTTGATTGGTTATCCGCTGGTTCTAGGTTGGCTTGCTTGTTTGTCGGTTCCACCCCATCGCTATGCCCGACGGTCCTCGAGGGGTTGAGCCTGTGAATGCTTCTGATGTAAGGGTGCTGCTGGTGGCCAACACCAGCTGGTATCTCTACAACTTCCGATTGCCGTTGCTGCGTGATCTTCGCGCCGCTGGCTATGCCGTGGCCGCCGTTGCCCCCCACGACAGCTACACCCCCCTGCTCGAGGCAGAAGGGTTCACCGTGCACCCGTGGATGCTGGCTCGCCGCTCGATCAATCCGCTGCTGGAGCTCCAGGCCATCGTCGATCTGCTGCGCGTCTACCGCCGCGAGCAGCCGGCCCTGGTGCATCATTTCACGATCAAGGCCTGCCTCTACGGCACCCTCGCGGCCAAAGGAGCACGCGTCTATCGCGTGGTGAATGCCGTCACTGGCCTGGGTCATGTGTTTCTCGGCCGCCGCAAGCGCACGCGGCTGCTGCGCCGCGCGCTCAAGCCCCTCTATCGCGCCGTGTTCAGCGCCCGCCGCGCCACCGTGGTGTTTCAGAACGCCGACGATCAGGAGCGTCTGATCCAGCTCGGCATCACCGATGGCGAGCGATCCCGCCTGATCCGCGGTTCGGGTGTCGACATCGAGCACTTCCGGCCGCTAGCCGATTCGGCCGGTCGCTTCCGCGAGCCATTGCAGCTGCTCTTCCCCTCCCGTCTGATCCGCGAGAAGGGTCTGCAGGAAGTGCTGGCGGCCTGCCAGGCCCTCTGGGCTGATGGGGTGCCGCTGGAGCTGCTTGTGGCCGGTGAACTCGACGATGGCAATCGCAGTTCGCTCTCCGCCGCCGAGCTCCAGGCCCTGCGCGCCGAGCCTCGCATCCGTTGCCTTGGCCATGTCGATGACATGCGCGCGCTCTATGCAGCCAGTGATCTGGTGGTTTTGCCCTCCTGGCGGGAGGGCCTCTCCCGCGCGTTGATCGAGGCCGCCGCCATGGAGCGGCCGATCATCACCACCGATGTGCCCGGTTGCCGCGATGTGGTGGACCATGGTGAATGCGGTTTGCTCGTGCCCCTGCACGATGCCCGTGCCATCGAACTCGCTATCCGTCTGTTGCTCGCCAATCCGGATCTTGCCCGCCGCTTTGGTCAGGCCGCCCGCCGCAAAGTGGTGACGGAGTTCCAGGTGGAGCGCGTCAACCGCACCACTCTTGAGCATTACGCCAGCCTGCTGGCTCAGCCATTGCGCCCCTCAGCAGTAGGCACGGTTGCGAGTTAACCGCCAGCCCATGGCCGCCAGCACCAGCATCAGGTTTGTGACCACCACCAGTTGCAGCATTCCTTTGAGCAGCCAGGCGCTCAGTCGCATTCGAAAAGCCGTTTCCCCCGTGGCCAGCACGGTCCACCCTGGCCGGATCCCCAGCGCGAGGCTCACGAATTGCACGATCTCCCGCGGCAGTCCTAGTTGGCGCAGGGGGGCTTCGATCCGCTCCAGCTCCTGAAAGTTGCTGCCATTTGTCCAATAGAGCACCGAGTTGTTCTTGTTCATGAAGGCAGGATTGGTCAACAAGTCCTGTTCGTTTGTAGCCACATTGGGTGGCAGCTTTATGAGCCTCAGGTTCCGCCAGGGCTCCCGCTGCCACAGCTGCCAGGCACTCACCAGCTCCCCATCGGCATCGCTGATCTGAATGCGATTGCTCGTATCGATCCAGATCCAGCGGCCCTGCTCCGGGTTGAAGTACTCCGCTGTGGTGTGCCCCAGGTTGTTCACCTCCCGCGCCTCGAGGCCCACGGCCTGGGCTCGCAGCAGGTAAGCCTCGTTGAAGTCAGAACAGCAGCCCACTCCGTCTTTCACCTGGCCGATGCGAGCCTGCAGAGAGCCGTCCAGTCCGCAGCGGCCCCCCATCTGGAACGCAGACACATCCTCGGCAAGCGCCCTGGCCAGGCAGTCGGCAGGGTCCAATCGGACGCTGGGATGGTCGGTGGCCACTTGGCACTGGCCCGCACGACTGGCCTCCCGCAAGCGATCCAGCCTGGCCAGATCGTCTGCGCTGAATATCCTGCGGGGATTGGACTGTGCTGGGTCTCGGCGTTGCCGCTTCGCCAGCACCCCATTGAGAGCCGCTTCCGTAGTGATCTGGCCATCGTCCAGCACCTCGGAAAACAAGGTGTTGCGCACCCACAGGCTCAACGGGTATTGCCAGGCCACGAGCACGCTGGCCAGCACCAGTCCGTTGAACACCACAACCAGGGACCAGAGCAGCCGCGATGTCGGCTTGCGGCGCAGAATGAGTCCGATTCGCTCCCCCAAATACTTTGTCCCTTCTTAACCAAACGATATTGTAAGCCTAAATGGTTCTTAGTTGACGTCAATGCGTCCGGAGCGTCTGCTGTTGTGCTCTGGCTTGCCTGGCCCCTGCTGCGGTGAGAGATTTCTCAATCCTCGACCGACCGTCCAGAGGGCTCGAGCCACCAAGTCTCTGGTGGAGCTTCAGAGGGGTGTGGACATCGCCGGGCAGGCTGCAGCGCTGGCCCGCTGGTTGCAGCAGCGGCAACATCTGAATGGTTTGGCGGCGGCCCCCCCTCTGCTCGAGCAGCTCTGGCTCCAGATCGAGAGCATGGAAGCGGCTGCCGCCCTCAACGTGCTGGCACCGCTGCCGATCGAGGAGCTTGAACGCCTCTACCCAGTTGTGCACGCAACGCTTTCGGATCCAGGCCAGCCCGTGTTCATCAGTGCAGCCTCAGCCTGGGAAATCGCCACCAAGCGCTTCAAGCCGGTTGGCCGCTCCTGGAGCATCAGGGTTTTCAGCCCTTGCCGCACCGCGACCCCTTCGATCGTTTGCTGGCTTCCCAGCTCCTCAGCGATGCTGGCGACCCGGTTGAGTGGCTCTGAATCCTGGGACCTGGGATTCATGAGCCCCCCTCACCCCGGATCCTGAATCCTCTTCCCATCCGCCCTCTTGAGGCTCGGCCGTCTCGCTGAGCGGCGTGTGAACTGGCTCACCGAAGGATTCGGCACCAGGGGATCCACGTGGGCCACCTGCTCCCACAGGTCCCGTGGGGCCCACGTCACCCGGTGCTCCTTGGGGCCCTCCTGAATCACGTGGCACCAGCGGCTGGATCCGCAATGGGGGCAGAACAGCTCCTCGAGCCACTCATTGCTGAGTACCAGCACCGGATAAGCCTGGATCACCAGCCGGGCCTTGCGCTCGTTCATGCCCCGGGCCTTGAGGTCTTCGGGACGCACCAGATGCAGGAAGTACTTGCGGCCGTTGCCCTCGATCTTCTGCTCCGGGTGGGCCGGGCAGAACAGCTGGCGGCGCTTGGGTCTGCGGTTGCGGGCTTGTGTCGCCTCAGGTTCACCGGTTCCCACGGGGGACTGACCTGTCACACCGCCCTACTCTGCCACCTGTCTTCCCTGGCTTCTCGGCCATGACCGCCCCAGGCCCCATCCGATCCATCTGCTGCATCGGCGCCGGCTACGTGGGCGGGCCCACCATGGCCGTGATCGCCGACCGCTGTCCCCACATCCAGGTGACGGTGGTGGATCTCAACGCCGAGCGCATCGCGGCCTGGAACGATCCCGACCTCAGCCGCCTTCCGGTGTACGAGCCCGGCCTCGATGCCGTGGTGGGCCGGGCCCGTGGCCGCAACCTCCACTTCTCCACCGCCGTGGAGCCGGCCATCGCGGCGGCCGACATGGTCTTCCTGTCGGTCAACACCCCCACCAAGCGGCGCGGGGTGGGCGCCGGCCAGGCCAGCGACCTGCGCTGGATCGAGGCCTCGGCCCGCCAGGTGGCCGCCTGCGCCCGGGGCCACACGATCGTGGTGGAGAAGAGCACCCTGCCGGTGCGCACCGCCGCAACCATCCAGGCGATCCTCTCGGCCGCCCAGGGCCAATCCGCCTCAGGCGAGGAGGCCCGCAGCTTCTCGGTGCTCTCCAACCCGGAGTTCCTGGCGGAGGGTACGGCCATCGACGATCTATCCAGCCCCGATCGGGTGCTGATCGGTGGGGAGGATCCGCTCGCGATCGAAGCCCTGGCGGCCATCTACGGCCACTGGGTGCCGGATGATCGCATCCTGCGCACCAACCTCTGGAGCAGCGAGCTCTCCAAGCTCACCGCCAACTGCTTCCTGGCCCAGCGCATCAGTTCGATCAACACCATTGCCGCCGTGTGCGAGGCCACCGGCGCCGATGTGCGGGAGGTGGCCCGGGCGATCGGCGCCGACAGCCGCATCGGCTCCCGCTTCCTGCAGGCCGGCCCGGGATTCGGGGGGAGCTGCTTCCAGAAGGATGTGCTCAACCTCGTCTACCTCTGCGGCCACTACGGCCTGCAGGAGGTGGCGGCCTACTGGCAGAGCGTGGTGGAGCTCAACAGCTGGCAGCAGCACCGCATCGCCAGGCTGGTGGTGCAGCGCCTGTTCGGCACCGTCACCGGCAAGCGCATCGCGGTGCTGGGCTTTGCCTTCAAGGCCGACACCAATGACACCCGCGAATCGCCGGCGATATCCATCTGCCGCGACCTTCTGGAGGAGGGTGCCCAGCTCGCCATCCACGACCCCAAGGTGAGCGCCTCCCAGATCGCCGGGGATCTCGATGTGGAGCCCCAGGAGCAACCGGGTGCCGGTGGGCTCAGCGGCGAGGGTGTGTGGCAGCCGGCTCCCTCCCCCCTGGAGGCGGCCTCTGGCGCCGATGCCGTGCTGATCCTCACCGAGTGGAAGCACTTCGCATCGCTCGATTGGTCCGCGTTGGCGTCGCGCATGCGCCATCCGGCCTGGCTGTTTGATGCCCGCGCCATCGCCGATGCTGAGGCCGCCCGCGCTGCCGGTTTAAATGTCTGGCGGGTGGGAGAGGGCTGATGGCGATGCGCAACCTGGTCACCGGCGGCGCCGGTTTTCTCGGCTCCCATCTGTGCGACCGGCTGATGCAGGCCGGCGAGGAGGTGATCTGCCTCGACAACTACTTCACCGGCCGCAAGTCCAACATCAGCCAATGGATCGGCCATCCCCGCTTCGAGCTGATCCGCCATGACGTCACCGAGCCGATCCGGCTGGAGGTGGATCGCATCTGGCACCTGGCCTGCCCGGCCTCACCGGTGCACTACCAGTTCAATCCGATCAAGACCGCCAAGACCAGCTTTCTTGGCACCTACAACATGCTCGGCCTGGCGCGGCGCGTGAAGGCCCGCCTGCTGCTGGCCAGCACCTCGGAGGTATACGGCGATCCGGAGGTGCATCCCCAGCCCGAGAGCTACCGCGGCTGCGTCAACACGATCGGCATCCGCTCCTGCTACGACGAGGGCAAGCGCATCGCCGAGACCCTCTGCTTCGATTACCAGCGCATGCACGGCGTGGAGATCCGGGTGATGCGCATCTTCAACACCTACGGCCCGCGCATGCTCCCCGATGACGGGCGGGTGGTGAGCAACTTCATCGTGCAGGCCCTGCGCGGCGAGCCCCTCACCCTGTTCGGCGGCGGCCGCCAGACGCGCTCCTTCTGCTACGTGGATGATCTGATCGAGGGCATGATCCGGTTGATGAATGGCAGCCACTGCGGGCCGATCAACATCGGCAATCCCGGTGAATTCACGATCCGCCAGCTGGCCGAGCTGGTGCGTGATCGCATCAACCCGGCCCTGCCCCTGGTGGATCGCCCCCTGCCCCAGGACGATCCGCTGCAGCGCCAGCCCGTCATCGATCTGGCCCGCAGCGAGCTGGGCTGGGAGCCGCGGGTGAGCCTGCAGGAGGGCCTGGAGCCCACCATCGCCTGGTTCCGCGAGCGTCTCAGGCAAGAGGCCTAAACCTCCACAGGGCACACTGGGGGCCTCCTGCCCCCGATCCGTGGAACCGCTCCAGAGCCTGCGCGGCATGGTCGATCTGCTGCCCGAGCGGATCGGTCTGTGGCAGCACCTGGAGGCCACGGCCCGGGAGCACTTCCGCCGCGCCGGCGTTGCCGAGATCCGCACGCCGCTGCTGGAGGTCACCGAGCTGTTCGCCCGCGGCATCGGCGAGGCCACCGATGTGGTGGGCAAGGAGATGTACACCTTCCTCGATCGGGGCGATCGCAGCTGCACCCTGCGGCCGGAGGGCACGGCCTCGGTGGTGCGCGCCGCCATCCAGCACGGCCTGCTGGCCCAGGGACCTCAGCGGCTCTGGTACGGCGGGCCGATGTTCCGCTATGAGCGCCCCCAGGCGGGTCGCCAGCGCCAGTTTCATCAGATCGGGGTGGAGCTGCTGGGTTTCGCCGATCCCCGCAGTGATGCCGAAGCCATCGCCCTGGCCTGGGATCTAGTTGAGGCCCTGGGAGTCGGCGGCCTGGCCCTGGAACTCAATTCCCTCGGCACCGCGGAGGACCGCAGCCGCTACCGCAGCGAGCTCGTGGCCTGGCTGAGCGCCCACCGGGAGCAGCTCGATGAGGATTCGCGCCAGCGGCTCCAGAGCAATCCGCTGCGCATCCTCGATTCCAAGCACCCCGGCACCCAGGAGTTGCTGGCCGGCGCTCCCAGCCTGCACGATGCCCTCTGCCCCGAGAGCCACGAGCGCTTCCGCCGCGTGCGCCAGAGCCTGGAGGATCTGGGCATCCCCTTCAGCCTCAATCCCCGCCTAGTGCGGGGGCTCGATTACTACAGCCACACCGCCTTCGAGATCACCAGTGATCAGCTGGGCGCCCAGGCCACCGTCTGCGGCGGCGGCCGCTACGACGGCCTGGTGCAGCAGCTGGGCGGGCCCTCCACCGCCGCGATCGGCTGGGCCCTGGGGCTGGAGCGGCTGGTGCTGCTGCTCAGCCAGGCCAATTCCGAGCCCCCTGGCCAGATGCCGGACCTCTATGTGGTGAGCCGCGGCGAGGCTGCGGAACGCCAGGCGCTGGCACTGTGCCGCCAGTGGCGCCGCATGGGCCTGGCGGTGGAGCTCGACCTCAGCGCCGCTGCCTTCGGCAAGCAGTTCAAGCGGGCCGACCGCTCCGGTGCCCCCTGGGCGGCCGTGATCGGTGACGCCGAAGCATCCGAGGGGATGGTGGTGCTCAAACACCTGCGCGGCGACACCCCGGAGCAGCGCCTGCCCGCCGATCAGCTGCCCGGGCGGATCCGCGCCACGGGCTGAGCGGGCTGATTCAGCTGTTGATCACCAGCAGCTCAACATCGATGCGGTGCTGGGCAGCGGCTGCGCACATGCTCCGATCAAAACTCACCAGGGTGATCCGGTGCCGCATGCACAGAGCCAGGTGGAGCGCGTCTCCGGCGCGCAAGGGTGCGCTCTCGGCATGGCAGAGCCTGGCTGCTGATTCAAAATCCACCGTCTCAAGAGCGAGCACCTGCAGGCGTTCCTGCCGCAACGTCCGGTAGCGCTGCCAGGCGGCGTCGCGTTCGTCCTGGCTGATCACAGCCCGCCGCCTCTGGATCGCCAGGGCGGAAGCGAGCTCGGCATCGACCCAGTGGGAGATCACCCAGGGGCGATCACTGACCTGCTGCAGAAAGCGGTGCGCCACCGCGGTCCCCTGTTCGTGGACCAAGGTGGCGACCAGCAGCGCCGTGTCGAGATAAAGAGCGCTCAAAACACAGATCGATCAAATACAGAGCGCTCAAAACCGAGCGCCTTGGCGCAGCTCGCTGATCAGCATCTGGGCATCGGCGCCGTGATGCAGCGGCTGCTCGGTGGTGGCCTTCAGGAAGGAGGCCAGATCAAATGTGCGGGCCATTGCCTGGGGCGCGGGGATCAAGCGTGCGACGGCCACCCCGCGCCGGGTGATCTCGACGGCTTCTCCCTGCTCCACCGCATGGAGCAGGGACGACAGCTGTGCCTTGGCCTCCGCCACGCTCAGAACGCGCACGCTTGCACCTCAGTTGGTCATCTGACCATCGTAGTGGCGTGATGCTCGCGGGGCCGGACCCCCAAGAAAAAACGGGCCCGTGGGGGCCCGTTTCCTCGGTGTGAGGAGGGGTGT
>JBAWXG010000062.1:0-14043 GCA_037144195.1 Synechococcus sp. ELA057
GATGAAGCGCATCCTGGCCGACATCCAGGACGGCACCTTCGCCCGCAACTTCGTGGCCGAATGCGATGCCGGCAAGCCGGAGATGACCCGCATCCGCGAGCGCGACAGCCAGCACCCGATCGAGCAGGTGGGCAAGGGACTGCGCTCGATGTTCAGCTGGCTCAAGGCCGCCTGAATCCCGCGCGGCAGAGCGGTCGGCCGCACAGCAGGAGCGCGGCAGGGTGAATCCAGCCTCGGAAAGGCTCAGCATCTTGGCTCTTGTGGCCCTGGCCTGTCTCCTGGATCGGCTTGTGGGCGACCCGCAGGGCTGGCTCCATCCCGTTGCTGTGATGGGATGGTGGATCGACAGGCTGCGCCGCCTGATCGAGGCCCTGGCTGGAGAGATCCCCTGGCGGCTGCGGCTGGGAGGAGGCCTGATCACCCTGGTGCTGGTCGCTGGCAGTGCCCTGTCGGGCTGGTGCCTGGAGGGCCTGGCCCGCCTGCAACCCTGGATCGGGATGCCTCTGCTGCTGCTCGGTCTCAGCAGCGCCCTGGCTGGCGGCAGCCTGGAGCGCGCGGTGCGGGCCGTGATCGCTGCCCTGCCGGATCTGCCGCTTGCCAGGAGCCGCCTGGGCTGGATCGTGGGCAGGGATGTGAGCGAGCTCGACCGGCAGGAGATTCTGCGGGCCGCAGCGGAGACGGCCAGTGAAAACGCGGTGGATGGGTTGTTCGCACCCCTGTTCTGGATGCTGATCGGAGCCTTTCTCTGGCAAGCCTCTCCGGGCAGCTGGATGCCCGGCCCTCTGGCTCTGGCCTGGGCCTTCAAGGCCAGCAGCACCCTGGATTCGATGCTGGGGTACAGGATCGGGCGCCTGCGTTGGCTTGGCACCGCTGGTGCACGCCTGGATGATGTCCTCACCTGGCTGCCCTGCAGGCTCGTGGCCCTGAGCCTGCCACTGGCGGCCGGTCGCGGGGATCGCATCGGCACCTGGCTGATGGCTGCGCTGCGGGATGGCGCGCCGGACCCTTCCCCGAACGCAGGGGTCTCGCAGGCCGCCTACGCCCATGCCGCCGGCGTGAGGCTCGGGGGACGCAACCGGTATGCCCAGGGATGGTGCCAAAAACCCGTTCTGGCAGCCGATCAGCCCGCTGCCACCGTGCATTCGGTCGAGAGAATCCTCATGCTGAGCCAGCGGCTGGAAGGGCTGTGGCTCCTGTTCAGCGGGGCGGCTGCAGTGGCGATGGCGTTCTGAAGCTCGGGGGTGAGCTCAGTAGGCGCCGCGGTCGCGTGGATCGAGAATGACGGCCACGGTCCTGATGATGATCTGCAGATCCATCAGAAAACTGCGGTGACGTGCGTAGCGCAGATCGAGCGCAACCCGCTCGTCATAGGACAGGTTGTTGCGGCCTGAGACCTGCCACAAGCCCGTCAGTCCAGGCCTGACGGAGAGCACTTCCTCCATGTGAGCTCCGTAACGGCTGACCTCCTGGCGCACGATCGGGCGAGGGCCCACCACGCTCATCTCACCGCGCAGCACATTGAGGAACTGGGGCAATTCATCCAGGCTGGAGCGCCTCAGAAAACGCCCGATCCTGGTGATGCGTGGATCGTTGCGCAGTTTGAAATCATTGCGGAACTCAGCTTCCAGCTCTGGCGAGCTGGCGAGAACGGAGTTCAGGACTTTGTCCGCGTCGCGGCGCATGGTGCGGAACTTGATGCAGCCGAAGCTGCGATGGTTGCGGCCAACACGCTGCTGCACATAGAACACAGAACCCTTGGATGTCAGCTTCACCAGCACCGCCAGGGCCAGAAACAGCGGAGAACCGAGGGTCAGGACCGCGAGCGAGAACACGATGTCACCGGAGCGCTTCAAGGTTCTGGCGCTGCGTGACTGGAGAGCGATCAGTTCGCCGGCCGTGAGCGCCAGGACAGGCTTCAGGAACAAGCGATCACTCCCCAGGGCTGACGCTTCGTAGCCAGGTGTTGCAGCTCTCAGCGTGGAGACCATGAACAGCACTTCGGCTGCGCGAATCTAAGAAGCAGCCTGTCGGCCTCTCCAGCCATCAGGGTCACTCAAGCCAGAGGCACAGCTGGATCCAGCGGGGAGCGCCCCCTGGCGAGCCCTTGCTGATGCCTGCGCCAGCACCGTTCCAGCAGGGGCAGCAGACGCTCATCAAAGCGCTCGGGAGCGAAGCGTTCGGCCCATGCCCGCTGCTCCGCAGCAGGGAGCTGCAACCATCGGCGGCCCTGCTCGAAGAATTCCAGCGCCTCGACCAGGCTGCCGGCGCACTGGCGGGGGAAGAGCAGGCCCGTGGGCTGGGCGACTCCCGTGCTCAGACAGCGCACGCTGTCGCAGAGACCACCCGCGCCGTAGGCGATCACCGGGGCCCCGGCGGCCATCGCCTCCACAGGTGCGATGCCGAAATCCTCCAGGCCCGCATACACATAGGCGCGGCAACGCTCCATCCAGTCACTCACCTCCCGGTCGGAACAGCGGCCCAGCAGCCGCACATTCGGCCGCGCCATCGCCCTGAGACGGGGGAATTCCGGCCCATCCCCGATCACCACCAGGGGCAGTCCCGTGCGATTGAAGGCCTCGATCACCAGATCCACGCGCTTGTTGGGCACGAGCCGGCACACACTCAGATAGGTATCCGTCCGCGGTTGATCCCAGCGGAACCGCTCCACCTCCACGGGTGGATGAAGCACATGGGCCCGCCGTCCCCAGCAGCGCCGGATGCGACCGGCCGTGAAGCGGGAATTGGCGATGAGCACATCGGGGCGCTGTCCGCTCAGCCAGTCCCACTGCCGCAGGCGATGCAGTTGCCAGCGCACCAGGGGGCCCAGCGGTCCACGGGCGAGCGATGAACTGCTCAGGTAGGGGTGCAGCTGATCCCACGCGTAACGCACGGGCGTGTGCACATAGCTCACATGCAGCTGGTCGGGCCCGGTCAGCACACCCTTGGCCACCAGGTGGGAGCTGCTCACCACCAGGGGGAAGGCGGAGAGATCCAGATGCTCGATCGCCAGCGGCAACAACGGCAGGTAGAGCTGCACCCGCTTCACTCCCCCAGGGAGAGCCTGGATGAAGGTGGTGCGGACCCGCCGCCCCTCCAGCCAGCTGCCCTGACGCCGACTCTCACCATCCACCAGGGCATGGAGCTCCGGCTGGCGGCCGACCCGGCTGAGCAGACCATCGATCTGACGCACCACCTGTTCGGCCCCACCGACGGAGCGGGGGCTGAACCACTCGTGCACCAGGCCGATCGAATCGGGCAGAGCTGTCATGGCAGCACCGTAGAGACCGGCTCAGGCGATGCCCAGGTCGTACATCACGAAAGCTCTCAGGCGATTGCCCCGTCAAGCGGGGCTGCCGATGCTGGAGGGGATGACGGGAGACCCGTTCCATTGCCGATGGCGATCCGCGAACTCTTAGAGGATGCGCTCCTGGAGCCTTCGATCGCCAGCACCAGCTGCTTTCGGTGGCACGCCACGCCTGTGGGGATCGCGGCGCTGTGGCAAGCCGGGCAGCCCCCCGCCGCCCCTCCCTATGAGGACGCCCTCAAGGAGGGGCTGTTGGTCGGCCTCGATCTGAGCCGCGAAGAGCGGGAGTTTCATCAGGTGAAATCAGGTCTGGTGCTGCTGTTCCACTCCTGAAGCGCCTGTCCTGACGCGGCCCCATCGCGGCGGCCAACACCCGTGCCGACGTGAAGGATTACCGCCACTGCAACGGCCATGGCCGCCATGGTGCTATGTAAAGCAACTCTTCGTCTCTGACGAGCGCCGGCATGGGAAGCCCGATCGATCTGGCCACCTTCCTGCAACGGGCCAAGGCCCGCTTCGGCGATCGCTACGACTACGGCTCCATCGTCTACAAAAGCTTCAAGACACCGATGCACATCCGCTGCCGGGAGCATCCGGTGCGCGACATTGTGATCACGCCCGAGAAGCATCTGCAGACCTCAGGCGGCTGCAAGTTCTGCCTGAGAGCAAGCCGGGTGCGGCTGCTCGAGCACCAGTACTTCATCGCCGATGCTCCCGAACGGATGCTCGAGGCTTCCCCGCCTGCAGAACCGGCTCTGCTACGCCCGGACGGCACCTGAGCGTTTGGTCAAGGTCGCAAGCTCAGCAGCAGCCTCCCGATGATCCCGAGACAGGGGCGCTGGTGGTTCCCGTCTGAGGAGCAGCAGACTCCAGCTCTCTGAGCCCGCCGGCAGGGCCCGGAACCAGGTGTTGAAACGGGGAACGGACGCCGCAGCCGGGGAACGGTCCGTAATGGCGCGTCGCATCACCGATCAGGCTGAAATGGGGCGCGAATCGGGTTTCAGCCAGCATGCGGAAGCTGTTGCCGCAGAGCGGAAAGATGCGCCCTGTCTCCATCGCATGCCCCGCATCCAGGACGAAACGGTGTGGGTGGCCCGCAATCGTGCCGCGGTAGATCACGGCCTGGCCATGGTCCTCGCAGGTCTCCTCGAGATCATCCAGCGCGAACAGGCGCAGGGTGACCGACTGGAAGCGCACCTCCCCCAGCAGGGCGGCCAGCTCCGGGTCAAGAATCTCCAGAGGGCGATGGCTGACCACGCGGGGATCGGCAAACCCGGCCCGACGCGCCAGTGCCAGCAGATCGTTCCAGTAGAGCGCACCGCCGAGGCATTCCCCGTAGAGCACCGGATGGCTGCGCAGCGACGGATCGAGGCGCCGATCGGCATAGACATCGGAGAAGTAGAACTCCCCGCCGGAGCGCAGCAGACGGCGGACATTGCTGAGCACCGCCGCTTTGTCGGTGCTGAGATTGACCACGCAGTTGCTGACGATCACATCGAAGCTGCCGCTCTCGAAAGGCAGCGCTTCCAGGGACTCGATCGTGCCCTCCAGAAACCGGACGTTGTCGAATCCGAAGGCGGTGGCGTGATGGGCCTGATGCCGGCGGGCCACCTCCAGTTGCTCTGGGGTCATATCCACACCGACCACCGATCCCTGGGGGCCCACCAGCTGAGACAGCAGATAGACATCCCGCCCCGCGCCGCAACCCAGATCGAGGACACGGCAACCGTCCAGCAGCAGCGGGCAGACCAGGCCGCAGCCGTAGTAGCGACTGGTCACCTCGGGGTGCAGCCTTGCCAGCAGCGGCCGCAGCCAGAGCGGCACGGCATCGGCGTCGCAGCAGGCTGATGTGCGCAGATCAGCGCTGCTGCTCAGCTGCTGGCCGTAGTAAGCGCTGACGATCTCCCGGGTGGGCATGGGGCAGGCAGAAGCATCGGGACAAAGGAGACCGGAGGAGCTCAGACGAGCGCATTGCTCGCAGGCCCCTCCCCCGCAGCGTCCGCCTCATCGCCCGAGCCCTCCGCCGCAGGTGGCACCAGCACCACCTCCGCCAGAAGATCACCTGCATCGAGACGCTGGAGGCGCACACCGGTGGCGGCCCTGGACTGCTGCGGAATGGAATCGGAGGGCATCCGCACGATCACGCCCTTCTCGCTCACCAGCAGCAGCTCCTCACCCGCTCCGAGCACCTTGAGCCCCACCAGTTCATCGCCTTCTCGCCGGAACCGCATGGCGCGCAGGCCCATGCCAGCCCGGCGCTGGAGACGGAACTGATCCACCGGCACCCGTTTGCCCAGACCACTGGCACTGGCCACCAGCACCCAGGGCCCCTCGCTGGAGACCACCTCCTCCGTGTCATCATCCTCTGCGGCCTCGCTGCTGGCCACCCGGTCTGCCAGCTCAGCCGGCAGCACATCCATGCTGACCAGTTGATCGCCTGCCCGTAACTGCATGGCCCGCACACCCCTGGCTGTGCGACCCAGGGGGCGCAGCTCCTCATCGCTGATGCGGAAGTGAATCGTCATGCCGCGAACCGAGGCGATCAGGGCGCTGTCACCGGGCCGCGCCAACCGCACCCAGCGGAGATCATCACCATCCTCAAGCGAGATGGCGATCAGCCCATTGGAGCGGATGTTGGCAAAAGCGGAGAGCTGCGTGCGCTTCACATAGCCCCCGCTGGTGAGCATCAGCAGGTGAACATCGTCGTCAAACGCGCTCACGGCCAGCAGCGAGGTGATCGCCTCTTCCCGTGGGATCGGCAGCAGCTGCACGATCGGCGTGCCACGGGCGGCCCGGCTGCAGAGGGGCACGCGATAGGCCGGCAGGCTGTAGACAACGCCGCGATTGGAGAACAGCAACAGGGCGTCGTGGTCGTTGCAGCTGATGAACAGCTTGACCGCCTCCTCCCCCTGGCTGCGGGTGCCGGCCTTGCCCCGGGTGCCGCGGCTCGTGGCCTCGAATTCACTCACCGGCATGCGCTTGAGGTATCCGTTTTCGGTGAGCAACACCACGGAGCGCTCATTGGCGATCAGGTCGATGTCTTCCAGACCACCCTCGAGATCGAGGATCTCCGTACGGCGTGGTGAGGCATAGCGAGCGCGGATGACCTCCAGCTCCTCGGTGATCAGCGAGAACACGCGTTCGCGCCGGGCGAGGATATCGGTGTAATCCGCGATCTTGGCCAGAAGATCCTCGTGCTCAAGGCGGATCTTGTCAGCCTCTAGTGCCGTGAGCCGACGCAGCTGCATCTGCAGAATCGCATCGGCTTGAATCTCGCTGAGGCTGAACTGCGCCACCAGCTGCTCGCGCGCACTGGCGGTATCGGCGGCGGCTCGGATGAGAGCGATAATCGCATCGAGGTGGTCGAGAGCGATCAGCAGGCCGAGAAGAATGTGATCCCGCTCCTGCGCCTTGCGCAACAGGAAGCGGGTGCGGCGCTCGATGGTTTCAACCCGGAATTCGAGGAAGACCTCGAGCATGCGCCGCAGGTTGAGCACCACCGGCTCACCCTTGACCAACGCCAGCATGTAGGCGCTGAAATTGCTCTGCAGCGGCGTCAGCTTGAACAGGTTGTTGAGCACCACCTGCGGGTAGGCATCGCGCCGCAGCTCGATCACGATGCGCATGCCGTCGCGATCGCTCTCATCGCGGATGTCGGCGATGCCCTCCAGTTTCTTATCGTTGACCAGCTCGGCGATCCGCTCGATCAACAACGCCTTGTTGGTCTGATAAGGCAACTCGGTAATGATCACCGCATCGCGGTCGGGACGACCGCGGGCCTCCACGGTCTCAATGCAGGCCACACCGCGCATGGTCACCGAACCACGACCGCTTGTGTACATCTCACGGATCCCCCGCCGGCCAAGGATCTGGCCACCGGTGGGGAAGTCGGGCCCGGGGATCAGCGCCATCAGGGAGCGATCCTCGATCTGAGGATCGGCGATCAAGGCCAGAAGACCATCCACCAGTTCCCCGAGATTGTGCGGCGGGATGTTGGTGGCCATGCCGACAGCGATGCCGGTGGATCCATTCAGCAGCAGCTGAGGGATGCGCGCCGGCATCACGGTGGGCTCCTGCTGAGAGCCGTCGAAATTATCGATGAAATCGACGGTTTCGCTCTCGATATCCTCAAGCAACGCATCGGTTGTCAGCGCCTGCAACCGCGACTCGGTGTAGCGCATCGCGGCTGGCGGATCATTATCGACCGAGCCGAAGTTTCCATGCCCATCAACAAGTGGCATGCGCATGGAGAAATCCTGCGCCATGCGCACGAGGGCGTCATAGACGGCCGTATCCCCATGGGGATGGTATTTACCGAGCACTTCACCGACAACACGGGCGCATTTTCGATACGGCCTGTCACTGGTGAGACCCAGCTCATACATGGCATACAGAATGCGCCGATGCACCGGTTTGAGTCCATCGCGAGCATCGGGAAGCGCCCTGCCCACGATCACACTCATCGCATACTCCAAATAGGAGCGCGACATCTCATTGCGCAGATCGGTCTGAATGATGCGTCCGTCGGATTCGCCGGGCCCGGAGGGATCCGCCATGCATGACCGCTTGCTTCAAGATAGAAGTCTACCCAACATCCCCGTAGACGTCCTGGCGTTCGGCCCCCTCCTGCCCGTGCTCACGACCAGGTCGTTCATGAGCCCCCGCCGTGCGGCCCGTCGTCCCGACAGCCCGATGCCACGATGAAAGGCGAATCTCCGCAGGAGCTGCCCCCTCGCAGCGAAGCGGAACTGCTGGAGCGTCAGCGTCGGGGCGGGCTGCGCGTGCGCACGGCGGCTGCCTACCGCGAACTGGTGCGTGCCCATGGCCTGAGCGCCGCCTATGGCGACACGGATGTGGTGGTGGCCGCCAATGCCGAATTCACCGATCAGGCCAGTCTTCACCTGAGCCTGGGCCCCACCGATCCACCGATCCGCCTGAGGGAACCGCACCTCGATGGGGTGGCAGCCCTTGCCGGCGGCGCGGGCACGGACCTGGTGCTGCCCCTGGCCGGAGGCGGCCGAGACCAGGCCGGACGCCGTGGAGGCGCCCAGGTGCTGGCCCGGCTGCTCGCGGGCGAAAGCGTGGAGTTCGGCGCCGGCGGCGACATGACCGCACTGCAACCCCGGCGGGAACTCAATCTGCGGCTGGATCGTGATCAGATTGCCCAGGGAAGACTGCTGCTGCATCGCGCCATCAGCGAAAACGGCGTGGTGGGGGTGAGCAGCGCCGAAGGCGTGGTGCGTTCACCCTGGGGACCTCTGCTGGGGCCGTGGGGTGGAGCGCTCTACAGCTGCGGCGGGGCCGGGAGCATCGGACTGACGATGCCCGGGCTCTCCCTGCTGGGCCCGGGGTCGCCGGTGCTGGTGGCCGGGGCGATCGGCTGGGTCATCGGCAGTGGCAGCGCCCACCAGCCCCTGGTGCGTCGTCTGCCCAGCGGTCATGCACGAGCCCCCGGAGCCACCGCAGCGGTGGTGGTCGACTGGGATGACCTCGATCCACGCTGGCTGCATGCCTGCTTCTTCGAGGGCCACGGCAGTGCTCTGCTGGTGGGGATCGCAGCACCCGTGCCCCTCATCGATGGGCTGACCGCCCAGCAGGCGGCCGCCGATGATGACGCCCTCGAAGCGCCTGTGCTGGATCTCTCCATCCCGAGGCGGCTGCGGCCCGGCTTCGGCAGCGCCAATTACGCCAATCTCAAAAGCGGGCGAATCAGCGTCCAGGGCAGGGTTCTGCGGGCGGCGCCCGCCCACAGCCCAAGGCTGGCCCAGGAGATCGCCGAGGAGCTGGCCGAGCGACTGCGCAGCGATCGCTTCCCGCTGCGGCTGCCCCTGGTCCCCCTGAGCCCCAAGCCATCGCTGGTGCCGCTCGAAGCCTGACGCTTCCTGAAGCGGCGAGGGCCTGTGGCGGGAAAACGGCCGTAAGCTCCGCCCAGCCCCTGCGGAGTCCATGGCCGAGACCCCTTCCACTTCAGGATCCAAGGCTGAAAGCAGCGCAGATCCCCAGCAGGTCGGGGTCGAGGCGGCCTCCAGCACTCCCAGCCCGGAGCCCGTTATTACCGCCGAGGTCGCCGCTGATCCAGCGCCGGCGGCCAGCGCCGCCACGCCAGGCCCTGAGCCAACCGTCGCTGTGGAGCCGGCGGCGGCGGTCCCGCCCCCCCAGCCTCCCGAGCCCCCCGCAGCGGAGCCCTCTGCAGCAGAGCCCCCTGCGGCGACCAGCGCGCCTGCCCCGGCCGAGGCTCCCGCCCCCGCTCAGCCCGCTGGCGTGGCCGCCAGCCTGAGCGTGCCTCCGCTGGACGAGGAGCCGGGTCCCGGAGGGGAATGGGAGCTGCTGGTCAGTCGCGTGCAGGGCTGGCTGGGATCCGGGGAACCTCAGCAGAAGTGGCAGAAGATCCGTGGCCCCCTCAAAGGTGCGGCGATCCTGATCGGGGTGATCCTGGCGTTGCGGGTCTACAGCACGGCAGTCCACACCATCGATTCCATCCCGGTGGTCTCCGGACTGCTGGAGCTCGCCGGCCTGATCGCCTCGCTTCAATTCGTGGTCTCCCGCCTGGTGCGGGCTCGTGACCGTGACCAGGTGATCGGTCAGCTGAAAAGCCGCTGGCAGGACTTCCGGGGTCGCAGCTGAGCGCTCCGGAGCCTGCGGGCCGCCCTGCGACCCGGTTGATAGCTTGGCCTCACTGGCAAGCATGCTCGCGTGAATCTTCAGCTGGGACGATCCAGGACTGTCCGCCGCGCCTACGGCATTGACGAGATTGCCCTGGTGCCCGGGGGGCGGACCGTGGATCCGGCCGTCACCGACAGCAGCTGGAGCCTTGGCGGAATCAGCCGGGAGATTCCGATCATCGCCAGCGCCATGGATGGTGTGGTCGATGTCGGCATGGCCATTGCCCTGACCAGGCAGGGGGCCCTCGGGGTGCTCAACCTGGAGGGGGTGCAATGCCGCTACGACGATCCCAATCCTGTCCTCGACCGGATCGCCTCGGTGGGCAAGGAGGAGTTCGTGCCGCTGATGCAGGAGCTCTACAGCCAGCCCGTGCGGGAAGACCTGATCCGCCAGCGCATCGCCGCGATCAAGCAGGGCGGCGGCATCGCCGCGGTGAGCGCCACGCCGGTGGCGGCACTGAAGTTCGGCAAGGCGATCGCCGAAGCCGGCGCCGATCTCTTCTTCGTTCAGGCGACGGTGGTGAGCACCGAGCACATCGGCCCTGAAGGACAGCAGAGCCTGGATCTCGAGGCCCTGTGTCGCGATTTCGGCGTGCCCGTGATCATCGGCAACTGCGTGACCTACGAGGTGGCGCGCAAACTGATGCGCGCCGGCGCCGCCGGGGTGATGGTGGGCATCGGCCCGGGGGCCGCCTGCACATCCCGCGGCGTGCTGGGCATCGGCATTCCCCAGGCCACCGCCGTGGCCGACTGCGCTGCAGCCCGCGACGACCACTTCGCCGAAAGTGGCCGCTATGTGCCGATCGTGGCCGATGGCGGCATCGTCACCGGCGGTGACATCTGCAAGTGCCTGGCCTGCGGCGCCGACGCCGTGATGATCGGCTCCCCGATCGCCCGCGCCGCCGAGGCTCCGGGTCGCGGCTTCCACTGGGGCATGGCCACTCCCAGCCCGGTCCTGCCGCGCGGCACCCGCATCAAGGTGGGCACCACTGGCAGCCTGGAGAAGATCCTGCGCGGCCCGGCCAGCCTCGACGACGGCACCCAGAATCTGCTGGGCTGCATCCGCACGTCGATGGGCACCCTGGGCGCCCGCACCCTCAAGGAGATGCAGCAGGTGGAGGTGGTGGTGGCACCATCGCTGCTGACGGAAGGGAAGGTGTACCAGAAAGCCCAGCAGCTGGGCATGGGCAAATAACGCCCGCATCGGCAGTCCACCGAGCATCGGTTCTCACGACACGACGGTTCCGCCTCAGCGCGAGATGCAGCTAGTGTCGAATTGTGGGGGCTACGGCTCGCACACTCCTCACACCACCCGCCCGGTGTCACCGGGCTTTTGTCTTTCTCCAGCCGGGCAGCCGATGCCAGTTCCGGCCGGCCTGGGGGCGCTCCGCTTACGGCCTGCAACACCGATTGCGGCGTCGCTGGACCGAACGAAAACCGTTGCTAGATTCCGGCCACCTCCTTCCCGGCCCCGAATGTCCAGCACCGCCGCTGTCACCGACGCTTCCTTCGACCAGGACGTGCTCAAGAGCGACGTGCCCGTGCTGGTCGACTTCTGGGCCCCCTGGTGCGGCCCCTGCCGGATGGTGGCTCCGATCGTCGATGAGATCGCCAAGGATTTCGAAGGGCGCATCAAGGTGTTCAAGCTCAACACCGATGAGAACCCCAACGTCGCCAGTCAGTACGGCATCCGCAGCATCCCCACGCTGATGCTGTTCAAGGATGGCCAGAAGGTTGACACCGTTGTCGGCGCCGTCCCCAAGACCACGCTCTCCGGCACGATCGCCAAGTACCTCTGACCAGCACCCCTCCCGTCAGGTCCTACGGATCGCTCAGTCTGCTCGACGCCCTTGCCGAGCAGCTCGAAGGCCATCCCCAGCGGCGGCAGATCGAGCGATCACTTCTGGCACTCCTGCAGGTCGCTCGCGATGAGCTTGAACCGGAGGCCTGGCACCTGATCAGCGGATGCCTGAGCGACATCAGCGATGCCCTCGAGGTGTTCCGGCCCTGCAGGGCCACCCGCAAGATCAGCGTCTTCGGCTCTGCCCGCAACGGGCCGGATGATCCCTGCTACCGGCTGGCCCACGATGTGGCCGACCTGGCCGTGCAGGCCGGCTTTGAGGTGATCACCGGTGCCGGTGGGGGCGTGATGGAGGCGGCCAACAGCGGTGCGGGCTGCCTGCACAGCTTCGGGCTCAATATCGACCTGCCGTTCGAACAGCACACCAATCCCTTCCTGAATGACTGTGAGGCGAGACTGCTGTTCTTCCGCTATTTCTTCACCCGCAAACTGTTCTTCCTGCGTGAAAGCGATGCCCTTCTGGTCCTGCCGGGCGGCTTCGGCACCTTCGATGAACTGTTCGAATGCCTCACCCTGATCCAGACCGGCCGCACCCCGCCGATCCCCCTGGTGCTGCTGGCCCCCGAGGGCGATTCCTATTGGACCCACTGGAGGGAGCATCTGCATGAGAGCCTCTCGGGCCGGGGCCTGATCTCCCCTGAGGATCTCGATCTGATCTTCGAAGCCAGCAGCGCCGAGGAAGCTGTGGCCTGCATCCGCCGTTTCTACCGGGTGTTCCACTGCGCCCGGCTCGGAGATCAACCGATGGAATTGCTGCTGCATGCGCCGATCCCTCAGCCGCTGCTCAACAGCCTCAACCACCGCTTCGCCGACATGCTCAGCGACGGGATGATCCAGGCGGGCGAGAGTGTCGACGACGCCGGCCTGCTCTATCCCTGCTTGAAGCTGCGGCTTGACCGGCGCCGGGTCGGCAGGCTGTATCAGTTCATCGACGCGCTCAACAGCCTGGACCTGCCCGCCTCCGCTGCTCTCGATCGCCCGGGCGAACGTCGGGTCCGTCCCAACGGCAAGCGATGACCCGCATCGGACTGATCGATTACGGCATGGGCAACCTGCACTCGGTGCAGCGCGCTCTCGAACGGCTGGACGCCGAAGTGCGGTGTCTGCAGCAGCCCCAGGCCATGGAGGGATGCGACGCCCTGGTGCTTCCGGGGGTCGGCGCCTTCGATCCAGCGATGGAGCGGCTGCGGCAGTCAGGGCTGGCTGAGGCGCTGCGCGCCTCCTGTGCCGCCGGCCGGCCGCTGCTGGGCATCTGTCTGGGTCTGCAGCTGCTGTTCGAAGCCAGCGATGAGGGCAGCGCCCCGGGCCTGGCCTTGCTGCAGGGGCGCGTGCGGGCGCTGCCCAGGGCTGCTCACCACCCCATCCCCCACATGGGCTGGGCTCCCCTCGTCCCCGGCAACGCCTCCCCCCTGCTGCCGGCGGATCACCGCGACGACTGGGTGTACTTCGTGCATTCCTATGCCGCCGATCCCCTGGAGCCAGCGTGCGTCACCGCCTGGGTGGACTGGGCTGGCACTCCGGTGACGGCTGCCGTCTGGTCTGATCGGATCGCCGCCTGCCAGTTCCATCCTGAGAAGTCCGGTCCAGTGGGGCAGGCGATGCTGCGTCGCTGGCTCGACTGGCTGGAGAGCGGTGCCAGGACTGCGGCGTTGTGACGCTGCGTCTCAGCGGTGGGCGACGGCTCGTGAGCCCTCCCGGTTCCACGGCTCGGCCGACCGCCGCACGGGTGCGGCTGGCGGTGATCAATCTGCTGGCGCCGCAGATTCCGGGTTGCCGCTGGCTTGACCTCTGCTGCGGCAGCGGCGTGATGGCCTGTGAAGCCCTGCAGCGGGGCGCCAGAACAGTGGTGGCGATCGACCGTGACCGTCGGGTGGCCGCTGTGGCCCGCCAGAACCTTGCGGCGGTCGCCGGATCCCTGCCCAGCCCTGAGGGCAGGAGCGATGTGCGCGTGATCGCCGCCGATGCTCTGCGCTGGCTTGCGCAGGATCGACCGATCGACGGGGCTCAGGAACCGTTTGATCTGATCTACCTCGATCCCCCCTGGCCTGCAGGCCTGCATGCGCCCCTGAGCGAGGCGGTGGCGGCTGGCGGCTGGTTGCAGCCTGGAGGGACTCTGATCTGGGAATGCCCCAGTGAGAAGCCGCCGACAGTGCCGCAGGGATGGTCTCTCAGGGATGAGCGCCGTTACGGCGGCAGCACCCTTGTGATGCTGGAAC
>JBAWXG010000063.1:0-13439 GCA_037144195.1 Synechococcus sp. ELA057
GGCCGCATCAGTGTGGGCCGCGAATACCCCCCCGGCAGCGGCCAGGGCTATGCCTTCGCCGAATCGATCCTCACCTGGGAAGCCAACCGCTGGCTGGCCCTCAACCTCAACCCCAAGCTGGGCTGGAGCGGCGTGGGGACCCCCTGGGCGCTCGGTTTCGGGGCCAACCTGCAGCTCGGGCCCAGCTTCCAGCTGATCCCGGAGGCCAATCTGGTCGGCAGCGACCTCAGCCAGAGCAACGGCACCCTCGCCCTGCGCTGGCTGGCGAGCGATCTGGTCAAACTCGATCTCTATGTGGGCAATGCCGGCGGCCTGCTCGACCTGGGCCAGCTGCTGCGGGTCCCCCAGGTCCGCGTCGGCGGACGGGTGATCGTCAGCTTCTGAGCGGCCGCAAGCGCAGGCGGATGCCGTTGCGCGAGCGCAGGGTGAGGCGGCCCACCAGATCCGGAGTGTGATCAGGTGAGGGCAGCAGCACCTGGCGGCGCACCAGTTCCCCCAGCACCAGCAGGGACTCCTGCAGGGCGAAGGCCGCCCCGGGGCATTTGCGTGGCCCCAGGCCGAAGGGCAGCCAGGCCTCCCGTGCCCAGCGGCGCTCCTCCTCGCTGGCCTCCTGGGCCAGGAACCGCTCCGGCCGGAAGCTGTGGGGATCGCTCCAGTGCCGCTCGTGGCGCTGGATCACCCAGGGGGAGACCGTCAGCAGGGAGGCCATCGGGCAGCGGCTCTCCCCCAGCTGGCCGTCGGCGGCGGCCTCCCGGATGAAGAAGCTCAGGGGCGGGTACAGCCGCAGCGTTTCGTTGAACACCGCCGTGCCATAGGGCAGCAGGCGCAGATCGTCGAACCCCAGAGGCCGCTGCTCACCCCCCAGGGCGGCCTCCACCTCCCGGCGCAGGCGATCCTGCGCCGCCGGGAACCGGGCCAGCAGGTAGGCGGCCATGGCCAGGGCGCTGGCGGAGGTTTCATGGCCCGCCAGGAACAGCACACACACCTGATCCACCAGCTCCTCGGCGCTGAAGCCACTGTTGGTGTCGCCATCGCGGGCCTCGAGCAGCGCCTGCAGCAGATCCCGCGGTGGCGGTGCGCTGGTGGCCGGAGCCGCCAGCCGTTCCTCGACCACCGCCTGGATCCACCGGCGGATAGGGCGCGCGTGGTGGGCCAGATAGCGCTGCAGCAGGGGCCCCGGCAGCCGCAGCAGCCGCAGCACCAGCGCCTGGCCCGCCCGGCGCTGGTAGCGCTGGAAGGATCGCAGGATCGCCGCCGCCTCTGCCGCCGCCAGGGGCCGGCTGACGATCGTGCGCACGATCACATCGGCCGTCACCAGGGTCATCTCCGCCTCGATGTCCACCTCCTTCTCCGCCTCCCCCTCACCGACGGCCTCCAGCCGCTCCAGCAGCGCCGCCACCGCCCCCTGCATCTGCGGCACCACCCGCCGCAGCTGGGCCACCTGAAACGCCTGATCCACCAGCCGCCGCTGCCGCGCCCACTCCTCGCCGTTCACCGAGAAGAGTCCCCGGCCGATCAGCGGCTGCAGCAACCAGAACAGGAGCGGATGCTTCGGGTAGCGCTCCACCTGATCCACCAGCACCTGGCGCACGAGCGCCGGCTCGTTGACCAGGAACAGCGGACGCCCCATCACGCTGATCCGGCCCAGGGGCACGCGGAAATCCCACTCATTCAGCAGCGCAAACCAGGAGCGCAGGCCGGGGCGCAGACGCCGCAGGATGTTGGCGGTGTAGGGCTGCGGCGCCGGATACACCGGCGGCTGGGCGCTGTCGATGCTGCCGGGATCAGGCACGGGCCCTGCCCTCCAGCAGCAGCTGCCACCAATCAAACCCCGTGTCCGCATCGGAGCGGCTGCGCAGGTAATCGAAGTGGAGATCGAACTGACAGCCCATCAGCTGCCACCAGCCCCGGATGCCGCGGGGCCCGGCCAGATCGATCAGCCGCAGCTCCGGGTAAGGAGCACCCTCCGGCCGGGGCAGTCCGCAGCTGCGGTAGGGATCCACCCCCGCGAAGCAGAGATAGTCGTCACGGGAGGTGACATCCAGCCAGGGGGGCCGCGGCTCCACCGCCAGCTCGATCAGGTCCCGGTGGAAGGGCTCCGCACCGGTGTGCACCGCCAGGTTGGCCAGGTTCTGCCCCAGGCTCAGCAACTGCAGCCGCGGCAGCAGCTGGGGCCAGGCCGGCTGGCGCCGCAGCTCCGCCGCCAGCATCGCCATCACGAAGGAGCCGGAGCTGTGGCCCACCAGCAGCACCTCCCCGGCCGGCTCGGCCTGCTCCAGCTGGATCAGCCGCTCCGCCAGCTCCCGCACCCGTTGCCGCAGGCCCAGATCACGGGCCTCCCCGAGCAGATGGGTGAAGCGGATCGAGCGGAACAACCACACAACCCCGATGCCCTCGGCGAGCCGCCAGGCCTGCCACAGCAACAGCCCCGCCAGCAGCACAGCGATCGAAACCGCAAGCGGGACTGGCAGACCAAGGGCGCGGCTGGCCAGCAGCAGCACCGCCCCCATGGCGAACGCCAGCACCAGAGCCGTGGCCACGAACACCAGGGGGTAGAGGCCGCACAGGGCCACGCTCGGCGACCAGCGGACGATGCGCCGCAGGCCGCCTCCCAGCACGTACCAGCGATAGATCCCCAGCCCATCCCAGACCATCCGCCAGGGTTGCCGGGGCCAGTGCCGGCGAGCGATGTCGTCCCAATGCAGAAACACCACCTCCAGGGCGGGATCGGGATCGCCGCCGATCTTCCAGCGGCTCAGCAGGCCGTCGGCCTGATCCCGCCGCCGCCCCAGCCCCAGACCATGACGGCCCAGCTGCTCGGCGAACAGCCGGTAGTAATGCGCCGCGCCACGGGGATCAAAGCCGCTGAGGAAAACCATCCGCCGTCGAGGGCCGAGACTGGCACTCACCACCAACCCCCTGCTTGCATGCCGCCCGGTCGCCGCATCGTTGGCCTGAGCCTAGGAGCCCTGCTGTCAGCCACCGCCTGCTGCAGCGGCGCTCCCGCCGTCGCCCAGCAGCTCTCCGGCAGCCGCGGCCACTATCGGATCACGATCCTGGTGCCGGTGAAACCGGAGAAGGCCTGGCAGGTGCTCACCCGCTACGAGGCCATGGCCGGGCAGATGCCGGACATCCGGCAGGCGCGGGTGCTCAGCCGCAGCGGCTCCCAGCTGGAACTGGCCCAGACCTACCAGGCCCCGTACACCTTCGGCCTGCCGATCAAGGCCAGGCTGCGGCTGACGGAAACCCCCCCGAGGCAGGTTGCCTACACCATGGTCAGCGGCGATCGCATCCGCAGCCTGAGCGGCAGCTGGACGATCACCCCTGTGCGCGGCGGCGTGACGGTGGAGCACCGGATCGACGTGGATCCCGACGTGCCGGAGGTTCTCCTGCCGGTGTATTACGAGCTGAGCGAGGCCAACCTGCTCGAATCGATGCGGGTGCTTCGCAAGCTGATGGTCAACCCCTGAGCGACTCGGCTGCCACGCCAGCGCCGCTGAGGCGATACACCACCCCGCTCCACTCCACCCGCCGCGCCGCCAAGGCTCGCAGCGCCGCCAACCCGTACACCAGCTGGGCCAGTGGCAGCCAGCGCAGCCATTGCCCCAGGCTCAGCTGCCGGTCCAGGGGCACAGCACGGGCCACCGCCGCCTGAATCAGCAGCAACAACAGCCCGCAGCCCAGCTCATAGGCCAGCACAGCCGAAGCCAGGGGCAGCACCGCGGCTCCGCCCCCCACCAGCTGGATCAGCAGCACCAACAGGGCGAGCAGCAGCAGCAGGCTGGTGCCCAGCCCATGCAGCAGCACCAACGGCCAGGCGGGGTGATGCAGGCGCGCCATCAACAGCTGGCGGGCGATCCAGCGGATCAGGGGCCGCAGGGCCAGGCTGTCGTCCCGATCCACCGCAATCAGCCCCGGCACGAACGCGAAGCGCCAGCCCGAGCGGCGCAGCGGTGTGGTGAGAGCCGTGTCCTCACAGAGGCTGCGTTGCAGCACCTGGCGCCAGCCGCTGGCCTCGATCAAGGGCCTGCGGATCGCCAGGCTGCCGCCCCAGGGAATCGCCAGCAGGGTCATCAGCACCAGCGCCCCGCCGTTCCAGATCGCCCGCACCATGCCGCTGCCGCTGCCCCGCGACGGCACATACCAACGGTTGCCGCCGCAGGCACCCACCCCCGGCCGCAGGCAGGCCCGGGCCTGACGCTCGAGCCAATCGGGCCGCACCACCGCATCGGCATCCACCAGGGCCACCAGTTCGGTCGCGGCATCGAGCTCCCCGAAGGCCTGATGCAGGGCCGCACTCTTGCGAGACCCGTTGCGGGGCGATGCGGCCAGGGCGGACAGCCGCGCCGCCTGCCAGCGGGCCACCCCCCTGGACTCGAGCCGGGCGATCGCCGCCGTGGCCACCGGCCAAGCGGGATCCTGAGGGGAATCCACCAGCAGCAGCAGGCGCCAGGGGCCTCGATAGCCCTGAACCGCCAGGGCCGCCAGCGCCTGCTCCAGGACCGGATCCACCCCGCGCAGGCAGAGCACCACCTCGGCCGCAGGCCAGGGGCAGGGATCGGGAACCCCGCACCGCTCCCGGGCCAGGCGCCGATGCACCAGCAGCGCGAACCAGCCGCACAGCAGGGTCTGCAGCAGCAGCGCCGCAACCAGGGCACCAGCGATCGCGACCGGCACAGCCTCAGCCAAGCGCCAGGCTGCCGAGGAAGGTGCTGGCGTAGGGAACGATCAACTGCTCGAAGCCCGGACAGACCACACCCTTCTCAGCGAGAGCGCCCACCGTGATGGCACTGGCGGGGCGTGCACGCACGCCGGCCTGATTGAGCTCGGGATAGGTGAGCTGCTCCTCGCCCCAGCGACGGCGGAAGAAGGCGCGGATCGGATGCAGCGGATTGGCGGGCTGACCCTCGAGCGCCTCCAGCCACCGCTCCATCGAGACCAGCTGCAGCGGCGCGCCGCGGGCGATCAGCCCGCCGAGCACATCGGCCAGCATCAGCGGCTGGGGATGGTGCAGATGGAAGCAGGTGCCGGCCTCGGGCGGTTGCCAGGCCATCGCCGTCACCGCATCGGCCACGTAGTCCACCGGCACCAGATCCAGCTCCCACTCGATGTCCGGGGCCAGGCCGAGCTCCAGACAGCCCCGCAGCAGCCGGTGCAGCAGGTCGTCCTGATGCCACAGACCGGTGGCCGAATGGCCCCCGATCAACGGTGGCCGATAGATCCGCACCGGCAGCCCGGCCCGACCGGCGGCCAGCACCAGCCGCTCACTCACCCATTTGGTCTGGGAATAGCCGATGTGGATGCCGCGCCACTCGCCCAGGTCGTCGGATTCCAGCAGCTCCCGATCGCGATAGGCCCGCGCCTCATACACCGCCACGCTGGAGATCAGCTCCACCGGCAGCGGCCGCTGCAGCACTGCCAGATCCAGCACCGTGCGCGTGCCGCCCACATTGGCCGCCGCCAGCTGGCTGTAGGGGGCCATCTGGCTGAGCTGGGCGCCGTTGTGCAGGATGCCGGAGATGCTGTCCGCCAGCGCAGCGAAACGCCCGTCATCGAGGCCGAAACGCGGCTGGGCCAGGTCGCCGGCGATCGGTTCGATCCGCTGCTGCCACGACTCCCGCCAGAGCCCATAGTGCTCCAGATTGCGGCGCAGCCGTTCTGCGCCAGCGCTGGCATCGGCAGCGCGAACCAGCACCTTGAGCCGCAGCTCCGGCCAACGCTGCAGCTGACCGGCGAGCAGATAGGCCCCCAGAAAACCGGAGCCTCCGGTGAGCAGGATCGCCGCTCCCGGCGCTGCGGCAGCCGCACCGGCAGGCAGACTCCAGCCCGGCGGCAGCAGCGCCTCCCGGCCGAGATCCAGCTCCCCTTCTTCGGCTTCTCCGGAGCTGCCCAGGCCGCGCAGCACGATCGCCGCCAGCGCCTCCAGGTTGGGATCACCGGCGAAGGATTCAAACTCCAGCTTCACCCCCAGGTCGCGCTGGATACCGGCGGCGAATTCCACCGCCATCAGCGAGTCGAGACCGATCTGGAACAGCGAATCGGCCGGATCCAGGCTGCCGGGATCCTCCAGGCCCATCACCGCCGCCAGCTGACCTTGCAGCAGCTGCAGCAGGGCCGTCGATCGCTCCTTCTCCGGCAAGGCCAGCAGCCGGGCTCGCTCCCGGGCGCCATCGCCCTCGGCCGCCACGGGGCCTTCCGCCAGCAACGCCGCCATGGCTTCGGCCTGCCGCGGCGGAGCCTGTCGAGCCAACCGGCTCCAGTCGTTGTCGAGCACCGCCAGCACCCCGCCGCGACCCCGCTGCAGCAACATATCCAGGGCCTCGAGCGCCTGGGATGGAGGCAGCAGCCCCACTCCGAGCGCCTCGAAGCGGCGGGCCTGGCCTGCCGCCATTCCAGCGCCGGCCCAGGGCCCCCATTGCAGGCTGAGGCTGACCGCAGCGGAACCGGCAAAGCCTCCGGCCTCACAGGCCCCATCGAGGGCGCCGTTGGCCGCTCCATAGCTGCTCTGGCCCGGCGAACCCAGCAGCGCCGCCATCGAGGAGAAGGCGATGGCGAAGTCGAGCTGGGCCCCGCTGACCGCAACGGCCTGCTCCAGCCGCTGCCAGCCCAGCAGTTTCGGCGCCAGCACCCCAGCCAGTCGCTGGGGCGTCTGGCCGTCAATCAAGCCGTCATCGAGCACGCCAGCGGCATGGAAGAGCCCCCGCAGCGGCTGCTCCGGCGGCAGACCGTCGAGAGCGGCCCGCAACTCCTGCGTCACGGCAACACCCGCAGCCTCCGCTGCGGCTCCCAGATCAAGGGCCAATAGAGCGATGCGCACCCCCTGCCGCCGCCAGGCAGCCAGGCGCTCCTGCACGGATTCGGCGGGGGTGGACGCCGAGCGGGACACCACCAGCAGCGATCGCACCCCACGGGCCACCAACCAGTCGAGCAGTTGCAACCCCACCGCCCCGAGGCCGCCGCTCACCAGATAGGTGGCATCCGGGCGCAGCCGCAGCGGCGCCGGCTGCTCGCCACGGCTGATCACCAGCTTGCCCACGTGACGGGCCTGGGCCATCAGCCGGAAGGCATCGGCGGTGTCGGCCTCCGGGAAGACCCGCAGGGGAATGGGTTGATAGATCCCAGCCTGGAGATCGGCCAGCAGCTGCTCCAGCAGGCGGCGCACCAGGGCCGGTTCCGCTGCGGCCACCTCCAGCAGATCGAAGGGCAAGTAGCGGGCATCAGGCCGTCGCTCGCGCGCCTCAGCCCGGCTCCAGATCTCGATCTTGCCCAGTTCCACGAAGCGGCCGCCGTCGGCCAGGGCCTGGAAGCCGGCGTCCACCCACTCACCCTTGAGGCTGTTGAGCACCACATCCACGCCCCGGCCCCCGGTGGCGGCCAGAAGCTGCTCGGCGAAGGCGGTGCTGCGGGAATCGAACACGGCTGCCACGCCCTGCTCCAGCAGGGCGGCCTGCTTGGCCTGGCTGGCCGTGGCGAAGATGCGGGCGCCGCAGCGGCGTGCCACCTGCAAAGCCGCCTGGCCGACGCCGCCGGCCGCCGCATGGATCAGCACGGTCTCGCCGGGTTGCAGGGCCGCCAAAGTCTCAAGGCCGTAGATCGCCGTCAGGAACGCCGTGCTGACGCTGGCGCCGAGCTCCGGGCTGAACCCCTCGGGCAGCGGCACCACCAACTGGGCACGGCAGTGCACATGGCTGGCCAGGCTGCCCACGGCCAGGGCCGCCAGCACCCGCGTGCCGATCAGCTGCGGATCCACCCCGGAGCCGACGGCCACTACGCGGCCCACGCATTCCCCACCGAAGGGAAGCTGGCTGCCCTGGTGCAGGCCCAGTTCGGCCGAATAGGCCTGCAGCAACCCCAGGGCATTGAGCACATCGCGGAAATTGAGCCCCGTGGCCTCCACCGTGATCTCCACCTCGCCGCCGGCGGGAGGCTTCAGCGGCAACGGTCGACGCCCCAGGGCCTCCAGGCTGCCGGGGCTGGCGCTGGCCCAGCGGTAACGCTCCAACCCCAGAGGCTCGAGCCGCCATCCCCAGAGCCGGCCTTCGCGCCAGGCCAGGGAAGCCTCCCGCTGACCCGCCGCCCAGATCGCCGGCCAATCGGCTGGAGCGGGCTGCAACGCCGCGGCCGCAGGGATCTCCAGCAGCGTCCAGTTGCAGCCGGGCTGCTCAAGGGCAGCGGTGCGGCACCAACCGCGCAGGGCGCCGACGAGGGTGCGTTCAGCTGGGGCATCGCCCGCCGCCAGCACCACCCAGACCATGGCTGGGGCGCTGTCCGGGGACTGGGCCGCGATGGCCTGGGCCACAGCCAGGAAGGCGGAGAGATGCTGCTCAACGCTGAGGCCGGGATCCTGCAGGTCGGGCCAGATCACCAGGGCATCGGCCTTCAGGGACTCGTGCGGGAGCTCTGCAGGGGATGGGCGTCGGATCGCCGCGCCGCAGGCCTCGAACCAACGGCACAGGCCCGCTGCCTGATCGGCAGCGCCCAGCACGACGGCGGAGCGAGGCTGTACCGAGGCCGCCGGGGTTCCGGCTGGGTCCAGGGGTGCCCAGAGACCGTGATGCAGCCAGTCGCAGACCTCCGGCAGTAGGTGGGAGGGCTCTGGCGAAGGGAACATCCACTCGAGGGCCTGACGCGGCAGCCGCCGCAGCCGGAAACCGCGGATCCAGCCGAGGGGCTGATCCCCCTCGTCCAGCAGAACCAGATCCGCCAGCAGGAAGACCGGCTCCTCCACAGGACGCAGACGCACCTCACAGCGGAACCGGTCCGGCAGGGGCCAGCGGGTCAGCACCAGCTCCTCGAGCCCCACCGGCAGCAGCAGCGTGCCCGCCTGGCCCTCGGGATCGAGGGCCGCAGCCACGGCCTGGAAACAGCCATCGAGCAGGCCACGATCGCGGCCCCCGTGCTGACGCCCCAGCTCGGCCCAGGCGTGACCGGGCATCTGCCAGAGGTGATGCAGCTGCCGGAAGGCGGGGCCGTACGCCAGACCGCAGGCCGCCAGAGTGTCATGAAACGCCTCAAGAGGCAGTGGGGTCGCCGTGGCGGGACGCGTCTGTGGCTGCCAGGGAGCAGCGGCCGGAGCCTCGACCGCCGTGGCCAGGGACCCATGGGCCAGCCAGCCGCCCTCGGGGAGGGAACTGTGGAACTGCATCTGCCTGCGGGCTGGATCCCAGCTGATGTGCAGCCGAACCGGCTCAGGCCCGGCCTGCAGCCGCAGGGGTTGCTCCAGGCTGAAGGCCTGCAGCTGCAGGGGCTGACCCTCCTGCTGCAAAACGGTGAGGGCCTGTTCCAGAAAACCGGCGGCAGGGAAGACCACCTGAGCGCGAATGCGGTGATCGGCCAGATCGGCGGGCGCATCCGCCGCCAGCAGCAGCTCGTAGCGGCGCTCCTGGCCGGGTTGATCCAGGCGCCGCAGCTCCGGCGGCGCCTGGGGCTCCTGCGGCGCGACCGGATCTGCGCCAGCGACGCCGATGTGATCCAGCCAGAGGCTCGCTGGGGCCGGCGAGCGCTCGGGTGCTGACCACCAATAGCGCTGACGCTGGAAGGGATAGCCCGGCAGCGATTCGTATCGGGGGCTGAAGGGCCTGTGGAAGCTGGCCCAGTCGACCGCATGGCCGCTGCAGTGCAGTTCCGCCAGGCTGCTGAGGATCACCTCAAGATCGGCTCGTCCGGGCACGAGGCTGGGCAGGTAGCGCGGCGGCTGGGAACGCTGCACCGAAGCTGCGGCCACCTGACGGGCCATCCCGATCAGGGTGGGCCGGGCCCCGATCTCAAGGAAGGTCACCGCCTGCTGATCCAGCAGGGTCCGCATGCCATCAGCGAACCGCACGGGGCTGATCACGTGCTCACACCAGTAATCCGGTGAGGCGATCTCACTGCCGACCAGCAGGCCGCTCACATTGCTCACCAGCGGCAGGCGCGGCTGATGGAAGTGCAGCTGCCGCAGCTCGCGCTCAAAGGCGGCCAGCATCGGCTGCATGGCAGCGGTGTGGAACGCATGGGACACCGCCAGCACGTGGCAGCTCAGCCCGGCCCGCTCCGCCTGCTGCATCAGGCGGTCGAGGTCGGCCCGGGGCCCGGCGATCACCGTGTTGGCGGGGCCGTTGAAGGCCGCCACGGCCAGGGAGGGCAGGGCCTGCAACCAGGGCTGGATCTGCTCCGGGGAAGCCAGCACCGCCACCATGCCGCCACCGGCGGGCAACTGCTGCATCAGCCGGCCGCGGGCGCTGATCAAGCGGCAGGCATCCTCAAGGTTGAACACCCCAGCGAGGTGAGCCGCCACCACCTCCCCGACGCTGTGGCCCAGCAGCAGATCGGGCTGAATCCCCCAGGAGCGCCACAGCTGGGCCAGGGCGTAGCCCACGGCGAACAGCACCGGCTGACTGGTGGCGGTCTGGTTGAGCACCGGCGCCAGTTCCCCCTCCTGGTCCGCAGCCGGTTGCAACAGGGTGAGAAGGGGCACCGGCAGCTGCGGATCCAGCAGGGCCGCCACCCGGGCTATGGCCTCACGGAACACAGGCTGGTGCTCGAGGAGCCCGCGGGCCATGCCCAGACTCTGACTGCCCTGCCCGGTGAACAGCCAGGCGATCTTGCCGGGGCGCTGGCGGGCCTGACCCTGCAGCATCCCCGCCGCAGGCCGACCCTCCACCAGGGCCACAAGCTGCTGCCGGAACTGACGGCGATCCTCCGCCAGGCACACCACCCGATTGCGGAAATGGCTGCGGTGCTGATTGGCACTGGCGGCCAGGTTGCTGAGGTGCAGGTGGGAGGAGCCGTCGAGGCGCTGCAGGTAGGCAACGGCGAGGGCCTGCAGCGCCTCGGGTGTGCGGGCTGAGAGGCAGAGCGGCTTGAGCGGCAACTGGGCCTGATAGCGGGGCGGCGGCGGCTGCCGGGGAGGTTCGGCCAGCACCACATGGGCGTTGGTGCCACCGAAACCGAAGGAGCTCACCCCCACCACGGCCGCTTGATCCGGCTGAGGGAAGGGCTCCAGGCGCGTCTGCACCTGCAGCTTGAGCGCCTCGAAATCAATCGAGGGATTGGGGGTGGAGAAATGCAGGCTGGGGGGGAGCTGACGGTGATGCACCGACAGCGCCGCCTTGATCAGACCGGTGATGCCGGCGGCCGTTTCCGAGTGGCCGAGGTTGGTCTTCACGGAGCCCACCCGACAGGGCCGCCACTCCTCGCGGCCCTCACCGAGAACCGTGCCAAGAGCCCGCAGCTCCAGGGGATCCCCCTGACGCGTCCCGGTTCCATGGGCTTCCACATACTGGGTGGCGGCCGGATCGATGCCGGCATTGGCGAAGGCCTCACGCACACACGCCATCTGTGCGCGTGCATTGGGGGCCACCATGCCGTTGCTGCGGCCATCGGAATTGACCGCCGTGCCGTGGATCACGGCATAGATCGGATCGCCGGCCGCCTGGGCAGCGGCCAGCGGCTTGAGCAGCACCACCCCGGCACCCTCGGACCGCACATAGCCATCGGCGCTGGCATCGAAGCTCTTGCAGCGCCCATCGGGCGAGAGCAGCCCGGCCTTGCAGAAGCTCATCTGGATGCCGGGGTGGATCAGGGCTTGCACCCCACCCGCCATCGCCTGCTCCGATTCACCCCGCCAGAGGCTTTCGCAGGCCAGATGCACCGCCACCAACGAGGAGGAGCAGGCGGTGTCGACCGTGAAGCTCGGGCCCTTCAGATCGAAGAAGTAGGAGAGCCGGTTGGCAGCGATGCAGCCGGTGTTGCCCGGCAGCACGAACGGCTCGTTGTCCGGGGTGGCGTAGCGCTCGGGGGAGGCCCAGAGCAGGGAGCTGTAGTCGCCGCTGGAGATGCCGATGAACACCCCCACGCGCCGCCCGCGCAACTGTTCCGGAGGCACCCCGGCATCCTCGAGGGCCCGCCAGGACACCTCCAGCAGCAACCGTTGCTGGGGGTCCATGCAGACCGCCTCGCGCGGAGAGATGCCGAAGAACGCCGGATCGAACTGATCGATGCCCTCGACGAATCCGCCACGGCGAACATGCTGGGTCAGCGGATGCTGGGAATCGGGATGGAAGTGAAGGTCCAGATCCCAACGCTCGGGAGGGATTTCGGTGATCGCTTCACGGCCTTCACGCAGCAGGTCCCAGAACTGCGCCGGGCTCTCAATCCCCCCGGGGAAACGACAACCGATTCCCACGATGGCGATGGGCGATCGCTCCTCAGAAGGAACGATGGATTGCCCGGGGAGAGGATCAGTCATCCCCACCAATTAATGCGCGGATCACACGCTCGGGATCAGCCGAAAGCAGCGATTGCCCATAGCGCTGGCGCAGCTGGCGATATCCTTCAGGATCAGCGAGCCACTGTTGCACGATCTGAGCCAGGTCCCGCGGGTGCTGGATTTGCTGCGCCAGCTTACGGGAGCGGAAGTAGCGAGGAGCCAGCAACTCCTGCGGCATGGCGCTGCCGATGCAATTGAAGATGAGCGGACATCCCAGCACGAGCGCTTCCGCGGCGGTGCGAGCTCCCGGCCGGGCCACATGGGCCCAGGCCTTGCGGTAGAGAATTGCCATCTGCTCGGGGTCCTGAAAACCGAGCGCTTGCAGCGTCAGCCGCGGATAGCGCGCGCCCCAGGCCTCGAGCTGCTCCCGCACCGCCTGCCGACGACCGCACAGGGCCACCACCTCCAGGCGATCGGCGAAAGGCAGCAGCTGCTCCAGCAGCGGAATGTGGTTGTTGGCGCCATTGGAGCCACTGGCCAGCACCAGCAGCGGCCTGCCCGCCAAGCGGGTCGGAGCAGGGCCTCCACGGTGAAAGGCCGGAAACAGCAGCGGGCCCAGACAGGCCACGCGCTCGGCGGGGAAGCGGCGCATGCCCAGGCGCCGGCGGCAGACCTCCGCGGCCACCTCCGGCGTCTGCACCCAATGGAGATCGGCGCTGGCACTCACCCAGTTGCGGCTGAACCCGAAGCCCCCATCGATCTCGGTATTGCAGGTGATGCAGCGCAACCGCTGGCCCAGCACCCGCCTGGCCAGGTCGAAATGGCCGCGGTTGCAATGGGGATGGGTGGAGATCAGCACATCGGGCCGCACATCCCGCAGCAGACGGATGAAGGCCTGGCGGCCGAACAGCAGCGTGCCCGGCTTGATCAGGTCCTCCGCCTCCATCAGGCGCCAATAGAGCTGATGCAGCCAGGGCTGATGACGCTGAATCCAGTTGTAAAGAGCGACGCCACCCCGATAGACGCCGCTGCTGCTCTCGAGCACATGCTCCACATGGAGCTCAACGTCTGGGTGCAGCAGCGCGAACCAGTCACGCAGGGCATAGGCCGCGGCATCGTGGGCCGTGCCACCGCTGGAGGTGAGGATCAGGATCCGCATCGGCTCATCCTCCCCGGACGATGCGACTCTGGCTGAGCAGCGCCAGCAGCAGCAGCCAGCCCATCGCCCCCAGCCCCACCGCCAGCGGCC
>JBAWXG010000064.1:0-13414 GCA_037144195.1 Synechococcus sp. ELA057
CCCCTCAGCCCTGGGCCCCTGAAGCCGCCAGCCCCTGCTGCTCCGCCAGCACCTGCTCCAAACCCTCCAGATCCTTGTCGGTGATCTTGGTCTGCATCGGGCAGTGCTTGGGGCCGCACATCGAGCAGAACTCAGCCTGCTTGTAGATATCAGCCGGCAGGGTTTCGTCGTGGTACTCGCGGGCCCGCTCGGGATCGAGGCTCAGGTCGAACTGCTTGTTCCAGTCGAAGGCGTAGCGGGCGCGGCTGAGCTCATCGTCGCGATCGCGTGCTCCCGGGCGATGACGGGCGATGTCGGCGGCGTGGGCGGCGATCTTGTAAGCGATCAGGCCGTTGCGCACATCCTCGGAATTGGGCAGGCCCAGGTGCTCCTTGGGGGTCACGTAGCAGAGCATCGCCGTGCCATACCAGCCGGCCATGGCGGCACCGATGGCGCTGGTGATGTGGTCGTAACCGGGGGCGATATCCGTCACCAGGGGGCCGAGCACATAGAAGGGCGCCTCGCTGCACTCCTCCATCTGCTTGCGCACGTTGAACTCGATCTGATCCATCGGCACATGGCCGGGACCCTCCACCATCACCTGCACGTCGTGCTTCCAGGCGCGGCGGGTGAGTTCACCGAGGGTCTTCAGTTCCGCCAGCTGGGCCGCATCGGAAGCATCGTGCAGGCATCCGGGCCGCAGCGAATCGCCCAGGGAGAAGCTGCAGTCGTAGCGCTTGAAGATCTCGCAGATGTCATCGAAGCGCGTATAGAGCGGATTCTGTTTGTGGTGATAGAGCATCCACTGGGCCAGGATGCCGCCGCCGCGGCTCACGATCCCCGTCAGGCGGCCCTTCACCTTGGGCAGGTGCTCGATCAGCAGGCCGGCGTGGATCGTCTGGTAATCGACGCCCTGCTGGCAGTGCTTCTCGATGATGTGCAGGAAGTCGTCTTCCGAAAGCCTCTCGATCGAGCCGTGCACGCTCTCGAGCGCCTGATACACGGGCACCGTGCCGATCGGCACGGGCGAGGCATTGATGATCGCCGTGCGCACCTCATCGAGGTTGACGCCGCCGGTGGAGAGATCCATCACCGTGTCGGCGCCGTACTTCACGGCCAGATGCAACTTCTCGAGTTCTTCGTTGATGTCGCTGGCATTGGGCGACGCACCGATGTTGGCGTTCACCTTGCAGCTGCTGGCGATGCCGATCGCCATCGGCTCGAGGTTGGGATGGTTGATGTTGGCCGGGATGATCATGCGGCCCCGCGCCACCTCCTCCATCACCAGCGATTCCGGCAGGTTCTCCCGTTTCGCCACATGGGCCATCTCCTCGCTCACCACCCCCTGACGGGCGTAGTGCAGCTGGGTGACATTCGCCTGACCCCGGCGCTTCTCGATCCAGGCGCTGCGCATGAGAGGAACTTTCGGAAGGACGCTGCCGCTGGCCGCTGGCAAAGGCGGCAGGGATCGGATCTGAGCTCTTCCGCACTTCCCTGCCCCGGCATGACCCGGATCAGGTTCGGAGGGTGTGATCTCAGCCCGCTGGCCCCCGCGACAAGCGCGCGGGCCGGGCACCCCTAGTGGCTGTTGAAACCTAGCAAGCCCGTCCGGCAGAAGCCGCCATCCCCTCAGGCCTGCAGCCCATCAAGAGCCGCGGCCACCACCCGGTGATCGGGATCACCCTGGAGCGGTGCCAGCAGGCCCCGCGCCCGGGCCGCCAGCGGCTCCTCCGCTTCCCGCACCAGGCGCCCGAGGATCTCGGCACCACCCACCCGCACCGTGCCGTCAGCATCGGCGATCGCCAGCTCCGCCAGCTGCTGCAGCCACTCCAGCGGGATCTCCGGCTGCTCGGCGAAGGCCGAAAGAATGCTGCAGCGCACCAGCCACTGACCATCCGCCACGAAGGCCTGATGCAGATGGGGCCAGGCGCGCTCCACCCCGTAACTGGCCAGGGCATTGGCGGCCTCGGCGCGCACATTGGCGTCGCCATCGTTGTTCAACGCCACCAGCAGGGCGCTCCAGCCGGTCTCGCTGCGCTTCATCCCCAGCCCGGCGCAGGCGAGGGAGCGAATCAGGAACGGCTCCTGCTCCAGCCCCAGCAGCAGCAGCGGTGTCGCTGCCGCAGCATCAAACGCCCGCAGCGCCGCCAGAGCCGGCATCGCCCGCGAGGGATCCCCCGAGCCGATGGCCTGGCGCAGCAAATCCGGATCGGAATCGGGCATCGCTTGAGCAGCAGGGATGCGGGGCGGCCTCAGCCTTTCTCCCCATGGCGTCCATCGTCGCGCAGGGCCCGCAGCAGCTCCCGGCGGCGATGCCTGCGCCGCTGCCAGCTGGTCACGAGCAGCCCCACACCGATGCCCAGGGCCGGCAGCGCCTGCAACCGTTCCCCCGCCGGGCGAACCAGCAGCGCCACCAGGGCCAGCAGGATCAGCAGCGGTGAGGACAAAGCCAGCAGCGCCCGTCGCCGGGAGGCGGGGCCCATGGCGGGCGCCGGCATCGGCACAGCGGAAGGCTTCACACCGGATCCGCCAGCCAACGCAGCAGGCTGAGACTGAGCACCTTCACCCCCACCGCCAGACAGCCCTCATCCGGCGCGAAGGTATTGCTGTGCAGCGGCGAGCAACCCTCGGGACCTGCCACACCCAGGCGGAACATGGTGCCCCGGGTCCCCTCCAGCAATTCGGCGAAATCCTCCGCCCCAAGGGAGGGCTGCTCCAGCCACTGCACCTGCTGGCGCCCCAGCAGTTCCACCGCCGCATCGGCCACCAGGGCGGTCAGAGCGGGATCGTTGCGCACAGGCGGCGAGATCGCCCGGTAATGCACCCGGGCCTCACCACCATGGCCGGCGCAGAGAGCCTGCACCGTCTCCTCGATCCAGCCGGGCAGCTGGGCATGCAGCTCGAGATCGAGGCAGCGAACGGTACCCAGCAGGCGCACGTGATCGGCGATCACATTGAACGCCTTACCGCCCTCGATCCGCCCGAAGCTGACCACCACCGGATGCAGGGCGTCGAGACGACGGCTGATCGCCTCCTGCAGGCCGCTCACCACCCGCGCCGCGATCCAGATCGCATCCGTGCTCTGGTGGGGCCGCGCACCGTGCCCCCCCTCGCCGATCACCTCCACCTCCAGTTCGCCGGCAGCGGCCGTGAGGCTGCCGCTGCGCACCCCGATCGAACCCACCGGCAGGCTCGGGAACACATGCACCCCGAACAGGGCCTGCACCCCCTCCATGGCCCCGTCGGCCTTCATCCAGGCCGCTCCCTGGGCCGTCTCCTCCGCCGGCTGAAACAGCAGCCGCACCCGGCCCCTGAGCTGATCCTCCGCTGCCGCCAGCAGACGGGCCACACCGAGCCCCACGGTCGTGTGGATGTCATGGCCGCAGGCATGCATCAGACCCTGATGGCTCGAGGCATAGGCAAGCCCGGTGCGCTCCTCGATCGGCAGCGCGTCCAGATCCACCCGCAAGGCCGCCAGCGGCGCCAGCCGCCCATCGGCAAGCCGCTCGGGCCCCAGCTCCGCCAGCACTCCCGTACGACCCACCCCCTCCCGCACGCTCCAGCCCAGGGAGCGCAGCTCGCCGGCCACCAGGGCAGCGGTCTGTTGCTCATGGCCGCTCAGTTCAGGGTGCCGGTGCAGATGGCGGCGCAGCGCCAGCAGCTCCGGGAGGGCCTCCGCCAGCAGCCGCTCCAATCCCAGCTGCTGCCACTGCGAAGAGGCCTGAACTTGCTGGTGCGAGGCGGAGGGAGGCGACACGGCGGGGATCAGGAGACCAGATGCAGGAACTGATCGAGGGCCTGCACAGGATCGGGCGGCCAGCGCCGGACCTGCAGCAACCATTCTTCCTGGCGGTAGCGCGGATCGAGTCCCGAGGCGGCCGCCCAGTTGCTCTCGGCCTCACCGCGGGATCCCCTCTGCCACAGCAGGGCTGTGAGGCCGGCGCGAGCATCGGCGAACAGGGGATAACGGCGGATCAAAGCGCGCAGCTCCCGCTCGGCCTCCGGCAGATCCGCCAGCTGGAAGGCGGCCAGGGCGGCACTGGAGCGGGCCATGGCGAAACCGGGCCTGGCCTCGGCAGCGGCCGTGTAGCAGCGGCGGGCCTCACGCCAGTCGCCCAGGGATCCAGCCACATTGCCCAGGTTGTAGAGGGCAGAGGCATCGGCGGGATCGCGCCCCAGAATCCAGCGGTAATCGGCCGCGGCGGCCTCCCACCGGCCCAGGGCCTCCTCTGCGGTGCCTCGGTTGAGATGGGGATCGGGGTTGTCGGGAGCCAGCGCCATGGCACGCCCCTGATCGGCGATGGCACCCTCGGGATCCCCCAGAGCCAGGCGCACATTGCCCCGGTTGCTCCAGGCCGCCGCATCCTCCGGAGCCACCTCCAGCACCTGATTCCACAGCGCCAGGGCCTCGCTGAAACTCCCCTGGCGGCTGGCGCCCAGCGCCTGCTCGAACAGGCGCTGCAGCGGGACCTGGGAGACCTCGGCTGAGGCCTGGGCGGGGGAGGGCCCGCTCAACAGCGACAGGATCAGCGCCAGAACGCTCAAGGCCGCCAGCAGCGGCCGGCAAAGCGTGGGCTGCGGCAGCGATCGCCAGGGATTCATGGCGACTCCAGCTCCGATTCCAGATGGGCGCGTCCGCTGACGGTGAGCAGGCGTCCGCGGGGGGTGCGCTGCAGGAAACCCAGCTGCAGCAGATAGGGCTCGATCACGGTTTCGAGCGTGGTGGCGTCCTCGCCGAGGCTGGCGGCGAGGGTCTCCAGGCCGACAGGGCCGCCATCGTGCTCCCGCTGCAACAGGCGCAGCAGCCGCCGGTCACTGGCATCCAGGCCGCGGCCATCGACCCGGTGCAGCTGCAGTGCCTCCTCCACCAGAGCGGCATCGATGCGCGCCTCGCCACGCACCGCCGCCACGTCGCGCACACGCCGCAGCAGGCGGTTGGCGATCCGCGGGGTACCGCGACAGCGGCGCGCCACCTCCTGCGCCGCCTCGCGCTCCAGGGGAAGCTGCAGCAACCCGGCGGCGCGCACCACGATGGCCTGCAGATCCTCCAGGTCGTAGAACTCCAGCCGCTGGATCAGACCGAAACGATCGCGCAGCGGCGAACTGAGCGAACCGGCACGGGTGGTGGCACCCACCAGGGTGAACGGTGGAATCGGCAGCGTGCGCGTGCGGGCCGTGGTGCCCTTGCCGACGGTCAGATCGAGGCGGTAATCCTCCATGGCCGGATAGAGCAGCTCCTCAGCCACCCGGTTGAGCCGATGGATCTCGTCGATGAACAGCACCTCACGGGGCTGCAGGTTCACCAACAGCCCGACGATGTCGCGCGGTCGCTCCAGGGCCGGGGCGCTGGTGATGCGGCAGCGCACGCCAAGCTCTTCCGCCAGCACCAGAGCCATGGTGGTCTTGCCCAGCCCCGGCGGGCCGTGCAGCAGCACATGATCGAGCGCCTCGCCGCGGCTGCGGGTGGCCTCCACGGCGATGGCCAGTACCTGCTTGAGCTCCCGCTGACCGATGTAGTCATCCAGGCGACGGGGCCTGAGGCCATCCTCACGAGCGCCGCTGTCGAACATCGGCTGCGAGGGATCGCGCCCATCTCCGCAACCCTCGGGATCGACGTCAGGCGATGCGCTGGGATCGATCCAGCGCCGCGGCGCTGGGACAGGCCCGGCGTGGTCCGCAGCGGGCCGGCGTCCCGCGGACGGGCCGGACTGGGAGGAGACGATCGCCATGGGCGCCAGGGTACCGGCGCTGCCCTAGGGACTGCCTGCTGCGCCGAGCGCTGCGACCACTAGGGTCGGATTCGGATGCGAGGCGCACGGGGGCGATGGGGAAGGGTCCCGGCAGGAAGGGTGGGGGCGGCAAGGCTCAGGATCCGGCCCATCGCCTGCTGGCCGACAACCGCTTCGCGCGGCATCAGTACGAGATCCTCGAAACCCTGGAATGCGGCATCGAGCTGCTGGGAACGGAGGTCAAATCGATTCGCAACGGCCAGGCGAATCTGCGGGATGGCTTCTGTCTGATCCGGGGCGGGGAGCTGCAGCTCCACAACGTCCACATCTCACCCCACAGCCATGCGGGCCGCTTCTTCAATCACGAACCGCTGCGGGTGCGCAAGCTGCTCGCCCACCGCAAGGAGATCGACAAGCTGCGGGTCGCCCTCGAGCAGAAGGGCCTCACCCTGATCCCGCTCAACCTCCACCTCAAGGGCTCCTGGATCAAGATCAACCTGGGGCTGGCCAAGGGCCGCAAGCTCCACGACAAACGGGATGAGGAAAAGCGGCGCACCGAAGCCAAGGAGACCCGCGCCGCCCTGTCGCGGCTCTGATCAGGGCCGCGTGGCGGGAGCCGCGGCCTCTGGCGGAACCGGTGGAGGCGATGAGGGAGGAGCGGCGGCATCAGGCGAGGCCGGTGTCGCCGCAGGGCTGCCTGCGGCACCCGGTACAGGCGCGGCAGGCAGGGTCCCGTCGGGGGAGAGAGGAGTCTGAGGAGCTCCATTGATGGCCCGGGCTGGCGGATCAGCCCGCAGCGACAGACGGATCGGCGCCGGCGCCACCCCTTCATTGCTCACCAGCAGCTGCACCGGCGAGTCCTTCTGGGATCCGAGCACCACCACCCGCAGGGGACCGTTGGGCTCCAGGAGGGTGCCATCGGAGCCGTAGACACTCATCTGCAGCAGCGGCGTGCCATTCACACCAAGGGCAAGACCATGGCCTGCCGGCAGTCGGATGGCGAACAGGCGGGCACCACCGGCCGGCACATCGGCCGCCAGCACCTGGGTGACGCCGGAGCTGGCCAGGATCGGCTCGATGCGCAGGTTCTGCAGCACCTGATCGGCCGCGGCGTACCAGAGCTGACGGAAGGGCTCCTCCGGCATGTCATCACCGGCACGGCCCGGCAGCAGATGCTGGGCACTGGCCGAGACCAGATGGCGCAGCACCGAGGAACTGATGCCCTGCTGCACCAGCCCCTCCTGTCGGCGCTCCCAGTCGCCGCTCTGAAAACTGCCGAGGCGCTGCCGCAGCGCCAGGGGCAGCTGCTCCACCCGCGCCAGCCAGTCTTCGGCCTGCTCATTCCAGACCTTGCGCAGAGGGGCATCCTCCAGGCTGTCGCCCGGTAGGCGACCCCGACGCTCGGGGAACTGGGCCAGCAGGCTGGCATTCACCAGCCGCAGGAACCAGCCCCGATCCACCTGCAACGCGCGCAGCCGATCGATCAGCTGCTGCCGCTGGCTCACCTCGCCGGGCGGCAGGGTGGCGGTCTGCTCCGCCGCATCCGTGGAAGGTGCGGCGATGCGGCCGCGGCTCAGCCACCACCAGCCGATCGCGGTTCCCACCACTGCCGAGATCACCAGCGCCAGCAGCACGGGCCAGAGATTGCCCTCGGCAGCCTCCTCCCGCTCCTGCTCACGCCGGCGGGCCAGCACCGGCACCGGCGCCACGGGCAGGGGCGGCAGGCTCGGCTCGGGTGCAGGCCTCTGAGGCGCAGGATCGCCATCGCTGTCTTGCGGCTCCAGCCCGAGCGGCAGGGGGGCAACGTCCGGCTGATCGGGCAACGCCGCCGGCGGCACCAGGCTCACGGTGCGATCGGCCCTGGCCACAGGGCCGGTGCTCTCGGGCACAGGCAGACCCTGAAAGGCCATCAGCGCCTGTCCGGCTGAAGCAAAACGCCGCGCCGGATCACGCTCCAGCAGGCGCAGGATCGGCGCAGCCAGAGCAGGCTCCTGCTCCAGCACCACAGGCCAGCGCCAGGCCAGGGTGGCCGGATCGAGCAGAGACGCCGGGGGATCGCCGCTCAGCAGCACCAGGGCGACCACGCCGAGCGCATGGAGATCCATCCAGGGCTCAGCCGGCTCACCGCGCAGCAGCTCCAGCGGCGCGTAACCGGGGGTGGCTCCCTGAGGAGCACGGCTTTCACCGATCGCGCGGCTGCGGATCAGGCCGAAATCCAGCAGCACCGGCAGGCCATCGCTGTCGCGTCGCAGCAGGTTGTCGGGGCTGAGATCGCCGTGCAGCAGCTCCTGGCTGTGCAGCGCCGCCAGCACCGGCAGCAGCTGCCGCAGCAGCAGCAGCACCTCGCCGGCGCCGAACACCAGCTGCCGCTCGGCGCGGGCGGCGAGCATCTGGCCATAGGTGCGGCCGGCCAGCCATTCACGGACCAGCCACAGGTCATCGCCGTCGCTCAGGGCCGCCCCCAGCCGCGGCACCTGCGGATGCAGCACCCCCTGCAGCCGGCTCCAGAGATCCCGTGCACCGGCCTGATCCTGATCGGCTCCGATCCGGCGCAAGGCACAGGGAGCCTCAGAGGCCAGCTGATCGCGGGCGAGCCACAGGGGCCCCTGGGCCAGGGGGACCCCGGGACCCGCGGGCGCAGGCTGGCTCAACAGCCGCTCGAGCCGGTAGCGGCCGGCGATCAACTGCCCAGGGGCGGATGCACCGCTCATGCCGCCACCTCCACGGATGCGGGCCGCTGGGGCTGCTGCAGACCCCGCCCGGTCAGCCACTCGGCGTCGTACAGGCGGGAGCGATAGCGATCACCGCCATCACAGAGCACCGTGACGATGCGATGGCCCGGACCCAGCCGCCGGGCGGTCTCCACCGCCGCGGCCACGTTGATGCCCACCGATCCGCCCAGAAACAGTCCTTCCTGCCAGAGCAGGCGGTAGATGGTCTCGAGGGCCTGCTGATCATCGACACGCACGGCGTCATCGATCGGGGCGTCGGCCAGATTGGCGGTGACGCGGCTGTTGCCGATGCCCTCGGTGATCGAGCGCCCCTCGGAGCGCAGCTCGCCGCCGGTGGCCCAGCTGAAGAGGGCACTGCCGTGGGGATCGGCCAGCACGCAACGCACCGCCTCGCGCCGCTCCTTGAGAAACAGGGCCACCCCGGCATAGGTGCCGCCGGTGCCGGTGGCCGCCACCCAGGCATCCACGCTGCCCTCGCACTGCTGCCAGATTTCGGGGCCGGTGCTCTGGAAATGGGCGCGGCGGTTGGCGAGGTTGTCGAACTGATTGGCCCACACGGCACCGGGGATCTCGGCGGCGATGCGGCCGGAGAGCCTGACGTAATTGTTGGGATCGGCGTAGGGCACCGCCGGCACCGTGCGCACCTCCGCCCCGAGACTTCGCAGCAGACCGATCTTCTCGGCTGACTGGGTGTCGGGGATGACGATCAGGCAGCGATAGCCGCGTGCATTGCAGAGGTGAGCCAGGCCGATGCCCGTATTGCCCGCGGTGCCCTCGACCACGGTGCCGCCGGGCCGCAGCTCGCCGGAGGCCTCCGCCTCCATCAGGATTCCCAGGGCCGCACGGTCCTTGACGGAGCCGCCGGGATTCATGAACTCCGCCTTGCCGAGGATGTCGCAGCCGGTGAGCTCACTGAGGGCCCGCAGACGAATCAGCGGGGTGTTGCCGACGGCATCGGTGAAGCCCTGGCAGATGCCGCCCATGGCCAAGTCCTGTCCTGGTGGTCGTGTTGGCGGATCGTAGTGAAGCCCCCTAGGGTCTTCCCAGCCTGTTCTGAGGTTGGTGGGCGCTCCGGTATCCGAAATGACCGGGCTCCGGCAGGCTGATGAGGCTGGCAAGCGCGCTGCCGTGGCTTGCACCAGCGCGCTGACGCAGCGACTGGCACTGGTGCGCCGCCGCAGCGAAGACCTGATCGATCCGCTGGAGCCAGAGGATCTCTGCCTGCAGGGCATGGCCGATGCCAGCCCGCCCAAATGGCATCTGGGACACACCACCTGGTTCTTCGAAACGTTTCTGCTGGTGCCTCACCTGCAGGGCTGGCAGAGCAGCGATCAGCGCTGGAGCCACCTGTTCAATTCCTATTACGACGCCGTCGGCAGCCGTCATCCGCGGCCCGAACGCGGCCTGCTGACCCGCCCGGCGATCGGCACGGTGATGGCCTGGCGCCAGCGGGTCGACCAGGGGCTGGAGCAGCTGATCGCGACCCTGCCCGGCCGCGATGCCGCCGAAGGGAAGACCCTCGAAGCCCTGCTGGAGCTGGGCCTGCAGCACGAGCAGCAGCATCAGGAGCTGCTGCTGATGGATCTGCTCGATGGCTTCGGCCGCCAGCCGCTGGAGCCCGCTTACAGCACCGCCCCGCAAGGCCCGGAGGCCCTCTGGCAGCAGCGCTGCAGCGAGGTGGCCGCCAACCCCTGCCGCTGGCTGGCATTTGAAGGGGGCCTGGTGGAGATCGGGCACGACTCCGCGCAGGCGTTTCACTTCGACAACGAGGCCCCGCGCCACCGCCAGTGGCTGGAGCCCTTCAGCATCGCCTCCAGCCTGGTGCGCAACAGCGAACTGGAGGCGTTCATCGCCGACGGCGGCTACCGGCGCCCGGAGCTGTGGATGAGCGAGGGCTGGGCCCTGGTCCAGCAGCGCGGCTGGCAGGCGCCGCGCTACTGGCGCGGCGATCAGGAGTTCACCCTGGCCGGCCTGCAGCCACGGGATCCTCAGGCGCCGGCCCGGCACCTGAGCTGGTTCGAAGCCGATGCCGTCGCCCGCTGGGCGGGCGCACGGCTGCCGAGTGAAGCCGAATGGGAGCACGCGGCGGCCCACGGCGGACTGCCCGAAGCGGAAGGGCTGCTGTGGCAGTGGACCGCCAGCCCCTACAGGCCCTACCCCGGCTTTCAGCGGGCGCCGGGAGCGGTGGGGGAATACAACGGCAAGTTCATGAGCTCCCAGTTCGTGCTGCGCGGCGGCGCGTTCCTGACACCGGAGGGCCACAGCCGAGCCAGCTATCGCAACTTCTTTGGCCCGGGGAGCCGCTGGATGGCAGCCGGACTGCGCCTGGCCCGCTGATGACGATGCCATCCCGCGCCGGACTGCTTGAGCGCATCGATCTGCATCCTGCGCCGGCGGACACACGGCGCCTGGTGCGCGAGGGGATGGAGCGCCATCCCCGCCAACTGCCCGCCTGGCTGCTGTACGACAGCGAGGGATCCAGGTTGTTCGAGGCCATCTGCCAGCAACCGGAATATGGCCTGACCCGAATCGAAACCGCCCTGATCGAGACGCGGGCAGCGGAACTGATGGCCGCCCTGGGGCCTGGGGTGCTGGTGGAATTCGGAGCCGGCAGCGCCCGCAAGGTCGCGCCGCTGCTGCGGGCCGGCCGGCCGGCCGCCTATGCCGCCCTCGACATCAGCGCCGAGCATCTGCAGAGCTCCTGTGATGCGCTGGCCCGCGAGCATCCCCAGGTGCCCGTGCTCAGCATCTGCTGCGACTACAGCAACCTGGAGCAGCTGCCCGACCATCCCTGGCTGCGGGGGCAACGCCGGCTCGGCTTCTATCCAGGCAGCTCGATCGGCAATTTCAGCCCGCTGGAGGCCCAGCGACTGCTGGAGCGCTTTCGCCTGCTGCTGGGAGAGGACAGCCGCCTGCTGATCGGCATCGATCAACCCAAGGCGGTGGAGCGGCTGGAGGCGGCCTACAACGACCGGGCCGGCATCTCGGCCGCCTTCGCCCTGAATCTGCTGCGCCGCCTCAACCGCGAACTGCAGGGCAACTTCGAGCCGGGGCAGTTCCATTACGAAGCGCGCTGGCAGCCCGAGCACAGCCGCATCGCCATGGCGCTGATCAGCAGCAGGGAGCAGACGGTGACCCTGGCCGGCGAGCGCTGGGTGTTCCGCAGCGGTGAGCCACTGATCACCGAGTACAGCGTCAAATACACCCCGGATGCCTTCGTGGCCCTGGCGCAGCGGGCCGGCTGGCGGCCGGCGGGGCGCTGGAGCGATCCGGCGGAGGATCTCTCGCTGCATCTGCTGCAACCGGGTCCGACAGATCCATCTCAACAGCAGAGGCAGACTTCAGGGCAACGCAGTAACAGCGGAACGGAGCCATGAGCCGGGAAGAACAGCGACAGGCGATGCGATCGCTGCGGGAGGAACTGATCGGCGAGCTTGAGGAGCTCTACCGCCGCGCCTTCGATCGGATCAGCGACCAGAACCTCGGCGAAGGGGCGATCGCCCGCCTCACCCAGCTGCTGCTGCGCTCGCGGGAAGCGGCGATCACTCCGCTGCAGCAGGAGATCGAAGCCCCCCTGATCACCCGAGCACCCCAGCCGACGCAGGAGACCGAGACGGAGGCCCCATGAGCTGGCTCGATGATCTGGAGACCAGGCTCGAAGGCCAGCTCGAGGCCTTCCTGCAGGCCAATCCGGCGCAGCGGAACCTGCTGGAGGATCAGGAGGCGATCGACAACCTGGAGGCCCTGCGCCGCGAGCAAGCGGAGCTGCAGGAGCTGGGGGAGCGGCAGCGGCAACGTCTGCTTCAGCTGGCTGAGGAGATCCGCCGCTGGCAGGAGCGGGTGGAACGGGCCAGGGCTGCCGGTGCCGATGATCTGGCCGCCAGGGCGGCGACGCATGTTCAGAGCCTGATGGAGCAGGGCCGCAGCCTGTGGCAGCAGCTGCAGGAGCTGGGGCAGCGCCATGCGGCGATCGAGTGGGAGCTGAGCCAGCGGCAGCGGCCAGCAGCGGCGAATGCCGCCGCCGACAGAAGCGGCAACGGCTGCGGCAGCCGTGACAACGTCTCCAGCGACGGCCGGGATCTGCAGAGCGACTGGGCCGCTTTCGAAGCGCAACAGGAGCTGGAGCGGCTCAGAGCGCGGTTGCAGCGCTGAGTGCACAGCGATGGGATTCCTGCTCTCCAAGCTGTTGCCTCCGCTGCTCTACCCCCTGGGGCTGGCCCTGCTGCTGCAGCTCGTCGCTCTGGCGGGACGCCGGCGCCGCTGGGGACCCTGGCTCGGCGGCAGCGGCCTGGCGCTGCTGTGGCTGGCCTCGATGCCGTTGGTGAGCCGGCAGCTGGTCTGGAGCCTGGAGGAGCAGGCGAGCCGCCTGACCCCGCATCCACTGCCGAAGGCCGATGCGGTGCTGGTGCTGGGCGGCGGCATCCGGCCCGCCCTGGCGCCGCGCCGTGGGGTGGAGGTGAGCGAAGCCGGTGACCGACTGCTCACAGGCATCAGCCTGCTGCGCCAGGGGCAGGCGCCGTATCTGCTGGTCTCGGGCGGCCGGGTCGACTTCACCAGCGGCGATCCCTCACCGCCGGAAGCCCTCTCTTCAGCCCGGCTGGCGCGGGAGCTTGGGGTGCCGCGCAGGCGGATCCTGATGCTGCAGGGCCCGGGCCCGAACGGACCGCGCAACACCGCGGAAGAGGCGATCGCCCTGGGGCGGCTTGCGCGCGGGCGGGGCTGGCATTCGCTGCTGCTGGTCAGCAGCGCCACCCACCTGCCGCGGGCGCTGGCCACCTTTCGCCACAGCCTGCCGGCCGGCAGCGGCCTGACGCTGATTCCGGTGGCCTGCGATTACCAGCTGCCCGAGCGACGGCTGTTCGGCAGCCCTACCGCTGCCAGCGTGCTCAAGAGCCTGCTTCCAGGTTCCGAGGACCTCGATCGCACCACGGTGGTGCTCAAGGAACACCTGGGCTTGCTGGTCTACCGGCTGCG
>JBAWXG010000065.1:0-13133 GCA_037144195.1 Synechococcus sp. ELA057
GCGCAGGGTCCGGAAGCGCAGGTTCAGACAGCGCGGGATCAGGCAGCTGCATGGCCTGCGGCGGGGGAGTGATCAAGGCTGTGCCGCGGTCGGTCTCGCCCTCGGGAACCTCGGGCTCCTGAGGCTGCGCACCGCGCAGGGGCGAGACCGTTTCCTGAATGCAATCGCGCAGCACACCGCGCAGTTGCCGCAGCCCCTGAGCCCGCTGCCGATCCAGACGCTGCCAGAGGGCGGAGAAGCCGGCCGGGCGGTGGGAGTCCTCTCCCCCCATCGCTGCGAGCTCACGCGGTTCAGCAGCCATGGGCGCGGCTGGGGGTTCCTGATCGCCCAGGCCCGGCTCCGGCATGGCCTGGCTTGGTGGGTCCTGCGGCGAGGCCTCCCAGGGGTGCGGGTCTGAAAGGTTCAGGCCAGCCCCGGGGAAACTGTGTTCCAGCGCGGCAAAGGCCGCATCCACAGCGGCCTCAGCTCGGGCCTGCAGATCCAGACCAGCCTGAACCGGACCATCACGCTGCGGCGCCCCCCCTGGCTCGCGCAGGGGCGGAGCGCTGGCATCAGCGCCGAGGTCATCGGCCGGGCTGAGCGCCGTTTCAGCGGCAACCTGATCTGCCGGTGCCGCCGCAACCGACAGGTCGGCTGCCAGAGGGGTCGCCTCCTGCTCCAGCAACGCCTGAAACCAGGCATCAGCCTCGTTTCCCAGCTGAGGAATCAGCACCTGAGCGCGGAAACGATCCAGCCCGCTCAGGCCATGGCGATGAACCCAGTGACCGAGAAGGGTCTCCGCCGCATCGCTCTGACGCTGACGCACCGCCTCGAGCAGGGGTGTAGGGGCTGGAGAAGGCTGGAAAACTCTTGAGGCAGTCGACAGGGACACGGAGTCTCAGGACAGCTTGCGGTCCAGCAGGGGGCGGATCGCGAGGAACAGACCCACCGCCAGCACCGTCAGGATCCCGAGACAGGAGCCGACGGAGAGAGCGCCGTAGGGAGCCTCCAGCACCACCTGGGTGAGGCTGAAGGGACCGGCGTAGGCAGCCCGGATGGGTTCAATCGCGAAGGTAAGGGGATTCAGGGCTGCAAGCCAGCCCAACCAGGCCGGCATGAAGCTGATCGGAGCCAGAGCCGTGCTGGCGAAGAGCAGGGGCAGGTTGGCCACGAAGATCACCGCGATCAGCTCAATGTGTCCGGGAAGGGCGAAGGCCATACCCAGGCTCAGGGCCGTGACCGCAAAGATCAGCAGCAGCAGCGTGAACACAACGAGCACCAGGCCGGCAGGGCCGGGCCAGCCGTAGCCCAGGGCCGCGGCCGTGAGCACGATCGCCAGACTCTGCACCATGCTCAGGCTGGTGATGTAGAGCACCGAAGCGAGCACGATCGAACTGCGGGAGCGCAGCGGGGCCACCAGCAGACGGTTGAGGAAGCCGAATTCCCGATCGAACATCAGCGGCAGGCCGGCGTTGAGGGCGGCGCTGAAGGCGGTGAACACGATCACACCCGCTCCCAGAAAACGCCCGTAGCTGCCTCCGCCAGGCAGCAGCCCAGCCGGGGCATTGGCGAACAGAGCGCCGAACAGCACCAGCCAGATCAGCGGCTGCAGCACACCGGCCACCAGGGTGGAGGGACGGCGGGCCAGCTGCAGGAAGAGCCGATAGGTGAGAGCCAGGGTCTCCTGGCGGATCTCCGCAAGGGGAGAGATCGCCACGGCCTCAGGGGCCTGGGGGCTGGCAAGGGTGGGGGAGGCGCTGGTCATGGCGGGAGAAAACAGGAATCGGTTCGACGTTCGGCTCTGGAGTGAGCCCGACGGAGCCTTCAGCGCATGGTCTGCTTGCGCTCGGCCTTGGGATCCCTCAGACCGGCGACGGAAAGCTCGGCATCCATCAGGGTGCGACCGGTGGCCTGGAGATAGACATCATCGAGGCTTGGCCGGCTCTGGGCGAGGGAGAAGACCGGCAGCCGGGCCTCGGCGAGCTGATGGCGCAGTCTGTCGACAGCCTCTCCGTTCTCCACCACCAGATTCAGGGAGAAGCCCTGGGAGCGGTTGACGACCACCTGGCGGATCCCGGGGCAGGCGCCCAGAAGTTGCTGAACCCTGAGGGCCTCGTCCTCGTCGCTGAATTCGCGCACCCGCAGGGTGACCCGATCGCCCCCCAGTGCGGCCTTGAGATCCGTGGGAGCTCCTTCGGCCAGCACCGTGCCGCCGTCCAGGATCGCCAGCCGATCAGCCAGGGCATCGACCTCCTCGAGGTAGTGGCTGCTGAGCAGCACCGTGGTGCCCTGATCCCTCAGCTGACGCAGCACCTGCCAGATGGCGGCACGGCTTTCGATATCCAGTCCCACAGTGGGTTCGTCCAGAACCAGCACCTGGGGGCTGTGCAGCAGACCGGCCGCCAGATCAAGCCTGCGGCGCATCCCGCCGGAATAGGTGCCGCAGCGTCTGTCGATCCAGTCGCCCATGGCGAGCAGGGAGACCAGCTCCTCGATGCGCTGATCCCGCCGCGCCTGAGGTAGGTGGTAAAGGTCTCCCTGCAGGCGCAGCAGTTCCCTGCCCGTGAGGATCTTGTCGAGCGCGACCTCCTGAGCCACGTATCCCAGCAGCCGGCGCACCCCTCTCGGATCGGCCAGGGCATCGCAGCCGCCCACGACAACCCGACCGCTGTCCGGGGCCAGGAGGGTGCAGAGAATGCGCAAGGCCGTGGTCTTGCCGGCTCCGTTCGGGCCGAGCAATCCGTAGAGGCAGCCGGATGGCACCCGCAGAGACAGGTTGTTCAGGGCCTGCACGGGTTGGGTCTTCTTCCCCCCGTAGCGCTTGCTGAGGTTCTGCAGCTCGATCAAGCCGGATCGTCTCCTGTGGGGGCCAGCGTGGGCGCAATCTAGGGAGAGAGCAGGCTTGGGGGCGTCAGCGGCTCAGCAGAGAGAGCAGAGCCGAGGGATTGAGCGACTGCGCCAGGGGCAGGCGGGCAAGCAGCAACAGCAGACAGATGCCGAACAGATAAAGGATGGACCAGCGGAACAGATCACGAGCCCGGGCGGGCTGTTCCGGATCGGCACTGAGCCGGCCGCTCAGCTGCAGCAGCCGGACATTGAAGGGAAGCACCAGCAGGGTGTAGAGCAGGCCGCCACTCGGCAGGGCCAGGCCACCCAGCAGGCTGAGAGCGACCGTCACCAGGCTGTAACGGCGGATCTCCCGGACGGTGATCGCCACACCCCGCACCACCGGCAACATCGGGATGCCCACGGAGCGGTAGTCGTCCCGCAACAGCAGCGCCAGGGACCAGAAGTGCGGGGGGGTCCACACCATCACCAGGGTGAACAGCCACCAACCGGCCCAGCCGAGGCTGCCGCAGGCCGCCGCCGCTCCCACCAGCGGCGGGATGGCACCGGCGACGCCACCGATGACGATGTTCTGAGGGGTACGGGGCTTGAGCAGGGCCGTGTACAGCAGCACATAGCTGCACAGCCCGAGCAGGGCGAGGGAGGCGGCCAGCGGATTGACCCCGACCACGAGGATCACCGTGGCCGCGATGGTGAGGATCACGGCCAGGGTGAAGGCCTGGCGGTAGGCCAGCCGGCCTGAGGGAAGTGCGCGACGGCTCGTGCGCTGCATCCGCCCGTCGAGCTCCTCCTCCCACAGGCAATTGAGCACCCCGGCAGCAGCGGAGGCGAGGGTGCCCCCCACCAGCGCGCAGACCACCACCTCGGTGGACAGGGAGCCGGGGGCACTGACGGCCATGCCGCCGAGGGTGGTGGCCAGCAACAGTGGGATCAACCTCGGCTTGGCCACCTCCAGCCAGGCCGGCAGCCGCACCGAGGGTCGGACGGCGCTGGGGGTCGACGCACTGGGAGCTGGGCTGAGGCGAGCCTGCTCCAGCGGAGCGAGGGTGGTGGTACTAACCATGGATCACCTCCAAACGGCTGGGGCGGAGACGGAAGGAGCTCGACAGCGCGCGCGTGGCGATGGCGCCGGTGAGAGCCACAAGCAGGGCGGCAACGAGCTGATGGGCGATGGTGATCGCAGGGACCTGAAGCTGCAGCCTCAGGGTGAGGATCCCCAGAGCCACCTGGGCGGCCACCAGCAGCGCTGAAACCAGCACATAAGGCATCAGTGGCCTGACGGCAGGGCCGGCCATCAGGGAACTGACTGCCAGCAGAACGACTGCAACGGCGGCAGGCTGAGCACCGAGCCGGTGGGCCAGCAGCCAGCGGCAGGAGTCACCCGCCTGCAGGCAGGCCTCAGCAGCCCACTGGCTGGCCATGGTGGCTCCCAGCAGGCACTGCCCGAAAAGGGCCACGAGCGCGATCAGGCTGAGCAGGGTCCACCACAGGGGTGGGGCCTGCTCCGGCCTGGAAGCGAGCAGCTGATGCAGTCCGCTGAGGGCGACCAGCAGCAGGAGAGCCGTGCCCAGGTGAGCCGTGACCGTGGCTGAAGCGAGCAGATGGGTGACCGTGAGGGCACCGAGCGCACCCTGCAGGGCCACCAGCACGAGCGGCAATGCCGCGAGCCAGGGCAACCAGCGGGGCAGCCTGGAGGCCCAGCGCAGGCAGATCAGCTGCTGGATCAGCAGCGCCACACCCACCAGAAAGGCATCAAGGCGGTGAAACCACTCCAGAAAGACCTGCAGGTTCATCTGCCGGCCAGGCAGCAGGGTGCCGTAACAGAGGGGCCAGTCGGGGCAGGCCAGGCCTGCCTCCATCACCCGGGTGGCTCCGCCGATCACGATCAACGCGACCACGGCCACAACCAGGTGGGAGCTGAGCAGAAGCAGCGCCCGCCAGAGACGGGGAGCGGCGTCGTTCAGGGATCCCTGATCGGAGCACCGCCCAACGCGCGAGTCCGTCGGCTGAAAGAGATCGCGAGATGTCGTCTGCAGCGTCGGGCTCCTACAGAAACGAGCCACAACGTAGCGAGTTTGTGCAGATGAGCGATCCCGCACATCTCGACAAACAAATGTGAATTTTCCCGCCAATTGTGGGCATACCCTGCCCGTGCCTCTCGGCTTCCAGCCGCCCTCCATAGGCTGGGAAGGATGCGCTCGCTCTGCCTTGGCGATCCCCTCATCGCTGATCACCCTGCTTCTGGGCATGGCCCTTGCCCTGGTTGGGCTCTGGGTCGGTCAGAACGTGAATCTGCTGCCGCTCGACGCCAGCAGCAACGCTCCTGTTTATGACGCACTTTTTCAGGTTCTCTTCATCATCGGCACGATTCTGTTCATCGGGATCGTCGGTCTTGTCGTCTACAGCCTGATCCGATTCCGGCGCCGACCCGGCGATCTGGGCGATGGCCCACCCACCGAGGGCAACCTGCCGCTTGAGATTCTCTGGACAGCCATTCCGGCTGTCGTTGTGTTGTTCATCGGTATCTACAGCTACGACATTTATGACCGCATGGGCGGGATGACCCCGCTCAACGACCACAGCCTCCACCAGCACACAGCCGCCGCTGTGCAGCAGGCCAGCACCACCTCCCCTGACGGCGAGGATCCCGAAGAGCGGATCTGGGCTGGCATCGGTCCGGCCAAGGGCAGTGGCGACGCCCTGCAGGTGGATGTCACGGCGATGCAGTTCGCCTTCCTCTTCCACTACCCGGAAGGCGATTTCATCAGTGGCGAACTCCACATTCCTGAGGGTCGGGAAGTGGAGCTGCGGATGCAGGCCAAGGATGTGATTCACGCCTTCTGGGTGCCTCAGTTCCGTCTCAAACAGGACGTGATTCCAGGGCAGACAACCGTGCTCTCCCTCACCGCCACCCGGACCGGCACCTATCCGATCGTCTGTGCCGAACTCTGCGGCCCGTATCACGGAGGGATGCGCTCCAGCGTCGTTGTTCACGACGCCGACGACTTCGACGCCTGGCTCCAGCGCAACAGCCCCACTCCTGTGGCGGCGACAACGGTCGCCAGCTCGGGCGCCCAGCCGACGGCCTGATTTGAGCCTCCACCTTCTTCAATACCTGCGCTGATCCATGACCATCGCCTCCCCGATCGAGCTCGAAAGCCCAACCCTTCAGCCCCAGGGGTGGCTGCGCTACTTCAGCTTCAGCCTGGATCACAAGGTGATCGGTCTTCAATACCTGGTGACGGGCTTTCTCTTCTATCTCCTGGGTGGAGCGCTCGCCGGTGTCATCCGCACGGAACTGGCAAGCCCGATCAGCGATTTCATCCCGCGTCAGACCTACAACGAGGTGCTGACCTTGCACGGCACCGTGATGATCTTTCTGTGGATCGTTCCGGTGGTGAACGGCGCCTTCGGCAACTACCTGATCCCCTTCTATGTGGGAGCCAGGGATATGGCCTTCCCCCGTCTCAATGCCGTCGCCTTCTGGCTCATACCACCGGCGGGGCTGCTGCTGATCAGCAGTTATTTCCTCACCGGCGGAGCGGCGCAGTCGGGCTGGACCGCCTACCCACCGCTGAGCATCACCACCCCGGCCCTCGGCCAGGTGATCTGGATCCTGAGCGTGTTGCTGCTGGGCGGCAGCTCGATCTTCGGAGGCATCAACTTCATCGCCACGATCCTCAAGCTGCGCCGACCTGGCCTCAAGCTGATGCAGTTACCGATGTACTGCTGGGCCATGCTCGGCACCAGCATTCTGGTGGTGCTCTCCACGCCCGTGCTGGCGGGAACTCTGATCCTGCTGAGCTTCGATATCATCGCCCACACAGGCTTCTTCAATCCTGCCCTCGGCGGGAACGTGGTTGTCTATCAGCACCTTTTCTGGTTCTATTCACATCCAGCCGTTTACATCATGGTGCTGCCCGCCTTTGGGCTGGTCAGCGAAATCCTGCCGATCCATGCCCGCAAACCGCTCTTTGGATACACCACGATGGTGTACTCAATCATGGCCATCGTTGTGCTGGGACTGATCGTCTGGGCCCATCACATGTTCACGAGCGGCACTCCCCCCTGGATGCGCCTCTTCTTCACCATCGCCACCTCCTTCATCGCCGTACCGACGGGAATCAAATTCTTCAACTGGCTGGCCACACTCTGGGGTGGGAAGCTGGCCCTCAACAGCGCCATGCTGTTCTCCTGCGCGTTCATCGTCAATTTTGTCTTCGGCGGAATCACCGGGGTCGCACTGGCTCAGGTCCCCTTTGACATCCACGTGCACGACACCTACTTCGTGGTCGGCCACTTCCACTACATCGTCTATGGAGGCACGGTCTTTGTGATCTTTGCCTCCATCTACCACTGGTATCCCAAGTTCACCGGTCGGATGCTCAATGAGCACCTCGGTCGCCTGCATTTCCTGCTCACCTTCGTCGGCTTCAACCTCTGCTTCGCCCCTCAGCACTGGCTCGGGCTCAACGGCATGCCGCGGCGGGTGGCCGAATACGACCCCAGTTTCACGACCCTCAATCAGGTGAGCAGCGTCGGCGCTCTGCTGATGGCTCTGAGCACGCTGCCCTTCCTGATCAATGTGATCGCCAGCGCCTTCAACGGAGAGATCGCTGGCGACAACCCCTGGAATGCCAGGACTCCGGAATGGCTGACCAGTTCACCGCCGCCGGTGGAGAACTGGCTCGGAGAAGCCCCTCTGGTTGAGCATCCCTACGGATACGGAGAGGTCGCTTCCGCTCTCGATATTCGTGCCGCCAGCGGCCAGCAGATCTGGGAGGGCAGCCAGCGATGAGCACCACCACTCCCGGCTCCGCCGATCTGAGCCGCAGCAGGGCTGCAGAGGCCGAACTCGCGGCCACGGGCCACGCGGATCACGCCGCGGACCATGGCCATGTCGACGTGCGCATGTTCGGGCTGGCCACCTTTCTGGTGGCCGATGCCATGACATTTGCGGGCTTCTTCGCCGCCTACCTCACCTTCCGAGCCGTCAATCCATTGCCTGAAGGCGGCAATTTCGAGCGGGAACTGCTGCTGCCCACGATCAACACCGTGTTGCTGCTCGTGAGCAGCGTCACCTTCCACCGAGCCGGATCAGCGCTGCGGCAGGGCGACAATCCCCGCTGCCGGGCTTGGCTGCTGGGCACCGTGGCACTGGGAGCCACCTTCCTGGCGGGCCAGATGTTCGAGTATTTCCACCTTCCCTTCGGCCTGCGCGAAAACCTGTTCGCCAGCACGTTCTATGCGCTCACCGGCTTTCATGGGCTGCACGTCACCCTCGGGGTGATCTGCATCCTGATCGTCTGGTTCCAGAGCCGCGCCGGCGGACGGATCACCCAGAGCAGCCACTTCGGGCTCGAGGCCGCAGAGCTCTACTGGCACTTCGTGGATGGCATCTGGGTGGTGCTCTACGGGATTCTCTATCTGCTCTGAAGCGACCCACGCCGCAGCGAGATCGCTGATCAGGCGCAGCGTGAACCGCAGCCATTGTCAACCTGTTGACGTTCTGGCCACAATTGCAAGAGCGTTAATGAACATTCAGCCGATGGCTGCGCTTACAACAGCGGAGAAATCGGGTCCGATGCTGGAGGGCAAGGCTCTGCTCGACAAGGCCCGGGCCCTGAGCAACCGTCCCGAAGATCAGATCGCCCGTGCCTGCGGCTACGTGGGGCCGAGCGGCCGCGTGCTGAAAAAAAGCTTTTACCGGGCTCTTGTGGCAGCCAAGGGCTACATCCTGCCCAGCGCCGCATCAGGCTCCGGTGGGGGCGGCAAGGGTCGCCAGGCCGAATTCCGCACACGGGTGCACGGCAACGGCAACCTGCTGATCGGCCAGGCCTACACCCGCCGCCTCGGGCTGGAACCCGGCCAGGAGTTCCGCATCGAGATCCACCCGGAAACCGGCTCGATCTGGCTCCATTCCAAGGATGGAAGCCCCCATGCCGACGATGAAGCCTGATACGACGGCATCGTTGGCTCAGCCCTGATCCACTGGTCCTCCCTGAAAGGGCACGCAGTGACGGCTTCGATCAGGAATCGCGGCGGTGAAAGTTGGCGCTGAACGCCAGCAGATCGATCCCGCTGAACAGAAAGCTGATACCAACCAGCAGGCCGAGCACAGCCAGCAGACCGGATCGCATGCTGAGGATCAACCCTCCGAGGATGAGGGTGACGATGGCGTTGGCCAGACCCCATCTCCAGCCAGCAATCTGTCGATGGCTGAGGGCGACCACCGCTGCCACCAGTCCCTCCAGCAGAAACACCACGCCGATCGCCAGGGCGAGGCTGGCCACCTGTTTGGCGGCCGCCAGCGGGCCGGCAGCCATCTGATGCAGCATCCAGCCGCCCGCCAGCACGAACAGGGTGGCCACCACAAGCCGCCAGAAGCTGATCACCCGCCGCAGCCGACCGGCCCTGGCGAGGGTGCTCACCCAACCCACCAGGCCTCCCACCAGGAAGGCGATCGCCACCATCCCCGTGACCCACACGGAGGCCAGGAACGGGAAGACCAGAGCCAGGATCCCCAGCACCAGCAGCAGGATGCCCTCCGCCAGGGTGAGACCTCGCAGCGCCTCCTGAGCGCCGTCGCCCTTGGGGAGGAGATCGGAGGAATCGCCGGCCATCGCTGAGAACAGAACCTGCTCAAAGGCTGACCGCGGCGTTGCCGATCGGCAATGGTCTTCAGCAGAGGATCTTCAATCTCCCCAGCCGTGCTCCGCCAGCCAGTGAGAGGAGAGGGGCTGGGGCACCGCGCGCGATCCCACGACCTGACCCTGGCGCGGGAAGCGCTCTTCGAGCAGGCGCTCGGCGTATTTGGCCATCAGATCGGCCTCCAGATTGACCCAATCGCCCGGCTTGCGCTCCGCCAGGGTGGTTGCAGCCCAGGTGTGGGGAACGACGGCGATCCAGAAGGCGCTCCCCGCCTCGCTGCAACCCGCAACTGTGAGGCTGATGCCATCGACAGCCACGGAGGCCTTGGGGCAGATGAAGCGCCCGTAGGAAGAATCCTGCCAGGCCAGGGACAGCTCGAAGAAGTCCCCCTGACGGCGGATCTCCTGCACCGTTCCCAGCCCATCCACATGGCCGCTGACCAGATGGCCCCCCAGGCGATCCGAAAGGCGCAGCGCCGGCTCCAGGTTCACCCGCGCTGCGGCGGCGGCGCGGGAGGCCAGGGCGCTGCGGGCGAGCGTCTCGGCGCTCACATCGGCCCGGAATGCCCGCTCTGACCCATCGCCCCCTCCCTGCAGCAGTTCCGCCACCGTCAGGCAGACCCCATCCACCGCAATGCTGTCGCCCAGAGCCATCGGCCCCAGGGACCCGGCCTGCTCAAGGCGCACCCAGATGCCGCTGGAACAGGGCTCCAGTCGCCCAATGGCCCGCACCAGACCGGTGAACATCCGCTGCCCCATCACCCCTGGTCATAATCAACGTAGGCGTCAGACCGCCACAGGGGGAGCAGGCCGGGAATGGTGGAGATGCGTGTGGCGGGGATCGCTCTGGATGCGGCCAGCCGCAGTCCGATCGTGCTGCTGCGGGACCCATCCGGACGGCGCCAGGTGCCGATCTGGATCGATCAGGCCCAGGCCCAGAACATCCTGGCCGGGTTCGAATCGGAGCCGCCGCCGCGGCCGCTCAGCCACGACCTGATGGCCACGCTGCTCAGTGCCGGCGGCATGACCCTCGAACGGGTGGTGATTCACACGATCGAGGACAGCACCTTCCGCGCCGTGCTGCGTCTGCAGAAATCAACCGGCAACACGGTCGATCTCGATGCCCGTCCGAGCGACGCCATCGCCCTGGCACTGCGCACCCACAGCAGCATCTGGATGCTGGAGGAGGTGGTCGCCGACGCCTCGATCCCCGTGGATGTCGAAGCCGATGCGGAGGAGAAAGCGGACTTCCGTCGCTTCCTGGATCGCACCAGCCCGGCCGAACTGATCCGGCACCTGCGCCAGAGCGCCGGCGAAAGCTCCGAATCCGAAGGCGGCGACAGCGCCACCGAAGGGGAATCACCGGGAGAGGACAACGAACCGGGGGAGGCCACACCGCCGTCCGGGGCCGGGTGAACCACCGCCGCGACGGGTTGCGGCCCTTCGGCCAGGGCAGAGCGGTGAGCCCCTTCACCCTGGGCACGATGCGGGCCCTGAACAGCCCGGCCCAGATGCTTGCCGTGCTGGAGGCCGCCCTGGCCGCCGGGATCCAGCACGTGGAAACCGCTCCTGCCTACGGCCCGGCTGAACGGATGCTGGGCGAAGCCCTGGCGCGGCTCGAGGAACGCGATGCCTCCAGCCTGCGCTCACTGGTGCTCACCAGCAAGCTGCTGCCAGGGCTGACGCTGGAGCAGGGGAAGGCCGAACTGAAGGGCATCCTGAGCCGGCTGGGCCTCAGCCAGCTCGACAACCTGGCTGTACACGGCCTCAACCGGGAGGACCATCTCACCTGGGCCCTGGAGGGGGACGGGCGGGAACTGCTGCGCTGGGCCAGCGGTGAAGGGCTGGTGGGTCAGGTGGGTTTCTCCAGCCATGGCTCCACCGCCCTGATCGAACGGGCGCTGGCTTCCGGCCGCTTCGGCTTCTGCAGCCTGCATCTGCATCTGTTCGATCGGGAGCGCCTGCCCCTGGCCCATACCGCCCGGGCAGCTGGCATCGGCGTGATGGCCATCTCCCCAGCCGACAAGGGAGGCAGGCTCTACGACCCTCCAGCCGAACTGCTGATCGATTGCGCTCCGTTTCACCCCCTGGAGCTGGCCTATCGCTTCCTGCTGGATCAGGGCATCTCCACCCTGACTGTGGGGGCCTCAATGCCGGAGGATCTAACCCTGGCTGCCGTTCTCAGCAGCGATCCCAGCTCTTCGGATCGGGATCCGCAGGCTGCAGACCGCTGGCTCAACCCGGAACACCGGCAGGCGCTGGCGCGGCTGGAGGCTGCGGGCCAGGCCAGGCTGGGATCGAGCCGCTGCGGTCAGTGCCGCCAGTGCCTGCCCTGCCCCAATGGCGTGCCGATTCCCGCGCTGCTGCGGCTGCGCAACCTGGCTCTGGGCCATGGGATGGTGCCGTTCGCCAGCGAGCGCTACAGCCTGATCGGCCGCGCCGGCCACTGGTGGGAGGAGGTGGATGCCAGCGGCTGCCAGCGCTGCGGCGACTGCCTGCCCCGCTGCCCGCTGTCCCTGCCGATTCCGGAGCTGCTGGCCGACACCCACCGGCTGCTGGCGGCACCGCCCAGACGGCGTCTCTGGGGATAGGGGCAGAGACCGCAATCGGCACAGACGATGTCAGGAGGCGGTTGGAGCCGCCCCATCCCAGAGCTGCTGCAGCGTCCTGCGCTCGGATGCCTGCAGCGGCGGCAGGCTCCAGCAGCGCTGCATCACGGCCTCGGGGGGCACCAGCAGGGCGCGCTGGGATGACGGCAGAAACAGCGCCGCGCGTTCCAGCTGATCGTGAGGCAAGGGCGGTACCCACCCCGCCGCCAGCAGCCGCGGCAGCAGCGGATCCTGCAGCGCCGCCTCCAGCCAGCCCAGTGGCGCCGGCACGGCAGCTCCAGCCGGTCGCAGCAGCAGATTCCAACCCAGGGGGCATCCCTCAGAAGGCAAGACCACCGCCAGCCGGGGATCACGGCGCAGCAGCGGGATCGTCAGCCGGCGGGGCAGCACCATGGCCTCGGCCTCACCGCTGAGCAGCAGGTTGAGTCCGTTGCGCTCGTCGTTGGCCAGAGCCGCGCGCCGCAGCTGAGCCAGACGGGCTGGATCCGCCCCCACCAGGCTGATGCTGATCCTGGGGCTCGAGGGCAGCACCAGCTTTCCCCGGAGCGCGGGATCCAGCAGCAGCGCCCATCCTTCCTGCCGCCTGCGCTCGAGATCGGGGCGATCGCGCAGCAGCAGCACCCAGGGATCCACCGCCCAGGGGAACGCCAGCGCCGGACTGCCGGCAGGCCCGTACAGGCGGCTGACAGGATCCGCCTGCCGGACCAGCCGTGCGAGCAGGGGCCCGTCACCGAACGCCTGGAAGGTCCCCTGCGGCAGCTGGCTGGCCCAGCCATCCCACAGCTGCACGAGGGCAGGGCGCCGCTGCGAGCGGTTCGTTCTGCCTGTGAGATCCGCCTGCAGATCAGCAGGGCTCTCCAGCCACCGCAGCCCCCAGTCGCTGGCGAGCCGGGACGTCCAGAAGGTCGGCAACTCCCTGCGAACCGCCAGAAGCTCCTGCCGCTGCTGGAAACAGCCAGCCAGCAGGGTCAGCGGAGCCAGAGCCCCGAGCCCGAGCAGGTGGCGCCGCGAGAGAAGGGTCCTGGCCATGAGCGGACCGTAGGCCGTC
>JBAWXG010000066.1:0-12909 GCA_037144195.1 Synechococcus sp. ELA057
TCAGGCCTTGGGAGCCGGCGGCACCAAGCTCACCCCCTCGGGCGGAGGCGTGGGATCGGGATCGGCGATCAGCATGTGCTGCAGCACGATCTCCGGCCGCTCGCTGTCGCGCCAGCGGATGCGATAGGCCGGCATCTTGGTGCCACGGCTGGTGGTCTGCTCCACAGGTTCCATCACCCAGCCCCGGCGTGATCGGCCCTGGGGGTTGCGCTTCACCACGGCATCGGCGTGTTTGAAGCGAAAACCGACGCGCTCGCCGCTCATAACAGAGGACCCCTCTGGGGGAGATTGCCTAGTTGAGGTCATTATCCCATTGCGGGGGGACCGCGCCCAGCCTCAGTCGGTCGAAGACTCCAATACCGCAGCAGCCGCATCGCCGCGGGGTTCCGGACGCAGCAGCGGGAAGGCGATCACATCGCGGATCGAGGGGCTGTCGGTCAGCAGCATCACCAGGCGATCGATGCCGATGCCCAGCCCACCGGTGGGTGGCATGCCGATCTCCAGAGCATGGAGGAAATCCTCGTCCACGGTCTGGGCTTCTGGATCCCCGGCGCGGCGTCGCTCCTGCTGCTGCTCGAGCCGCTGGCGCTGATCGAGCGGATCGATCAGTTCGCTGAAGGCATTGGCGGTCTCCCGCCCGGCGATGAACAGCTCGAAGCGTTCCACCAGCCCTGGTTTGCTGCGATGGGGCCTGGCCAGCGGGGAATTCTCCACCGGGTAATCGAGCACGAAGGTGGGCTGCACCAGGGTTTCCTCCACCCGCTGCTCGAAGGCCTCCACCAGCAGGCGCCCCAGGCTGTCGGCGGCATCCGGCACCTCCAGCCCGGCGGTGATCATGGCGGCGGCGGCCTGATCCCGGTCCTGGAAGCTGGAAAAATCGAGGCCCGTCGCCCGCTGCACCAGCTCATGCATGGTGGCGCGGCTCCAGGGGGGTGTCAGATCGATGGCCCTGTCCTGATAGGTGATGGAGGTACCGCCGCAGGCCGCCTGGGCGCAGGCGGCGATCAGCTCCTCGGTGAGCCGCATCATGTCCTGATAGTCGGCATAGGCCTGGTAGACCTCCACCGAGGTGAACTCAGGGTTGTGGCGGGTGCTCACCCCCTCGTTGCGGAAAATGCGCCCGAGCTCGTAGACCCGCTCGAAACCGCCCACCACCAGCCGCTTGAGGTGCAGCTCGGTGGCGATGCGCAGGGTCAGGGGGAGATCGAGCGCGTTGTGATGGGTCTCGAAGGGTCTGGCATCGGCACCGCCGGACTGCGTCTGCAGCACGGGGGTCTCGATCTCGAGAAAGCCGCGGTCATCGAGCCAGCGGCGCATGGTGCTGACCACCAGGGCACGGCGGCGAAAGGTCTCCCGGGTGTGGGGCGAAACCACCAGATCGAGGTAGCGCTGGCGGTAGCGCTTCTCCACATCAGCCAGGCCGTGCCACTTGTCCGGCAGGGGCTGCAGCGATTTGCACAGCATCTGCCAATCGCTCACCTTCACCGACAGCTCACCGCGATCGGTGCGGCGCAGGGTGCCGCGCACTCCGATCCAATCGCCCGCATCGGTGAGTGTGGTGAGCTGCTGAAAGACCTCGGGGTTGTCGGGGTGGGCCGCCTCCAGGGTGCTCCGCTCCAGATAGAGCTGAATCGCGCCGCTCTCATCGGCCAGGGTGAAGAAGGCCAGCTTGCCCATCACCCGGCGGGTGAGGATGCGACCCGCCACCACCACCTCCTCCGGACTCTCCTGGCCATTGGCCAGATCCGCATGCTGCTCCTGCAGCGCCGCGGCCCTGTGGCTGGGCTCGAAGCGCAGGGCGTAGGGGGTCTGGCCGATGGCCGCAAGCGTGCGGGCCTTCTCCAGACGGGTCTCACGCAGATCGGACAAGGCTGAGCGGGTTGATCCGGCAGCCATCCTGCAGGAGCGCCGGACGAGCCCGGCTTCAGGCCGTGGCCGCCATTGCCGGATCTCCCACCCGCTGGGAGGCATAGCCCGTGCCGCGCACCGTGAGGATCAGCTCCGGGTTGCGCGGATCGGGTTCGAGCTTGCCCCGCAGACGCGCCACATACACATCGACGACGCGCAGGTCGGCGGCGCGGCGAGGGGGGTAGCCCCAGAGCTGCTCGAGGATCTCCGCTCTGGGCACGACACGGCCGGGCTCGCGGAACAACAGCTCCAGCAGGCTGAACTCGGTGTACGTCAGAGCGATGCGCTGGGAATCACGGCTCACCTGGCGTCGGTTGGTGTCGACCACCAGATCACCGACCCGGAGCACGCCGGTGCCGTTGCTGGATTCCCGTGGCTCATTGGTGGCCGAACCGCGACCCACCCGCCGCAGGATGGTCGCGATGCGGGCCTCGAGCTCCTTGGGGCTGAAGGGCTTCGAGAGATAGTCGTCAGCTCCCAGATCCAGGCCCGCCACCCGCTCGGCGATCGCATCGAGAGCCGAAAGAAAGATGATCGGCACGCAGGATTCGGCCCGCAGCCGCCGGCAGACGGCGAAGCCATCCAGCTTGGGCATCATCACATCGAGCACCACAAGATCGGGCTGCTCTCTCTGGAACAGCTCGAGTGCGGCCTCGCCATCCTCGGCGCTGATGACCCGGTAACCGGCCATCTGCAGGCGCATCAGCAGAACGCGACGCACGGCTGGTTCGTCATCGACGACCAGCACGGTGGCGCGGGGTTCGCTCTCGGCGGAATCGGAGTCGAAGGCACGGTCCACGCTGCGCAGACCGGGCAAGCCAGAGGGCGGGGACGAATCCTCCAGGGGCATCGATGCAGCGGGGAGATCAGCCACCCGGACAGCCGGGTGAAGATTCGCAACCATACCGTCCGGAGCGGCACACATGGGCGCCGGCGCCTCCTGCGCGGCAGCGGGGCCGCCGATTTAAGGATTGCTTCCAGGACCTGGGACCGCCGGGGATCAGGGCCAGCGAGCCTGGGCGTAGCTGTCCCATTGGCGGCGGGCCTCCGTCAGCGCCGCATCGCTGCTGATCTCCCCGAGCATCGCCCGCTGCAGCTGGGTGTAGACGATCGCCTGCAGGCGCTTGATGCCGGGGGTGGCCGGCACCAGCACCCGGGCTTCGGCGAGGCTGTCGGCGGCCAGCCGCCTGGCCTGGTGCACCAGAGCGTCCTGCGATGCCGCAGGACGGGTCTTGAGCTCCCGCTCCAGATCCGCTAAAGCCTGATGGGAGGAGGGCAGCACCCGCGCCTGGCGGGCAAAGGCCAGCTGATTGGCCGCATCGGTGAGGAACAGGGCGAAATCCACCGCTTCACCCGCTCGCTGGCTCTGACGCGGCACCACCAGATTCATCACGGCCACGTTGACGGCGCCATCACGACCGCGCAGCGGCGGCCAGGAGCGGGTCTGGGCCGCGATCCCAGGCGCATTGGTCTGCAGGTTGCGCAGAAATTCCGCGCCGGTGGCCACCTGGGCCAGATCCCCCGCCTGATAAAGCTCGATGGCGCGGCGGTAACCCTGGCTGATCACCTCCCTGGGCAGCAGGCCGCGGCGGTACAGATCGGTCCAGAAGGCGAAGGCCCGCCGTCCCGCCGGCGAGTCGAAAGCCGCGCGCTGGCGCCCATCCAGCAGCGTCACTCCCATCTGCACCATCGACTCGAGCAGCTCGGCCGAGTCATCCGGCACCACGGTCACGAACAGGGCATAGCGACCGGTGCGGCGCTTCACCGCCTCCGCGTAGGCGGGCACCTGCTCCCAGCGGCCGGGCGGGGCCGCATAGCCCGCCTGCCGCAGCAGGGTGCTGTTGGCCATGGTCACCCGCGTGGTGAGATACCAGGGGATGGCGAACTGCAGCCCACCCTGGCGGCCGGCGCTCCAGATCCCTGGCAGATAGCGCTTCTGGGCATCAACCGGCAGCAGAGGGGACAGATCGGCCAACCCCCCCTTGCTGGCCAGATTGGCGGCGAAGGGTGGATTGAGATTGACCAGATCCGGTGCCGTACGCGCGAACACCGATGCCAGCAACTTGCGCTCCACCGAGCTCCAAGGCACATCGGTCCAGCGCACCGTCACCCCCGGATGGCGCGCCTGCCAGCGGCGGATCACGTCCTCGATGAAGGGACTGAAGCGTGGCGCCAGGTCGAGGGTCCAGAACCTGATCTCCCTGCCCTCGGGCCGGCGGGCGGAATCCCCGCGGATCGCGCTGCTGCAGCCGGCCAGGCTGAGCGCCAGCAGCGCCACCAGAAGCCGGCGGCGCCTGAACCCCTGGGCCCGTAACCGCATCGGCATGGGCCTGATCATGAGCTCATCCGGCCTCCGCCTGCCGGTGGACGCCACAGCAGCAGCAACAGCGAACAGAGAACGGGCGCCAGCAGGGCCGTGAGCAGCGTCTGCGCCAGCAGCATCGGCACGCCGGTCAGCAGCAGGTCGTGGCGATGCCACAGGGGCTCGGCGAGCAGCGCCGCCTCGGGGCCAGCCCCGCGCAGCAAGGGCGAGCTGCTGGCCATCCCCTCAGCCAGGGTCGGCATCGCCTCGCCGACGCGCCAGGACTGAAGCAGCCACTGCAGCATCAGGGTCAGATCGAGCCAGGCGGTGCCCACCAGCGCCAGCAGGCCCAGGATCAGGCTGTTGCGCGGAGGGCTCCGGCGCCCGAGACGGCTCCACCACCAGGCCAGGGCCAACAGACCCGGCAGCAGAGAGACCGGACCGGGATGCAGGGCATCAAGCAGCAGCCCGAGGGTGAGGGCGGCGAACAAGGCGCCGAGGCGATCCTCCAGCAAGGCAAGGGGCAGCAGCCAGAGCACGGCCCAGGCGGGCTCCATGCCGGCGAGCTTCAGCCAGCCCGGGGAGGCGAGCGTCACCAGAGGCACCAACAGCACCGAGGCCTGGGCGAGCAGGCGCGAGGAGGGTGAGGGGATCACGGCCGCAGCACCTGCACCCAGTCGACCGCATCCACCGGAGCACTGAGCTGCACCAGGGCCTCGGGAGCCGGATCGGCGGCCTCATCGAGGCTCTGGATCACGCCCACCGGCAGATTGGGGGGAACCACGCTGCTGGCGGGTGAGGTGTAGAGCACATCCCCGGGCCGGGCGTCGGGATCCTTCTCCAGAAACCGCAGCACCGGCCTGCCGGTGCCGATGCCCGTCAGCAATCCATTGTGGCGGCTCCTGCCAAGCCAGACGCCGACGCGGCTGCCGGGATCGGTGAGCAGCCGCACGGTGGCGGTGGTGGGAGTGACGGAAATGACCAGCCCGATCAAGCCGCCCGGAGCGATCACGGCCGCACCAGGCCGGACCCCCTGCAGGCTGCCGCGGCCGATCAGCAGCTGCTGCCACCAGCCGGTGGAGCGGCGCGAGATCACCGGCGCCGGCAGACCTTTGACGGAGGCCGTGGAAAGACCCAGCAGGCCGCGCAGCCGCTGGTTCTCACGCTCCAGCTGCTCGAGCCGAAGGTTGACGCCGAGGGACTGGGCCTGACGCAACCATTCGCTCTGGGCCGTGCCAGGCCAGAACGGCCGGCTCACCAGGGCATAGAGATCGACGACGACGGCGCCCTTGCTCAGGCGGATGGCCACCAAGACCAGCAGCACCGCCAGGGCTGGCCAGTAGCGCCCGGCGGCCGCGAGCAGACCGAGACGCTGCCAACGGGCCGGCGCCATCGGGATCAGGCCGCCGGACGGGCGAAGTCAGGCGTGTCGAGGACGGTCTGCCAGCGGGCGAAGTCCTCCAGAACGATGCCGCAACCGTTGACCACGCAGAGCAGGGGCTCCTCGGCCACATGGGTGAGGATGCCGGTCTCGTGGCTGATCAGGTCGCAGATCCCGCGAACCAGGGCGCCACCGCCGGCGAGCATGATGCCGCGATCGACGATGTCGGCAGCCAGCTCGGGAGGGGTGCGCTCCAGGGTGCGTTTGACCGCCTCCACGATCACGTTCAGCGGCTCGGCCATGGCCTCGCGGATATCGCCGGCCCGCACATTGATCGTGCGCGGCAGGCCGGAGAGCAGGTGCAGACCGCGCACATCCATCGACTGCTCGTCGTGGGCCTCATCGGGGAAGGCCGAACCCAGGCGGATCTTGATGTCCTCGGCGGTGCGCTCGCCGACCACCAGGTTGTGCACCTTCTTGAGGTAGATGCTGATCGCATCGATCAGTTCATCGCCGGCCACCCGGACCGATTCGCTCAGCACGGTGCCACCGAGGCTCAGCACGGCCACCTCGGTGGTGCCGCCACCGATGTCGACGATCATGGTGCCGACGGGATCGAGCACCGGCAGACCAGCACCGATGGCCGCCGCCACAGGTTCATCGATCAGGTGCACCTGCTTGGCGCCAGCCAGTCCGGCCTGATGCACCGCCCTGCGCTCCACTCCGGTCACGCCGCTGGGGATGCCCACCACCAGCCGGCGGGCATTGCCGGTGCGGCCCTCATTCCCTTTCTGGATGAAGCTGCGGATCATCAGCTCGGCAGCGTCGAAGTCGGCGATGACGCCATCGCGCAGAGGACGCACAGCGCGGATGTTGCCGGGGGTGCGGCCCAGCATCAGCTTGGCCTCATCACCCACCGCCAGGGGCGTGCCGCGCTCGAGATCGATCGAAACGACCGAGGGCTCCTGGAGCACGATGCCGCGTCCGGAGACGTACATCAGGGTGTTGGCCGTGCCCAGATCGATCCCGATGTCGCGGGAAAACTGAAATCGACGCAACAGCACGGGAGGTCCGCAGGGATCGGTTGCTCGGATCTTAGGGGTGGGACAGATCCCCTCCCTGTACTTCCGATCCTGAGCTCGACACCGGAGTGTGACAACCGGGAGAAAGGGTGGAACTGATCAGGAGGGGCAACTCCGAAACTGCCCCATCATTGATCCATCCGTTCCAGACCACCCCTCCATGGGCGTCAACTCCATCACCCTGGTCGGCCGCGCCGGCCGCGATCCCGAGGTCAAATACTTCGAATCCGGCAGCGTCGTCGCCAATCTCACCCTGGCGGTGAACCGCCGCAGCCGCGACGACGAACCCGACTGGTTCAACCTCGAAATCTGGGGCAAGCAGGCCCAGGTAGCCGCCGACTATGTCCGCAAGGGCTCGCTGGTGGGCATCATCGGCTCCTTCAAGCTCGACCGCTGGACGGACCGTGCCAGCGGCGAGGAGCGCACCCGCCCGGTGATCCGGGTCGATCGGCTGGAGCTGCTGGGCGGCAACCGCCGGGACGGCGAGGCCGGGGGCTTTGGTGGCGGCTTTGCCGCTGGCGAGCCCAGCGCCGAGGAAGTGCCCTTCTGAAGCTGGCCGCCGCGGGCTGGGCTTGTGCCAGTTCCGCGGCCGGGTTATCAAGTGGCATGAAGCCAGCCGGGGCGCCTTCCACAGAGGGCGCCTTTTTGATGGCTGACGGCCTCCACGCAGACCGGCGGGTGGCTGACGGGCCAGTGCCACGCCCGCACCCCTCCGGGGTCTCAGTTCCGGCCCCGCAGGCGCCAGAGACGGCGCAGAAACCAGGCGACAACCACGAGCAGTGCCAGGGCGAGGGCAGCGTTGACGAGGCCCTCCAGCGGCTTGACGAACCCCAGCACCCGCTGCCAGTGGCTGCCGAGCAGCCAGCCCGCGCTGGTCAGCACCAGATTCCAGATCAGGCTGCCGGCTGAAGTCCAGAGCAGAAATGATCCGAAGGGCATCAGCTCGATGCCGGCCGGAACGGAGATCAGCGTGCGGATCGCCGGGATCAGGCGGCCCCAGAACACCACGGCAGCGCCATGACGCTGAAACCAGATCCGCGATTGATCCAGCTCCTGCGGACTGATCCCGACCCAGCGGCCCCGCCGTTGCACCCAGCGCTTGAGTCGCTCCTCATTGACCAGACGCCCCACGCCATACCAGGGCAGAGCCCCCAGCACCGTGCCCAGCAGTCCACTGAGCACCACCAGCACGAAATCGAGCTTCCCCTGGCCGACATAGAAACCGGCCAGGGGCATGATCAGCTCCGACGGGATCGGCGGGATCACGTTCTCCAGCACCATCGCCGCCACGATGCCGGCGTAGCCCCACTGCTCCACCAGGTTCTCCACCACTCCGTTGAGCGAACTGAACAGAGACATGGGGGGCGCCGGCTCTGAAAGCGGAAACCGCGAAACGGTAGGCAGAGGACGGGTGAGGCAGGCGGAAATGGCGCCGAAACGGAAGCCGGCGGCCTCCCCGGGACCAAGCCCTGGGAATGCCGCCGGCCCGTCCGCGACTGCTGATCAGTAGCGGTAGTGCTCGAGCTTGTAGGGGCCTTCCACCGGCACGTTGATGTAGGCGGCCTGCTCGGGGGTGAGCTCGGTGAGCCTTGCCCCGATCTTGTCGAGGTGCAGGCGGGCCACCATCTCGTCGAGGTGCTTGGGCAGCACATACACCTCCTTGCCGTACTGGGAGCCCTTGGTGAACAGTTCGATCTGAGCCAGCACCTGGTTGGTGAAGGAATTGCTCATCACGAAGCTGGGGTGGCCGGTGGCGCAACCCAGGTTCACCAGGCGGCCTTCGGCCAGCAGCAGGATGCGATTGCCGCTGGGCAGCAGGATGTGGTCGACCTGCGGCTTGATGTTGTCCCAGGGGTACTGCTTCAGGGAGGCCACATCGATCTCATTATCGAAGTGGCCGATGTTGCAGACGATCGCCTGATCCTTCATCTGGATCAGGTGCTCATGACGGATCACCTGGAAGTTGCCGGTGGCGGTCACGAAGATGTCGACATCCTTCACCACGTCGTCGAGGCGCACGACGCGATAGCCCTCCATCGCTGCCTGCAGGGCGCAGATCGGATCGATCTCGGCGATCATCACCGTGGCACCGAGGCCGCGCAGCGACTGGGCCGAACCCTTGCCCACATCGCCGTAGCCCAGCACCAGGGCCACCTTGCCGGCCACCATCACATCCGTGGCACGCTTGATGCTGTCGACCAGCGATTCGCGGCAGCCGTAGAGGTTGTCGAACTTGCTCTTGGTGACCGAATCGTTGACGTTGATCGCCGGGAAGGGAAGCTCTCCGCTCTTCTGCAGCTGATACAGACGCGCCACGCCCGTGGTGGTCTCCTCGGTGACACCCTGGATGTTGGCGTGGATGCGGGAATAGAAGCTGGGATCGCCGGCGAGCTTGGCCCGGATCGACTTGAACAGGGCGATCTCCTCTTCGCTGCCGGGGTGATCCAGCACCGAAAGATCCTTCTCGGCCTTGGTTCCGAGGATCACCAGGCCGGTGGCATCGCCACCGTCGTCCAGGATCATGTTGGGAGTACCGCCGTCATGCCACTCGAGGATGCGGTGGGTGAAGGCCCAGTACTCATCGAGGGTCTCGCCCTTGTAGGCAAACACCGGGATACCGGCGGCGGCGATGGCGGCGGCGGCGTGGTCCTGGGTGGAGAAGATGTTGCAGCTGGCCCAGCGCACCTCGGCGCCGAGGGCCACCAGGGTCTCGATCAGAACGGCGGTCTGGATCGTCATGTGCAGGGAACCCGCGATGCGGGCGCCCTTGAGGGGCTGCTCGGCGCCGTACCTGCTGCGCAGGGCCATCAGGCCCGGCATCTCCGTCTCGGCGATGTTGAGCTCCTTGCGTCCGAAATCGGCCTGGCCGATGTCGGCGATCACATAGGTGCTCGTGGTCTGCAGATGCAGCGCGGCGGGGGTGGCCACCATGGCGGGTTCGCTCCGTTTTGGGTTGTCATCGGAACAGCAGCGAAGTCGACCAGGCAGGGCAGAGGTGCCGCGGGGCCTGGTGAGGTTCGCGCTGAGCTGGAAAAATCTGCAGAGACGCCGAGGCTTCGGGCTCGCGTGCGGGCAATCTACCCGGATGGCTTCCAACAACGCGTCCCGACCGGATCAGCTCGTGCTGGCCGATGTGCTGGCCACCGAGGCGCTGGGCGCCAACCTGGCCAGGCTGTGGCTTGACCTTCCCCTCGACTCCCGACCGATCCTGCTGCTGGAGGGCGATCTTGGGGCCGGCAAGACCAGCCTGGTGCAGGGCCTCGCCGCCGGCCTCGGCATCGCTGAGCCGATCACCAGCCCCACCTTCGCCCTGGCCCAGCACTACAGCGGACAGCGCGACGACACGCCCACCCAGCTGGTGCACCTCGACCTCTACCGCCTGGAGCAACCGGCCGCCGCCGATGAGCTGTTCGCTCAGGAGCAGGAGGAGGCCCAGTCCCTCGGGGCCCTGCTGGCGGTGGAATGGCCCGGGCGGCTGAGCGCAGTGCCGCAGGATGTCTGGTTGCTGCAGCTGACGCTGGCGAACCCAGCCGATCCAGAGGCAGGGCGCCGGGCCCGGTTCAGCGGGCCCGGTCTGACGCCGGCTGCCTCCTGAGCGCCGAAGCTTCGAGAGTGAGGCCTCAGGTGGGCGACAGCCTGTAGAGATCGAGGCGGCGCTGATGACCGGTGGGAATCGCCAGGCGCGCCCGCTGCAGTTCGGTGAGATCGAGCTCGGCATGCAGCACCTGTTCCCCGATCCCGGCCTCGGCCACCACGGTGCCCCAGGGGTCGACCACCAGTGAATGGCCGAAACTCGGGTAGGCCGGCTCTCGGGTGGGCCTGGCGGTGGAGCAGGCCAGAACGAAGCACTGGGTATCCAGGGCACGGGCGCGCATCACCAGGTGCCAGTGCAGCGGGCCCGTGGTGGTGTTGAACGCCGCCGGACAGGCCAGCAGGCTGCAGTCCTGCCGCTGCTGCATCAGCAGCGGCAGCTCCGGGAAACGGATGTCGTAACAGATCAGGAGACCGAGGGCAGGCGGTTCGGCCAGACCCGTGCCGAGGGGATCTCCGGCAGCGGGCAGCACCATGAACCGATCCCCGGGACAGAGGCTTTCGGATTCGCGGAAGCGGATCCCTCCGGGCACATCGACATCAAACAGATGCAGCTTGCTGTAGCGGGCCACAAGCGTTCCCTGAGCATCGATCACGGTGGCGGTGTTGAACAGGCGCCCATCTGCGGCGCGCTCGGGAATCGAGCCGGCGATCACGCTCACGCCATGGCGCCTGGCCAGGCGCGCCACCACGGCCAGTGAGGGCGATGGCCCCTCGCACAGCTGGGCCCCAACCGGGGGGATCGGTTCGGCATGGGCCGCGAACCGCTCCACCGCATAGGGGGCATTCCAGATCTCCGGAAGCATCAGCAGTTTCGGACGGCAACCCGCGGGAGCCTCCAGCAACGCCCGCTCCAGCCAGGCCTCCGCCTGGCGGCGGTTGGCGGCCCCGTCGCAGCTGGGCTCGAGCTGGATCAGGGCCACCGGCAGGGTGGAGGCCTCGGCCCTGCCGGGGCGCCGTGGATGGCCCTCGCCTTGCTGATGGTTCATCGTGCCAACCGCCCCGGATCAGGCCCGTGCGGGCTCAAGCCGCTCCCGCAACGCCGCGATGATGCGGGCGTTGGCGGCCGGGAAGGGATAGGCCTCCAGATCGGCCGGATCCACCCAGCGCACCTGCTGGCTGGCCAGGGGCTGCGGTTCTCCGCTGATCCAGCGGCAGAGATGCACCACAAAGCGCAGGCGTTTGTGGCTGTAGGCGTGTTCGAGGCTGATCAGCGCTTCGCCCACCTCCACCGTGATCGCCAGCTCCTCGCGCAGCTCGCGCTCGATCGTGGTCTCGATGGGCTCGCCGGGCTCCTGCTTGCCGCCCGGGAACTCCCACAGGCCACCCAGCAGACCCTCGTTCAAGCGCTGATCGATCAGCACCTGGCCGGAGCCGTTCAGCACCACGCCGACGCCGATCACCTGGAACGGCAGCTGGCGGGGCGCGTCCTTCACAGGGAACCTGGCGGCATCGCCGGCAGCGTAGGCAGCGCAGTGCGCCTGCCAGGGACAGTCACCGCAGCGGGGAGAGCGGGGGGTGCAGACGCTGGAGCCCAGATCCATCAGCGCCTGGTTGAAAGCCCGGGGCCGCTGCGGATCGAGCAACAGCTCACTCAACAGCCAGAACCCGGCGAGATCTCTGGACGGAGGCCGCGGGCTGGCCATCAAGCGCGCCAGCACCCGCTTGACGTTGCCATCAAGGATGGGGTGAGGCAGATCAAACGCCGAGGAGAGAATGCTGCCGGCTGTGCTGCGGCCGATGCCCGGCAGGGCGAGCCAGCCCTCCAGATCGCGGGGCCAGGGATCCGAGCGGGATGCCGGGAGCTCCGCACCGGATGCGGTGCTGTTCAACAGCAACCAGGCCCCCTGCTGCAGCCGCCGGGCGCGGGAGTAATAACCGAGCCCCTGCCAGAGCAGCAGCAGCTCCCTTTCCTCGGCCGCGGCCAGGCTCGACAGATCGGGCAAGGCAGCCATCCAGCGCTGCCAGTAGGGCAGCACCACCGCCAGCTGCGTCTGCTGCAGCATCACCTCGGCCACCAGCACCGGATAGGGAGCAAGCTCCTCGCCATCCGCAGGCCTGCGGCCCTCTGGGAGCAGCTTCCAGGGAATCGCATGGCGGCCATGAACTTCCCACCAGGCCAGCAACAGCCGGCGCAGGTCGGGACTGCTGGCGCTCAGGACCGGCTCAGTCAGCGGCAGGGCGCGCTCCCACCCGGCCTCCGATCGGCTCCTTCGGGCCCCACTCCCATTTGCCGCACCAGAACTTCTCGGGCACGAGCCGCCAGCTGTTGTTCTCACAGGGAGAAGGTGGCAGATAGCGGCAGGAGAGATTGCCGTCCGAAGCGCCGGTGGGGCGGCGGGAGAACTTGCAGTTGGAGCACTCCTGCTCCGACAGGGAGACCGGCATGTGAGAGGGCGGATTGCTTCAGATGTCCACTCTGGCCCAGATGCGTACCCAGCGGCATCCCGAGGAGACCGGGAAAGCTGGGCCCGAGTCAGCAGGCGACGTATTCCTCCACAGCCTCGCTGAGCCGACGCAGGCCGGCCAGGCCATCACGCTCGAGATTGCGGACGCGATCACGGCTGATGCCCAGGATGCGGCCGATGCCCGTGAGGCTCATGGGCTCATCGCCATCGATGCCGTAGCGCATCTTGAGCACGCGG
>JBAWXG010000067.1:0-12801 GCA_037144195.1 Synechococcus sp. ELA057
AATTCTGCCGTTTAAGACCGCATTGTCAATGCGCACAGCTCGCATCCATCGAGCCAGCACCATCCCATTTACCGGACTCCCGATCATGGGAATTGTGGCCGGTCGAAGCGCTGTTCACCATGGTTAAGCACTTCGATTGGATCGCCATGACATCGAGTAAACCGGGCCAACTCAAATCCCAGCGCCACCCTCGCCGCATCACCATCACCGTGTCGCAGCGCCTGCTCGAGTGCCTTCAGCTGCGCAGTGACGAGGAGGGTCGCTCCCTCAGCAACCTGTCGTCCTTTCTGCTCGAACTGGCCCTCAAGCCGGGCGACGGCCTGAGCCAGAACGGTAGAACCATCCCTTGACCGCTTCGGCCGCGGCCACATAGGCCAGCAGGATCACCGCCAGAACCGCCAGAAACTCGGCGGGCAGAGGCACAAAACCAAACAGATGTCCGATCGGAGTCCAGGGCAGGCTGAGGGTGATCACCACGATCAGCGCGGTGGCCAGCACCAGGGCACGAGACGGGCGGCTCTCCAGCAGCGGACCGCGGGTGCGGATCACCAGCACGATCATGGCGGCAGACAGCACCGACTCCACGAACCAACCGGTGCGGAATTGAGCCGTATCCGCCCGCAGCAGCAGAAGCAGCACCGCAAAGGTGAAGTAGTCGAACAGGGAGCTGACCAGCCCGAAGCAGAGCATGAAGCGCCGGATGAAGGGGATGCTCCAGCGATGGGGACGCTCGATCCAGTCGGCATCGACACGATCGCCGGCGATCGTCATCTCGGGCAGATCGGTGAGCAGATTGGTGAGCAGGATCTGCTTGGGCAGCAGTGGCAGAAAGGGCAGCAACAGCGAGGCCCCTGCCATCGAAAACATGTTGCCGAAATTGGCACTGGTGGCCATGAACACGTATTTGAGCGTGTTGGCGAAGGTGCGCCGTCCCTCCCGGATCCCCCCGACCAGCACCCCCAGATCGGGTTCCAGCAGCACGATGTCCGCCGCCTCCTTGGCCACATCCACGGCACCTTGCACCGAGAGGCCCACATCGGCGGCCTGCAGCGCCGGTGCATCGTTGATGCCATCGCCCAGAAAGCCCACCACATGGCCGGCCTGCCGCATGGCCCGCACCAGCCGCTCCTTCTGGCGGGGCTCGATCTCGGCATACACATCCACCCGGTTCACCACCGCCGCCAGCGCCTGATCGGAGAGGCCATCGAGCGCACCGCCACTGATTACCTCGCCATTGCGCAGGCCCACATCACGCGCCACCCGGGCCGCCGCCAGCGGATTGTCGCCGCTGAGGATCTTCAGCCGCACCCCCAGCCGTTCCAGCTCCGCCACCGTGGCCGGCACCCCCGGCTTGATCGGATCGCTCAGGCCGATCAAGCCGAGCAGCACCATGCCGGCCTCCGCCTCACGGCCCACCGCCCGCGGCACCTGCCGGCCCTCGGCGGGCCAGCGGCGCACCGCCAGGGCCAGCAGCCTGTCTCCCTCGGCGCTCCATCGCTCCACCAGGGCGTTGACGCGCTCGCGCACCGCGTCGAGCGGCACCAGCGATCCATCTGGCAACTGGGCCTGATCGCAGACCGCAATCACCTGGGCCACCGCTCCCTTGGTGATCAGCAGCGGATCACCATCCTGCCTGGCCAGCACACTCTGGCGCTTGCGGCTGAAATCAAAAGGCAGCTCATCGATCTTGCTCCAGCCGTCGAGATCCCCGTCGCGGGCGGCGGCGCGGATGCCGACATCGATCGGATTGGGGAAGCCGCTCTCAAAGCTGGCGTTCACCACCGCCAGGCGCCTGACGCTGTCGCTGGGTTGACCATCGAGGCCGAACCAGTGGCGCAGGGACGCCGTTCCCTCGGTGAGGGTGCCGGTCTTGTCGGAGCAGAGCACCCCCATGCTTCCGAAGTTCTCGATCGAGGCCAGACGCCGCACGATCACCCGCTGGCGGGCCATGCGCCTGGCGCCGCTGGCCAGGTTGACGCTGAGGATCGCCGGCAGCAGCTGGGGCGTCAGGCCCACCCCCAGAGCCAGAGCGAACAGAAACGCTTCGATCACCGGCCGCTGCAGAAACACATTGATGGCGAAGATCGCCAGCACCAGCACCAGCGTGACCTCGAGCAGCAGGGCCCCGAAGCGCTTCACCCCCTGCTCGAATTCCGTCTCAGCGGGCTGGCGACCGAGGTGCTCCGCGATGGCGCCATAGACCGTCTGCCGGCCGGTGTGCACCACCAGAGCCCGGCCCATGCCACTCACCACATGCGTGCCCATGTGCAGCACGTTGCGCCGGCGGGCCAGGGGTGTATCCGCCGGCAGGACCGGCGGATGCTTGCTCACCGCAAAGCTCTCTCCGGTGAGGCTGGCCTCCTCCACGCTCAGATCGCGCTCCTCCAGCAGGCGGCAATCGGCCGGGAGGGCGCTGCCGGCGGCCAGCAGCAGCACATCGCCGGGCACAACCTGTTCCCGGGGCACGCTGCAATCCAGCCCATCACGCAGCACGTGGGAGGTGGTGCGCACCTCCAGCAGCAACTGCCGCACCGCATCGGCCGCCCCCCGCTCCTGCCAGAACCCCAGCAGGCCGCTGAGCAACAGGATCACCAGCAGGATGGCGCCATCGGTGGGCGAATCCAGCAGAAAGGAGAGCAGGGCCGCAGCGGCCAGCATCCAGTCGATCGGGCTGTTGAACTGCGCCAGCAGCAGGCGCAGCCCAGCGATCAGGGGGTGCCTGTCAGAGGACTTCCGATCGCCGGATGCGGCCAGACGGCGTTCGGCCTCTTGCCGGCCTAGCCCCTGGGGCGAACTCCCCAGGACCTGGAACAACTGCTCAGGGGTGAGGCTCCAGTAAGGGCTGCCCGCGGGGAGGGTGTGATCAGCTGGCATCAGTCCTGAGCGCGCACCCAGCGGAGGCTGGCATGGATCGATCCATCGGGTCAGGCTGGAAGGCGGCGACGACCCCACCCATGCCCCGAATGACCTCGAATGATGAGGACATCCCCGTTGATCCTGGCCGGCCCTGGCCCCTGCGGCTGCTGGCCCTGGTGGGCGCCTTCTCCTTCCTGATGCTGGGACTGAGCAGCGTGGTGCTGCCGCTGCTCCAGCGTCAGCCGACGGGCCCGACTCCGGCCCCCAGGCACCGGAGCGGCTGATCCCCGGGCGGCACCGCAACACGTCGATCAGCGATCTTCAGGGCTCGCATCGGCATGGCAAGGACACGGGATTCAACGCTGGCGACTGGTGGAGGGATGGTGCGATCCGCGCTGGAGCGACGGCCCTGATTGAATCGTTCGCAGCAGGATCACCGCAGCCCAGGTCAACCGATGGCGCCATGGATGCACAGGACGCATCAAACGATGCAGCTGCAATGTCACCGCCTCTGACAGCCCCGGACAGCCCGATCAACGCGAGCCTCAGACGCAACAAGGGACGGCAAGAAATGCCGCCGGATAATTGATGACAAGAGCAAATCAAGCGCTAACGTGCAAAGGTTCACGGGAAAATCATGCTGACAGGGTCAGATCTACTCGCCAAGGTGAAGGAGCTTGGTGACGCATCCAAATCCGAACTGGTGCGCGCCGCGGGCTACGTGAGCACCAAGAAGGACGGCAGCGAGCGGCTTAACTTCACCGCCTTCTACGAAGCGCTGCTGGATGCCAAAGGCGTCACCCTGGCTCAGGGGGGCGGCAGCGCCGGCAAACGGGGCAGAAGCCTCAGCTTCGTGGCCACCGTGCAGACAAACGGGAACCTGCTGGTGGGCAATGCCTACACCGCCAAGCTGGGTGTGAAGCCCGGCGATGTGTTCGAAATCAAGCTGGGCAAGAAGCAGATCCGTCTGCTGCCGGCTGGAGCCACCGACGAAGAGGATTGATCCAGGCGCTTCCGGCTGCCTCGATCGACACCCATCCTCACGACCTGCCTGCGGCCCGGCCCCGCTTCTGGCAGGTCATGATTGGCCGCGCCCCCGATTCAGCTGTTCGATCACCAGCCCGAGGGGATCGGTGGAGGCGGTGGAGGGGGCGGCAATGGCCGCATCATCGCCGGGCCGCTCTGCAGAGTCGACGACCTGAGTGGTCTCGTCGGCAGAGGCGGCAGAAGGATCGCGCCTGCCACTCCACTTCCTGGCGCTCCACTGCCTGCCACTGCTCTGCCGGATGCAGCACCGCCTGATGCACCACTGAACAGTTGCTGGTGCAGCTGCTGGAATGCTGTTCGCCGGTAACTGCCTCCCTCGGGACCTGCATAACGGCCCCACAGACCTTCCCAGTAGAAATAGATCACGCCGTGCCCCCGGCCGACGGCGAGCGCTGTCTTCTGGGCCAGCACATCCATCGGTGTGGTGCGGCCTCCGAAGCCGGCCAGGATGCCGATCTCCACCGGCATTCCCCAGCCGCGTGCCTTGACCAGCGCCGGCTGATCCAGATCCTTGGCGAATCCCGCCAGGGAATAGGCGTAGTTCTGAATCACCAGATCATCGATCAGATCTCCCAGCGCCCAGAGCTCCCAGTCCTGGAGCCAGTGGTTGTAGGCAAAGCGGAAGGGGCCGGGGGAAAGGCTGATCACGGTGCGCCGCGCTCCATCCGCCGTGGTGAAACGGCTGCGCAGCATCCGCAGCAGTTCAGTCAAACGCTGGCGGCGCCAGCGCATCCAGAACCGATCGGTGATATCAGCTGGGGGATCCTGGCCCGTATCCGCCTTGTAGAGCGCGGTGGTGGTGGCGTCATACCCCAGCTCGACCGGCCAGGCGAAATGATCATCCAGCTGGATCCCATCGACGCCGCAACGCTGCACAATCTCCCCGATCAGACCCAGAAACCGTTCCTGAACCTGGGGATGGGCGGGATTGAGCCACACCCGCAGATCCTTCAACGGCGAGCTGCGCAGATCGGCGCCGTGCATCGCGTACAGGGCACTCCCATCCCGGCGGCGCAGAAGCCAATCGGGGTGATTGCGGGCCACCTCGCTGTCAGCCGGCTCCATCAGCCCGTACTCGAACCACGGGATCACCTGCAGCCCGCGTCGGTGGGCGCTGCGGGTGAGACGGCAGATGGGATCGAGATCGGGAGCCACCGCCGCCAGAGCCGGCTCCAGAGGGGCGTAGCGGCTGCGGTGGAACGTGGCGCCGCGGCTCCAGACATTGGGGTAGAGCGTGTTGAAACCGGCCTCGGCCAGCTGCTGCACGGCCTGATCGATGCGACCCGCGTCGTAATAGAGCGGACTGGGACTGTTGGTCAGCCAGACGCCGACCCTTGGCCCCTTGATCGGGGGCGATGGGGGATCGGCGGCTTCGGCGGCCAGTGGGAGGGCGGCCGCAAGCGGCAGCACCAGGACCGAGCCCAGCGCACACGTCCTCACGGCAAGACGCGCCAGGCGTTCACGCAGAAAACTGCGCCGCGGGGAGGGGGGCGCCACGTCGCTCAGCGGAACATCGAGCTGACCGAGCTCTCCTCGTGAATGCGCCAGATCGCCTCGCCCAGCATGTTGGCCACCGACAGCACCCGCAGCTGCGGGAAATGGCGCTCGCGCGCGATCGGGATGCTGTTGGTGACCACCACCTCCTCGAACAGTCCCGGCTCTGCCAGACGCTCGCTGGCGGGGGGAGAAAACACCGCATGGGTGGCGCAGCAGAGCACGCGGGCGGCACCGGAGCGCCGCAGCAGCCGGGCACCCTGCACGATCGTGCCGCCGGTATCGATCATGTCGTCGATCATCACCGCCGTCTTGCCAACCACATCGCCGATCACCGTGAGGCTTTCGGCCACGTTGTGGCCCGAGCGGCGCTTGTCGATGATCGCCAGAGGCGCATCGTTCATCTGCTTGGCGAAGGCGCGGGCACGGGCGACGCCACCCACATCGGGGGAGACCACCACCACCTCACCGAGATCACGGGTGGAGAGGTAATCGACCAGCACCGGCGAGCCGTAGATGTGATCGCAGGGGATGTCGAAGTACCCCTGGATCTGGGAGGAATGCAGATCCATGGCCAGCACCCGGTCCACCCCGGATTTGACCAGAAGATTGGCCACGAGCTTGGCGGTGATCGATTCACGCCCAGCCGTCTTGCGGTCGGCGCGGGCGTAGCCGTAGTAGGGCACGACAGCGGTGATCTGGCGGGCCGAGGCGCGGCGGCAGGCATCCACCATGATCAGCAGCTCCATCAGGTGATCGTTCACCGGAGCGCAGGTGGGCTGAATCAGGAACACATCGCAGCCGCGGATCGATTCCTGGATCTGGATGTAAAGCTCACCATCGGCAAACCGCTTGATCACCCGAGGCCCGTCGGGGATGCCGAGGTAGGCGCCGATCTCACGTGCCAGGTCGGGATTGGAGGTGCCGCTGAACAGGCGCAGGCGGCGCACATCGGGAGCCGCGGGGGAGGGTGTCCCCTTTGTCTCCACCCGTGCAGCTGTCTGGAAGGTGGTCACGGGGAGGACAGGCGGCCTGCTCAGATCCGATGGTAGAAGCGTGACTGCCAACAGGGGCATCGCGACGATGACGATTTGTCCAGCCGATCCGGCAGCGATGCAGACCGCTCCGCAGCGCCACGGCCAGGGGTTGGTGCTCGTCGGTCTGGGCGAGGCCGGCCTGAGCGGGCTCGGCGGACTCCCCGATCTGGACCAGGCGGCGGCACAACTCGCTGCGCTGCTGGCGATGCCCCTGCAGCAGCTCACCCCGCTGGCGAATCCGGGCCGGGCCCTGGCGGCCTTGCATCCCCACAGCAGCGATCAGCGGAGCTGGCTGGCGGCTCTGCCCCTGGATGTGGGCCGCCCGCTCGACAGCGGAGGCTGCTGGGCCGATCACCTGGGGGCCTGGGCCCAGCCCTGCCTGCTGGTGGTCAGCGCCCCCCAGCTGGAAAGCGGACTGCCGAAGGCGGGGGTGGCCCTGCTGCGTCTCCTGAAGATCCCTCTGGTGGGTGTCGTGCAGCAGGGCGGCTGCTGGGATCCGGCCGCACGCCGGGCCGATGGGATGCCCTGGCTGGGGTGGCTGCCGGCTCTTGAACCAGTGGCGGAGGACAGCAACGCCCTGGCGCAGGCCGAGGCCATGGCCGAGATGGTCGGCACGGCCCTGCTGAATCGGTGGCACCGGATCGGGGCCCAGGCGGCCGTGGCCGCGCCGCAGGCCTGATGCCCCGGGCTCAGAAGCCGTTCTCAGGCCAGAGCGAGGCGGGTGCCTTGAGGCTGAGCTGCCGCAGGCCCGGGGAGCCCGGCTTGGGCGGGTCCAGCGGCAACGTGCGGAAGGTGATCGGGCGCCTGTCGTCCAGACCCGCCGCCATCAGGCTCAGGGCCTCATCAGGCGTCAGATTGGTCTCCACCTTGTCCTGCAGATCGCGGATCACCAGCGGCAGGGCCGTGAGCGGCTCGCTCTGGCGCAGACGATCCCGCAGGGCCAGCTCCACACGCTCATGGGTGAGGCGGCGATCCCCATCCCCGAGGCGACTGTCGCGGTAGCGCAACAGCTGCTCGATCCCCAGACCACCGAGGCGTTGCAGGCCGGCCTCGAGTTCGATCGTCAGCTTCTGGCTGCGATCGACGTAGTGAATGGCCCGAGGCGGATCGATCTCCAGCCCTCCCACACCGTTGATCAGGAAGCGCAGGGCCGCGCGGGACAGCACCAGATAGCGATCGGGAGCGGGAGGCTGAAGGCCGGTCAGCTCGCGCACGGCATCGGAGACCAGCGCCACACCGCCCCTGCGGTACAGGCTCGCCAGGGCCAGCGGTCGGGGGTGGCCAGGCAGCCTCACCGCCAGCTCGATCGGCAGGTTGAGCACCTGCAGCGGCTCCCGGGGCTGCACGCGCACCAGCAGCAGGGCATCAGCATTGGCCGGCCCGGCGGGAGCGGCCCCATTGCGCGGCGCGCCGAGTCGATCGGTATCCAATCCGATCACGAGCACCGTGACCGTGCGGGATGGCTTGAGGGCCAGATTGGCGGGGGTGATCTCCGTAGGGGCTTCATAGGCCCGATCCGGCCTCGGCCAGACCATGGCCAGGGCACTCAGACCCACCACGCCACCAGCCGTCAGCAGCACGGCGGCCAGCAGGGTGCGGCGGGCGGGCCATCGCCAGGCCCGACGGCCGGCCCGTCCCCCGGACTCGGGGCGCCTCGGACGGCCGCCACGATCAGGGGTAGAGCTGGGAGGATCCCGGCGGTCGGGCATCGCGGTGGGCAGGGGCGGGCAGGGCCCCACTCTGACCCAGGAAACCGGATCAGGACTCTGGGGAGGGGGCGCCGATAGGTTGAAACGGTTGCATGCCGCCACGTCCCGCTTGAGTGCACCCCAGCCATCCGCCGGCCAGCCCACGCTCCCCCACGAGCGGGCCCGTCCTCTGGCGCCGGGTGCGACCTACCCGGCCAAGGATTTGTGCAGCCAGTGCGGGCTCTGCGACAGCCGCTGGATCGCCTATGTGAAGCAGTCCTGCGCCTTTCTGGAGCAGCGCTTCGAGGCGATGGAGCAGCAGGCCCACGGACGCAGCCGCCATCTCGACGACGAGAACGAGCTCTATTTCGGGGTGCACGAGCGCATGGTCACCGCCCGCCTGCAGGAACCGATCGCCGGGGCCCAGTGGACGGGCATCGTGTCGCGGCTGGGGGTACGCGCCCTCGAGAGCGGCCTTGTGGATGCGGTGCTGTGTGTGGGTCAGAGCGAGGATGACCGCTTCACGCCCGTGCCGGTGCTGGCCCGCACACCTGAGGAGGTGTTGGCCGCCCGGGTCAACAAGCCCACCCTCTCGCCCAATCTGCGGGTGCTCGAGCAGCTGCCCGGCAGTGGCATCGAGCGGCTGCTGGCGATCGGCGTGGGCTGCCAGATCCAGGCCCTGCGTGCCGTGCAGCCCACCCTGCCGCTCCAGGAGCTCTATGTGCTCGGCCTGCCCTGCGTCGACAACGTCTCGCGCCAGGGCCTGCAGACCTTTCTGGAGAGCTCGGTCAGCTCCCCGGAAACGGTCGTCCACTACGAGTTCATGCAGGACTTCCGCATCCACTTCCGCCACAGCGATGGCCGCGAGGAGACACTGCCGTTCTTCGGTCTCGACACCCCCAGGCTCAAGGACGTCTTCGCCCCCAGCTGCCTGAGCTGCTTCGACTACACCAATGCCGGCGCCGATCTGGTGGTGGGTTACATGGGCGCCGAATTCGGCCGCCAGTGGATCACCGTGCGCAATCCGCGCGGTGCAGCCCTGCTGGCCCTGGTGGAGCAGGAGCTGGAACTCGCGCCGGTGACGAGTCGCGGTGACCGCCGTGCCGCCGTGCAGCAGGGCATCGAGGCCTATGACAAGGCCGTGAAGCTGCCGCGCTGGTTGGCAGAAGCCCTAGCGTGGGTCATTGAACGGATCGGTCCCAAAGGCCTGGAGTACGGCCGCTTCTCGATCGATTCCCACTTCACCCGCAACGCCCTCTGGCTGCGTCGCCATCACGCCGCCATGGCCGAACGCCACATCCCAGCCTTCGCCCAACGCATCGTCAGCCGCTACCGGCTCCCCCCCACGTGACCGATTCCGCCCGCAGTGGCGTCCTGCTCCATCCCACCGCCCTGCCGGGGGCCGGCCCCTGCGGCACGCTGGGGGCTTCGGCCCGGGCCTGGATCGACCTGCTCTCGGCAGCGGGGATCGGCATCTGGCAGGTGCTGCCGCTGGCCCCCACCGATGGCACCGGCTCCCCCTACAGCTCGCCCAGCGGCTCAGCGCTGAACCCGTGGCTGATCGATGCCGACGATCTGCTGGCAGCGGGTCTGATCCGTGATGCCGACCATGCCGCCCTGGGGGGAAGCCCGACGGCCCGACTCGACGCCCCCCAGGCCACGGCCCGCTCGGAGCAGATCGCGGCAGCCCTCGCCCGGCACTGGCCGGCGCAGAGCGCCACCCGGCGTCAGCGTTTCGAGCGCTGGCGGCGACACCAGGCCGACTGGCTGGAGGATCACTGCCGCTTCATGGTGCTGCGCCGGCTGCAGGGCGGAAAACCCTGGTGGCAATGGCCCGGCCCCCTGGCCCAGCGCCAAAGGCGCGCCCTGGAGCAGTTGCAACGCGATCACGGCGAACTGCTGCTGCAGGAGGCGCTGCTGCAGTGGCAGCTGCAGGAGCAGTGGGAGGCGCTGCAGCAGCGCTGCCAGAGCGGCGGGGTGCTGCTTGTGGGCGATCTGCCCTTCTATGTCGCCCACGACAGCGCCGATGTCTGGACCCGCCGCGGGCTGTTCTCCGTCAGGCTCGATGGAAGTCTCGATCAGCAGAGCGGCGTTCCCCCCGATTACTTCTGCGTCACCGGCCAGCTCTGGGGCACGCCCGTCTACCGCTGGTGGCGCCATCGGCTGGGGGGCTTCCGCTGGTGGCTGCACCGCCTGGAGCGCCAGCTGGATCTGTTCGACCTCCTGCGGCTGGATCACTTCCGCGCGCTGGAGGCCTACTGGAGCGTGCCGGGCGGTGCACCGACCGCGGAACACGGCCAATGGTGCCCGTCACCGGGCCAGTCCCTGCTCAGCGGCCTGCTGCGCCTCTGCCGCCGCCAGGGGCGCCTGCGCCAGGGGCGGCTGCCGCTGATCGCCGAGGATCTCGGCGTGATCACCCCGAAGGTGGAAGCCCTGCGCGACCGCTTCGGCCTGCCGGGCATGAAGATCCTGCAGTTCGCCTTCGACGGCGACGGCGGCAACGCCTACCTGCCGGCCAACTACCGCGGCAGCCGCTGGGTGGTGTACACGGGCACCCATGACAACGCCACCACCCTCGGCTGGTGGCAGGGACTGGAGCCCGGCACCCGCGACCAGGTCCGCCAGGTGATCGGCAGCGAGATCACGGCCCCCGGCTGGCAGCTGCTGGAGCTGGGGCTGGCCTCCAGCGCCGAGTGGGTGGTGGTGCCGCTGCAGGATCTGCTGGAACTGGGCGATGAGGCCCGCTTCAACGCTCCCGGCACCACCGTGGGCAACTGGAGCTGGCGGCTGAGCAGCCCGGTGGACCAGCTGGGCGACAAGATCCACGGGCTGGGGAGCATGGCGACCCGCTATGGACGGGTGGGCGCAGGCTGAGCGTTGGAGGCCGGCGCCGCGGCGCCCGGATCTGAGACGGTTGCTGTTGGCCTGGCGGCAGAGGCCTCCGGTCGGACCGGCGGCTTCAGCTGACTGCGGAGCAGGGCCAGCGCCTGGCCGCGACCGGCGCGCTCGAGGGGCCGGACATCGGGGAAGAGCGCGAGCAGGCGCTGATGCAAAGGATCGACATCCGCTGCATCGGATCGATCGGCGGCGGCCGGCAGCGGCGGCAAGGGCCGCAGCGCGAGCAGGCCGCGGCTGGCCAGCTGCTGCTGCTGGCGGTTCAGCCCGTAGATCAATCCCAGGCAGAGCACGCCGTACAGCAGACAGCCCTGCCAGGTGGTGAACAGCTCAATCGCTGTCGGGCTGAACCGCCGCACGCGGGGATCCGCCAGGCCGCTTCCCACCTGAGAGGCCCGCGGCGGCAGCACGACCTGCAGGCTGCCGCCGGGCAGATCCAGATGCTGCTCCAGCAGCGTGAGCATGCTGCGCAGATAGGTGGGCTCCGGCAGGCGATCGCGCCAACCCTTTTCCAGCGCCTCGAGCACGGCGGTGCTGATGCGGGTATCCAGGGCGAGCTGACGCAGGCTCAACCCCCTGGCCTCACGGGCAAGGCGCAGGCTGGATCCGGCCTCCTGCAGCGGATCCGACGCCACGGCAGCTGCGGATGGAGAAGCTCCCCTGGAGCGGCCCAGGCGGCGCCCTCCCCAGGCGAGCAGCGCGGAGAGGGGGCCAGGACGGCGATGGGAGCGGGGCGCTGAGGCACTCACGGGGACGGCAGGTCGCGGGTTGAGGGATCGGAGCCGAAGAGCAAGCCCGCATCCTCCGCCATCAACTCCTGTGCTGTCAGCCGCCTCCAGCGCCCCTCCGGCAGATCCTCCAGTTGCCAGGGGCCGATGGCGATCCGCTGCAGATCGAGCACGGGATGGCCCAGCTGACCTGCGGTGCGACGGATCTGACGGTTGCGGCCCTCGACCATCCCGAGCTCCAGCAGGGTGCGGTCATCGCGCCGGGCAAGCACCTGCACAGCCACCGGCTGGCTGGGCGCGCCATCGAGAGGCACCCCCTGGCGCCACAGGGCCAGGGACTGAGCGTCGGGGCGCCCTTTCACCCAGACCCGATAGACACGCCGGTGGCCGTAGCGCGGATGGGTGAGTCGCAGGGTGAGGTCTCCGTCGTTGCTGAGCAGCAGGGCGCCACGGCTGTCGGCATCCAGGCGCCCCACCGGATGCAGCCCCCGGCCGCGGCGCAGATCCTCGGGCAACAGATCCATCACCGTGGGACGTCCGTGGGGATCGTGGCAGGTGCACAGCACCCCCAGGGGTTTGTGCAGCAGCAGGGTGAGACCGGCTGGAGGGGGTTGGAGCGGGCGGCCATCGATCTCAATCCGGTCACGGCGGGCGTCGGCCTGATCGCCGATCCCGGCCGGCAGACCATTGACCCGCACCCGACCCTGGCGCAGCAGCTCCTCGCCGCGTCGCCGGGAACAGAATCCCGCCGCCGCCATCAGCTTCTGCAGCCGCTCGCGCACCATCCCCCCACTCTGGCCCGCCATGCCGCTCCCGTCCGTGGACACCGGCACGCCCGCCCTGGCGCAGCCGGAGGCTTCAACAGGAAGGCTTCGGGATCGGAAAGAAATCGGAAAAACGCTGTAGAGTTACGAAACCAAGAGGTTTCGCATCTCCTCCGATGCCCATCTCCATCACCGTTGCCACCAGCACCACCCCGCTGGCCCCCACGGCCGATCTGCTGCGCTCCTACCTGCGTGACATCGGCCGGGTGCCGCTGCTCTCCCATGAGCAGGA
>JBAWXG010000068.1:0-12678 GCA_037144195.1 Synechococcus sp. ELA057
CGCCCCATGCTCAGCGCGGGGCGCCCGGGCGCCGATCCGCTGCGGCCTGCACAGCGCTCACCGGGAGAGCTGGATGTCTGGCTCGATCTGCTGGATCCCGCCAGCCAGGCGTCCCTCAGGCGGCTGCTGCAGGCCCCCCTCCTGCGCGATCGCAGCTTCGGCAGCCAGTTGCTCGACAGCTGGGCCGGCGGGCAGTTGCTCGATGAGGTGGGCGATCTGCTCACCACGGCCGATGGCCGCAGCACCACGGCCATGCTGCAGGCAACCCTGCGGCAGCAACTCCTGCAGCGGCGGCAGGTGACCCTGCTGAGCCTGCTGCGGGGATTGCCGGAGCAGCGGTTGAATCTCCGTCTCGATTCCCTGGTGGCACTGGCGGAGCAGTGGCGTCAGCAGATCCACCAGCAGCGCCTGGCGCTGCTGGCCTTGCAGCAGCTCGATCTGCCCCGGATCCCCGGCCGCACGCCCTATCTCGGGGATCTCCCCGCGGCGCCGCAGCTGCTGCTGCTGCCGGTTGCCCACCGCCGCCAGCCTCTGCCGCTGGATCTCTGGCCGGCCCGGGCGCCGGAGGCCTCCCATCACCCCTGGTTGCTGGTGCTTCCCGGTCTGGGCGGCAATGCCGATCAGCTGGGCTGGTTTGCGGCGGCCATGGCCCAGTGGGGCTGGTCGGTGGCGGTGATCCAGCATCCCGGCAGCGACGGCCCGGCCCTGAAAGCCGCGCTGGAGGGACGGGGCTCCACCCCAGGAGCGTCCAGCCTGCCGGAGCGGCTGCAGGACGTGGCTGCCGTACTGGAGGCCCAGCGCCGCGGGCAACTGGCGTTGCCGGGGAAGGGGGTGGTGCTGGTGGGTCATTCCCTCGGTGGACTCACCGCCCTGCTGGCTGCCGGCCTCCGACCGGCGCCTGGCCTGGTTGGGCGCTGCCGGGAGGCGATTGACCGGCTGCCGGTGGCCAATCCCTCGCGGCTGCTGCAGTGCGAGCTGGCCAACGCGGGCGTGCCTGCTCCCTTCCCTCGCAATCGGGATCTGCGGGCGGTGGTGCTGTTCAACGGCTTCGGCAGCCTGCTCTGGCCCCAATGGGCCGGCTCGACCCGGCCGCTGCAGCTGCCGGTGCTGATGACGGGCGGCAGCCTCGATCTGGTCACACCGCCGCTGGAGGAGCAGCTGCAGCTGTTCCTGCCGCCCGGTGATCCCCGCAGCCGTCTGGTGCTGGTGGAGGGCGGCAGCCATTTCTCCCCCGTGCGTATGGAGGCCAAGGAGGAGGCGGTGTTGCGTCTGGGCCAGGATCTGGTGGGAGCGGATCCCGTCGCGGTGCAGAACCTGCTGCTGGGCATCAGCGGCGCCTTCCTGCAGTCGCTTGAGAGCTCCTCGCTGCTGCCGGCTCAGGAGAGAAGCCAGCAGGGGGTGCGGGCCTATGTGCTCGATGGCCCCCTTGCCCGGCGCTGGCACGAGCTTCTGCTTCGCTGACCGCCGCTGTGCGCTCAGAAGCGGATGCGGGGATCGAGCAGCGCCACCAGCAGATCCACCACCACGGTGACCAGCACCACCAGCGCCGCCACCACCACCACGATGCCCTGCACCAGCGGGTAATCGCGCTGGGCGATCGCCTCCTGAAGCCGCAGGGCGATGCCGGGCCAGGAGAAGGTCACCTCAATGAGCAGTGCCCCACCGATCAGGGAGGCCACGGTGATGCCTGTGATCGTCAGCACCGGCAGCAGGGCATTGGGCAGAGCATGGCGCAGCACCACCCGGGTTTCGCTCAGGCCGCGGCTGCGGGCGGCCTCCACGTAATCCGAGGCCAGGGCTCGGCGCAGGTTGAGCCGCAGGGCGTTGGTGAAGATGCCGCTGAGCAGCAGCCCCAGGGTGGAGGCGGGCAGCACCAGGTGGCGCAGGGCCCCGTTGAACTGGCTCCAGCTGCCATTCCGCAGGCTGTCGAGCAGATAGAAACCGCTGCCTTCGGGTGGCAGCAGGGTGGGGGGGAAGCGACCGCCCACCGGCAGCCAGCCCAGCCACACGGCAAAGACCAGCTGCACCATCATTGCCGCCCAGAACGGCGGCAATGCATAGGTGCCGATGCCGTAGAGACGCCCCGCAAGATCGAGCCTTCCCTCCGGCCGGGCGATGCCGCTGAAGCCCACGGCGAGCCCCAGAACTGCTGCCAGGATCAGGGCCACCAGCCCGAGCTCGAGGCTGGCGGGGAGGCTCCCCCGGATGATCGCGAGCACCGGTTCCTTGCTGGCCTGGGAGGCGCCCAGATCACCGTGGAGCAGGGAGGAGAGGAAGTGGCCGTACTGGACGGTCAGGGGCTGGTCGAGCCCGAGCTGGGCCCTCAGGGCGACACGGGCTGCCGCCGGGGCCTTGGGCCCCAGCAGGGCATCGATCGGGTCCCCGGGTGCCACCCGCAGCAGCAGGAACACCAGGCTGGCGATCAGCCACAGCATCACCGGTGCCAGGGCCAGCCTGGCGGAGAGGTAGCGCAGCAGGGCGCGGCGACGGCTCATGGGCGCTGGCGGTTGCGGCCGGCGCTGCCGGCGTCGGATGGGCCGCTGCGGTGCAGATCGGCCAGCACGAGCCACCCCGATCCGTCGAACCGCGGTGGCGCCAGGCTGGGCCGCGCCCAGACCGCCGGCGCCATCAGCCAGACCGGCAGGTAGGGGCTGGCGGCAGCGGTGCGGCGCTGGATCGTGCGCAGCAGCAGCTCCCGCGGGCGGCCATCGAGGCTGCTGCTGCGTACCAGCTGGTCTTCCAGGCCCGGCGCGCTCCAGAAGCTGCCGCTGAGAGCGCTGTTGCCCTTGATGCATCTGTCACCACGGCGCTGTTCGCAGCTGAGCAGGGGCATCAGGAAGTTCTCGGCGTCGGGATAGTCGCCGCTCCAGTCGTAGAAGAACAGCGGCAGGGTCCCCTTGCCCAGCTGGTCGTAGGCGGTGGTCGACTCCATGCCGCTGACATCGAGCCGGAGGCAACCGCCCAGATCGCGGCGCACCTGGGCCTGCCAGGTGAGGGCGAACAGCCGATCGCTGGGCACATCGGAGCGGAAGGTGAGTGGCAGCGCCAGCTCACGGCCGCGGCAGTACCCGGCCTGGCGCAGCAGGCTGCGGGCTCTGGCGGGGTCATAGGCGGGCCAGGCGTCGGGATCGGAGCCCGGCAGGGTGGGGGGCACCAGCTGCCGCAGCGGTGGCCGCAGGCCGAGGCTGACCCGCTGGCTCAACGTGCGCCGATCCAGGCTGTGGGCGAGGGCCAGCCGCAGGCGTGGATCGTCCAGGGGCGGTTGATCGCTGCGCAGCGACAGCAGTCCGATGTTCATCGCCGGGCCGGTGGCCTCCTGCAGCCGGCCCGCGGCGGCCTCGCGACGCAGGGCCTGCTGGTGATCGATCTCCAGGCCGTTGGCGAGCAGCAGATCCACCTCGCCGCTGCGCAGGGCCCCGAACAGGGCGGTGGAGTTGCTGAGGTTGACGACCACCAGCCCACGGTTGCGGGGCCGCGGTCCCCAGTAGCCCTGCCAGGGCTCAAGCCGCACCTGCTGGCCGCTGAAGAACGCCAGCCGGTAGGGGCCTGTGCCCACGAAGCCCTCCCCCCAGGCGCTCTGTCGGTGCTTCCGGTAGGCGGTCGGCGAGACGGGCGTGAGGAAGATCGCGCTCAGCAGCCGGGGCAGGGGACTGAAGCGATGCTTCAGCTGCAGTTCCACCTCCAGGGGCCCACGGGCACGCACCGCCTGCACCCGGTCGCTGAGTTGGTAGCCGAGGGTGCCGATGGCCATGAACCGCCGCAGCGAGAACACCAGCGCCTCGGCATTGAAGGGGGTTCCGTCGTGAAAACGCACACCGGGTCGCAGGCGGATCCGTGCCTTCCGTCCATCCGGGCTCAGCTCAGGCAGCGCAGCGGCCAGCTTGGGCTGTGGGGTGCCATCGGCATCGATGGAATAGAGGGGATCCCCCAGGCCGCTGAGCACCTGCAGCACCCCGACCCGGGAGGCGGAGGCGGGATCGAGCGAATCCACGCGGCTGCGGCTGGCCAGGATCAGCAGGCCAGCCGGCCTGGGCGGCTGGCATCCGCTGATCAGCCCCGCGGCCAGCAGGGCGACCAGCACGAGCGGGCGGCCCAGGCGAAGGAATGAACGGCTGACCGGTGGTGGCGGCAATCGGGGCCCTGGATGCGGCCCCATTCAAGACGGGGATCAGGGCTCTGCCCATGCCCGCCTCAGGGTCGCGTGGCCTGGGGCTGGGGTCGGTGGCGGCGGTTCTGCTGCACCTGATGCAGTGGGAGTTCCAGAACCGGGGATCCATGGCGCGCCAGGGGCCAGCGGCGCAGCCAGCAGCGGTTGCCGTGATCATCGACACCGATCACCTGGTAGAGCTGCTCATCGCTGCCGAGATGGATGCAGTCGCCCTGAAGGAGGCTCATGACAGGGGTCCGGAGGAGAAGGCGGGTGAGAGGACCGTTCTGAGGCCACCCTATCCCTTAATGATTCCTTCGCATCCTGGAACAGATGTTCGGAAGGCTACAGATTGGGAGTTCTGTCAGCGAAGCAGAACGGATGGGATCGCCGATGTGGCGCCCGGGCTGCGCTCAGGTCTCGAATCGCAGCCAATCTGTGCCTGCGCCCGGGGCGGAAATGTGTCCGTTCTCTCACGCGGGCCTGCGCTTTGGCGGTCAGAGGGTGCGCAGGCAGGCGGCGATGGTCTCCACCTCGCTGAGGGCGCGGATGGCATCGAGCGCCCGCTGAAAGGCCTGTTCCTGCACGTCGTGGGTGATCACCACGATCTCGGCGCCCTCAGCACTGGCCTCCAGCTGCACGATCGACTGGATCGAGACCCCGGCCTGGCCGAAGCAGGTGCCGATGCGGCCGATCACCCCGGCCTCGTCACGGGTGCGCAGCCGCACGTAGTTGCGGTGGCGGGTGCTGGCTCCGTCCACCAGACGGCATTGCCGCCAGCTGCTGGCCGCCAGCAGCGGGTCGAGTCCGGCCTGGGAGCCGCCCACCTTGCGGATGCCGGCGATGTTGAGGATGTCGGCCACCACCGCGGAGGCTGTCGGTCCGGCACCGGCACCCGGCCCGTAGAACATCACCTGCCCGACGGGATCGCCCTCGACAAGGATGGCGTTGTTGACCCCGTTGACGCCGGCGAGGGGATGCTGGCGCGGCAGCAGCGTGGGGTGGACCCGCACATCGAGCGGGAGCGCCTCGTCGCCGTCGCCGTTCTCGGCCTCGCCCAGTCGTTCGGCGATGGCCAGCAGCTTCACCACGTAGCCGAGTTGGCTGGCGTAGGCCACATCACGGGCCTGAAGACGGTTGATGCCCTCAGCAGGGATCCCTTCCCGTGGCACCGGTCCGCCATAGGCCAGCCCCGCCAGGATGGCGATCTTGTCGGCGGCATCGCCTCCCTCCACATCGGCAGCGGGATCGGCTTCGGCGTAGCCGAGGCGCTGGGCTTCGGCCAGCACGTCCGCGTAAGCCGCCCCCTCAGCTGCCATGCGGCTGAGGATGTAATTGGTGGTGCCGTTGATGATGCCGCTCACCCGGCGGATGCGGTTCCCGCCCAGGGACTGCTTCAGCGGCTCAATGATCGGGATGCCGCCACCCACGGCCGCCTCGATCAGCACGTAGACGCCACGGGCGGCGGCGGCAGCGGTGATCTCCTGCCCGTAGCGCGCGATCACGGCCTTGTTGGCGGTGACCACCGGCTTGCCGGCGGCGATCGCCCGCAGGATCAGCGAGCGGGCCGGTTCCAGCCCACCCATCACCTCCACCACGATGTCCACGCCCGGATCGTCCACCACGGATTCGGGATCGGTGCACAGCAGAGCGGGCTCCAGATCTAGGGGCCGGGCTCTGTTCAGGTCGCGCACGGCCACGCGGCGCAGCGCCAGATCAGCCACCAGGGGATGGCGTCCCTGGGGATGGCGCAGGATCGCGGCGACGCCAGCTCCCACCGTGCCCAGCCCAAGCAAGCCGATGCCGATGGTCATGTCTGCGCAGCCGAAAGGTCGATCCTAGAAATGCGCCGTCCCAGCCCTTTGCAGCGGCTTACCAAGGCCATCAGGCCTGGGCCAGGTTGCTCGCCTGGGCCTGCATCAGACGGAAGATGTTGAGGAAGCCGTTGGCCCGCGACGGCGTGAGGCTGGCCTGGAGGCCGGTTCGGGTGAGCACGGAGGGATCGATGGCCAGGGCCTCGGCCGGGGTGAGGCCTTCCAGTCCCTCGATCAGCAGCGCCAGCAGGCCCTTGGTGATCGCCGCATCGGAATCGCCCTGCCAGTGCAGGCGCCCGTCCACCAGGGTGCCGATCACGTACACCTGGGACACACAGCCCTTCACCTTGAAAGGCTCTTGGTGGAGCTCCTGCGGCAGGGGCTGCAGCTTGCGGGCCAGCCACAGCACGTACTCATAGCGGCGGCGAGGGTCGGTGGTGCCGGCGAGCTTCTCGACGATCCTGTCCAGAGCAGGGCTGCCGCTGTTGATGGAATGTCCGGCCGCGGAGGGGCTCGCTTCAGGCACGGGGACGGGTGATCAGCAGACCACCGACAATGCCTGCTGTCCCCACCAGGCTGAGGGCCAGCAGGTGGCCGAGGGATCCCTGCAGGGGACCCTCGCTGCGGCTGCTCACCGGGGCGGATCCCCGGGGCTGGCTGGGAACCTCCAGATAGTCCCGATGGCCAGGGCCGGCATCCACCTGGATCTCCCAGTCGGCTTTGGCGTCGGCAGGGAGCTGGAAATTCAGATGTCCCTGGGCATCGGTGCGGCCCATGGCGATGGCTGTGCCTCCCGGGGGCACGAGCCGCACGCTGGCATGGCTGGCTGGAAGCCCATTGGAGTAGCTGCTCTCCAGTGAGGCACCCAGGCTGCCGATGCGCTCGAGACTGGTCTGGATTCCATGGGCCCGTCCCGCCTGCGGGGACAGCAGCAGGCCACCGGCGATCAGGGCCGGCAGCAGCAGGATGCGGTTCATCGTGAACTCAGGACGCTTTCCAGCGACTATCGCAACTTTTGCCCGCCTGCACCATGCGGGCGATCGAGCTGACCATCATCGACAGCGCATCGGACTCCTCGCCGCGGGCCTGCAGTTCAGCCGCGAGGACGCGTTCCGCTGCTGTGATGCTCCTGGCCGCAGAGGCTTCTGAAACGGCTCTGCGGGATGGGGGCGTCGGGGTGTTGTCCTGCCTGAGGCTGGCCTGGGTCTGCAGGGTGGTCAGGTCCAAGTGAGACAGGCCGATGCGGTGATCCTGCCAGATCCTGCCCCGGGGCGTCAGCGATCGGGAGCCGGAAAGAGGGCTTGCAATCAGCTGTTACCCGGTCTGCGCTGCCCCGGCAGGCGGGCTCGGGCTTCGATCCAGTGCAGCCCGGTTTCATCGAGCCAGCCATCGAACGGCACATCCCAGGGATCGCGGGGCAGCGCCGGGGTGAGGCAGGCCGCCGGCAGCACGGCCAGAGCCGGCACGGCCCGCCAGGCTGGATCGCTCCGCAGCCGGTCGTACCAGCCGCCGCCGGATCCCAGCCGGATGCCATGGCTGTCGATGGCCAGGGCCGGCACCAGCAGCAGAGCCAGGGACTGGGGCGGCTGCGGCTCCTGGACCGCAGGGGCGGGGATGCCGCAGGCATCAGGCAGCAGGGCCATGCCCCTTCTCCAGGGCAGGTAGACGAGCGATGGCGCCGAGCCGCTCTCCAGGGGCACCACCGCCGGCAGAGCCAAGCGATCCCCCAGCTGCTCTGCCAGGCCCCCCGCCGCGAAGGGATCCAGATCCGGTTCGCCCTGGAGCGGCCAGTAGAGCCCGAGCCGCCCGGGGGTGTCCAGCAGTGGGGGCAGGTCCCGCAGCGCTGCCTGCTTCAGGGCGCTCGTGATCCCCGACAGGCTGCTGCGGCGAACGGCTCGGTAGTGACGCCGCAGAGCCGCCTTCCCGTCGGGGATCTCCCTGGGCACCGTCATCGCTGAAACCAGCCCGTCAGGGCCGCCGCCAGGGCATCGGCGGCGTCATCGGGACGGGGTGGTTGCTCCAGATCCAGCTCCCGCATCACCGCTTCGAGCACCTCCTCCTTCTGGGCATGGCCGTTGCCGGTGAGGGCCTGTTTGATCTGCATCGGCGGCAGCTCCAGCACCGGCACGCGGAAGCGTGCCAGGGTCATCATCAGAACCCCGCGCGCCTGCACCACGGCGATGGTGTTGCTGGAGCGGTAGAAGAAAAACTTCTCCACCACCGCCAGCTGGGGACGCCACAGGCGCAGCAGCTGCCGCAGGTCGGCGGCGATCTCCACCATCCGCTCGCCTTCGCTGCGGCCGGGCTCGGTGCGGATCATGCCGCAGTCGAGCAGCTGGGCGGTGCCCTGGGGAGCCACGCCCCGATCCTGCGGCGCGACGGCGATCACCCCGTAGCCCACACGGGCCAGGCCGGGATCGATACCGAGGATGTGCATGGGGATCGTTGTCAGCTTTCGCCGGCCATCGCCGCGAGATAGGCCGCCGCCCCGAGCTGTTGCAGGCGGTTGTCCTTGGCCACCACCTGGTCGTGCAGACCGTCGGCGTAGGCCGCCAGCCGCGCCGTCAGGGCCGGATCGGTGATCGCCAGCATCCGCAGCGCCAGCAGGCCGGCATTGAGGCCTCCGCCGATGGCCACCGTGGCCACGGGAATGCCACCGGGCATCTGCACGATCGAGTGGAGCGAGTCCACCCCGGACAGGGCCCGGCTCAGCACCGGCACCCCGATCACCGGCAGGGTGGTGAGCGACGCCACCATCCCCGGCAGGTGGGCGGCACCGCCGGCGCCGGCGATGATCACCCTCAGCCCCCGATCGGCGGCGCCCCTGGCGAAGTCCACCATCTCCAGGGGCGTGCGATGGGCGGAGAGCACCCGCACCTCGCAACCCACCTCAAAGCGCTCCAGCACGTCCACCGCCGGAGCCATGGTGGGCAGATCGGAGTCGCTGCCCATGATCACCGCCACCCGCGGCTGCGCTCTGGCGGCGATCGGAGCAGGGGAGTCGGACGCGGCCACGGGGCAGCAGGACGGTTTCGGTGCCATTCTCGTCCTGAGCCCCGACTCCGACCGTGCACTGGCTGACCAATGTGCGCCTGCCGCTCGAGCAGACCTGCAGCCATGGCGCCGACCGCCGCTGGCGCCTGGGGATCGGCGATGACGGCACCATCGTCCGTCTCGATCCGCTCGACGGCAGCACCAGGGCCGCTGCGGAGGACTGGCAGGGTGACTGGATCAGCCCGATGGGGGTGGATCTGCAGATCAACGGCGGCCTGGGGCTGGCCTTCCCGGAGCTGACAGCCGCCGATCTCCCCAGGGTGGAGCAGCTGCTGGAGCGGCTCTGGGATGACGGGGTCGAGGCGATCGCGCCCACGTTGGTCACCTGCGCTGTGGAGCCTCTGCGGCAGGGTCTGGCGGTGCTGGCAGAGGCGCGCCGGCGGCACCGCTCCGGCCGTTGCCGGTTGCTCGGGGCCCATCTCGAGGGGCCGTTTCTGGCACCTGAGCGGCGCGGCGCCCATCCGTCGCAGCATCTGGCGACACCGAACCTGGAGGCGTTGGAGCAGCGCATCGGCGGTTTCAGCGGCGGCCCCGGCTGGGAGGAACCCGCCGACATCGCGCTGATGACCCTGGCACCGGAGCTGGAGGGAAGCGAAGCGGTGATCGTGGCTCTGCGCCGTCGCGGGGTGGTCGTGAGCCTGGGTCACAGCGCTGCCAGCGAAGCCCAGGCTCAGGCGTCCTTCGAGGTCGGCGTGCGGATGCTCACGCACTGCTTCAACGCCATGCCCGACATGCACCGCCGCGCCCCGGGCCCGGTGGCGGCGGCCCTGCTGCGCTCGGATGTGCACCTGGGGCTGATCGCCGATGGGGTGCATGTGGCCCCGACGATGGCGGTGCTGCTGCAGCGGCTGGCGCCGGATCGGGTGGTGCTGGTCAGCGATGCCCTGGCTCCCTACGGCCTCGAGGACGGGATCCATCGCTGGGATTCCCGTGAGCTGCATGTGAAGGACGGCAGCTGCCGCCTTGCCGATGGCACCCTGGCCGGTGTCACCCTGCCGCTGCTGGAGGGGGCGGTGCGGCTGGCCCGCTGGAGCGGCCGGCCGGAGCGCGCGATCGCCGCCGCCACCGTGCTGCCCCGGCGTGTACTGGGCGATCGGCGTGAGCTGTCCCGGTTGCTGATCGGCCGGCCGTTGCACGAAACCCTCCGCTGGCATCAGGACCAGGCGGGGCTCCACTGGCAACGATCCGGTTGAGGAGGCCAGCCCAGCCCGTCATCGGGCAAGGCCTGCAGGCAGAGCCCTCGCTCAGCCGCCGAAGACCATCGCGTCGCGCGATCGGCTCCTGAGCCCTCTCCCTAGGATCCGCCCCACGCAAAGACCCGCCCCGATGCCCGCCGACCTGCAGACCAGCGCCAGCAACACCGCGGCCAAGCAGGCGGAGAAGGCCGAGGTGAAGGGCTACTTCGAGACCACGGGCTTTGAGCGCTGGAACCGCATCTACAGCGACAGCGACGCCGTCAACAAGGTGCAGCGCAACATCCGCATCGGCCACCAGAAGACCGTCGATGCGGTGCTCCAGTGGCTGAGCGAGCAGGGCGACCTGGAGACCCGCAGCTTCTGTGATGCCGGTTGCGGTGTCGGCAGCCTCACCCTGCCGCTCGCCCAGGCCGGCGCCGGTTCGGTGGCCGCCAGCGACCTGTCCCAGGCCATGGTGAGCGAGGCCGAGCGCCGCGCCGCGGAGGCCGGCATCGCCCCCGGCCGGATCCGCTTCCAGGCCTCCGATCTGGAGAGCCTCGAGGGGCGGTACGACACGGTGGTCTGTCTGGATGTGTTCATCCATTACCCCCAGGCGGCGGCGGAGGAGATGGTGCGCCATCTGGCGGCGATGGCGGAGAAGCATCTGATCGTGAGCTTCGCGCCCTACACGCCGCTGCTGGCGATCCTCAAGGGCATCGGCCAGCTGTTCCCCGGCCCCAGCAAGACCACACGGGCCTATCAGCTGCGTGAGGACGGCATCGTGGCTGCCGCCGCCGCCTGCGGCTTCCGTCCGGTGCGCCGCAGCCTGCTGCAGGCGCCCTTCTACTACTCGCGGCTGATCGCCTTCGAGCGTGGCTGAGGTCTGCGGAGGCGATCTGGTGCTGGCAGGACGTCGTCAGGTCCCACAGCGCTCCCTGGCCTTGTCGGTTCTTTGTGCCAGGCGCTGTGTCGTGAGTCCGCTGTTGATCGCCATTGCTTGGTTTCCTGCGCGTTACGTGGAGCGGACTTGTTGAGTCAGTGCTTATCTGGCTTTGATCTCTTGCATCATCCGCGCGGTTATGGCCTCCGCTCTGAGCAGGGTCGAGCAAGTCAAGGCTGAGCTGTGTGGTCTTGCATTGGCGCCTCGCCTGGAGCAAATGGGCCGGGATGGCTGGGAGTCGCTCGATGAAGCCACCCTCACGATTCGTTTGAAGTGGCTTGGCATCTTTTTCCGCCCCGTCACCCCTGGCCGGTTCATGGTGCGGCTGCGCCTCCCCAATGGGGTGGTCAGTGCTGCGCAACTCGAGCAGTTGGCTGAGGTGGTCGATCGTTGCGGTGACGAGGGCAGCGCCGACATCACCACGCGTCAGAACCTTCAGCTGCGGGGGCTGCTGCTGGAGGACATGGCACCACTCATGCAGATGCTTGAAAGAGTCGGACTCACCAGCCGCCAGTCGGGCCACGACAACCCCCGCAACATCACCGGCAACCCTCTGGCCGGTATTGACCCCGAGGAGATTGTCGACACCCGCCCGCTCGTTGCGGCGATCCAGGCCCGCCTGTTGGCCGCCGATGCTCCCCGCAACCTGCCGCGCAAGTTCAATGTGGCCGTGGGGGGCGCGCCGGACAGCTTCCTGCTGCATAACGATCTGGCTTTCCTGCCGGCTGAGCACAACGGCGGGCTCGGTTTCACCGTGATGGTGGGCGGGTTCTTCTCGGCCCAACGCAACGAACTGGCGATCCCCCTTGGCCTGTGGCTGCGTGGAGATCAACTTCCTGATTTCACCCTGGCGGTCCTGCGTCATTTCGAGCGGCATGGCAACCGCCAGCAGCGCAACAAGAGCCGACTGATGTATCTGATCGACCAGCTCGGCCTCGACGCCTACCGGCAGGCTGTGATCGACACGTTCCGAGCCCTGTCAGGGTCCGAAGACGCCCCAGGGGACGATCTGTTGCATCTCCACGATGGCGTCCACCTGGTGAATCGGGCCCCCCGCTCGGGCCTGGGCGTGAATGCCCAAAGGCAGGAAGGGCTCCACTGGGTGGGGTTGCATGTGCCCATGGGCCGCCTGAACGCGGCTTTGATGCAGGAGCTCGCTGGCCTGGCCCGCCGTTATGGCAGCGGAGAGCTGCGCCTCACCGAGGCCCAGAACGCCTTGATCGTGAATGTGCCCGGTGATCGCCTTGAGGCTCTGTTGGCCGAACCGCTGTTGCAACGCTTCCGCCCCGACCCCTCAGCCCTGCAGGCCGAGGCGGTGAGCTGCACTGGCAACGCCTACTGCAGCCTCGCCCTGATCCCCACCAAGGGCACGGCCCAGACGGTGCTCGATGATTTGGAGCGACGCCTTGAGTTGCCCGAGCCGCTGCGCATGCACTGGACCGGTTGTCCCAATGCCTGCGGCCAGCCGTACATGGGCCAGATCGGCCTGATGGGAGCCAAGGCCCGCAAGGATGGTGAGATGGTGGAGGCGGCGAAGATCTTCCTCGG
>JBAWXG010000069.1:0-12440 GCA_037144195.1 Synechococcus sp. ELA057
TGGAGTTTCCGGTGGTGTTCCTGGTGGGCCTGGAGCAGGGATTGTTCCCCAGCTACCGTTCCATCGATGATCCGGCTGCGCTGGAGGAGGAGCGGCGCCTCTGTTATGTGGGCATCACCCGCGCCAAGGAGCGCCTGTTTCTCTCCCATGCCAGCGAGCGGCGCCTGTGGGGCGGCATGCGAGAGCCGGCGGTGCCTTCGGTGTTTCTAGCGGAGCTGCCTGAGGATCTGGTGCAGGGAGACCTCCCCCGCACCGGCGGGGCGGCCATCCGCCGCGAGCAACGGCTCGATCGCCTCACCCGGGTCGACCGTGAGGACAGCCGGCGTGTGGCTGGGGGAGGAGAGGCGGGGGCGCCGGCCAATGCGGTGCGGCGCCGCAACGCGGGCCAGGCCCCGGGGCGCTCCTGGGCCGTGGGAGACCGGTTGCGCCACGCTTCCTTTGGTGAAGGATTCGTGACCCACCTGTTCGGCAGCGGCGAGCGCATCTCGCTGGCCGTCAAGTTTGAGGGGATGGGCCCGAAGATCCTCGATCCGCGGCTGGCGCCGATTGAACCGCTCCATGGCGATCCGGCCTGATTTCCGGCCATCTGCGGTGCCGGCGGCTGGTTCCGCCGATGGCCATCCGCGGGTTACCGCCGTGGTGCCGGTGCGCAATCGCCGCGCGATCACCCTGCGCTTCTTAGAGCAGATCGGCCGTCAGACCTATCCGAACCTGCAGGTGGTGGTGGTGGATTCCAATTCCTCCGATGGCACCGTGGAGGCCATCCGTGAGGCGTTCCCCGGGGTGCAGCTGCTGACGGCTGGGGATGATGACTACTGGACGGGGGCGACCAATAGAGGGGTGCGGCAGGCCCTGGAATGGGGGAGTGAGTGGCTGCTCACGATCAACGACGATGCCGTGATCGCCGACGATCACGTGGAGCGGCTCGTGGCGATTTCCCTGCGCCATGGCTGCCGCATCCTGGGCAGTCAGATCAATGTGCTCGATGATCCCGAGCGGATCTGGAGCCTGGGGACGTTCACCCAGTGGGGCAGTGACAACCTGCTCAGGCTCGGCCATCACGGCCTTGGCAATTCAGAGCGCAGACCTGAGCTCATGGGCCAGGAGGTGTTACCTGTGGATGCGCTGGCAGGCAACGGGGTTCTGATTCATCACAGCGTCTTCCGCAGCATCGGCCTGTACAACGCTGTCTGGCTGCCTCACTACCACGCTGATTCCGAGCTGGTGATGCGGGCGGTGTCGCGCGGGATCTCCGCCTGGGTCACGCCGCAGCTGATTCTGCTCAATGATTTCAAGGCTGAGCAGAAGAGCCTGCCGCTGCGGAGCTTCAAGGGTTTTCTGTGGACGATCGGACACCCCAAATCCCATCTTTATTTGCCGGCCATTGTGCTCATCGTGATTAACTATTCACCCACTTTGCAAAAACTGCCAACGCTTTTGGCCTTGCTGTTCAGATTTCTGCGTCTTAGAGAGAGGCCTGGCCAGCCCTCTCCCATCGGCTGAGTCATGGATTGTGCCGTGAAGTTGTCCATTGGAACTGCATGAGATGATCACAGAACGCGCGAGCCATCCATCAAGCCAGGAAACCCTGGAGCTTGTTGTGTTGACACGCAACAGGCCCAAACTCCTTGAGCAGTCAATCACATCAGCTCTTCAGCAGAAATCTCCAATTCCAGTCTCGCTGATCATCTCAGACAATTCGACCACGAACGAAACGGAACGGATCTGCGCCAAGCATTGGCCCCATGTCAGGTATCGCAGGTATCTTGATGTGCCTCAGGAAGTGCATATCAGGTCGGCCATTGATCGCTGCAAGTCAAGCTATTTGATGCTCTTCCACGACGATGACATCCTGCTCGCGAACTGCATTGCTACCATGGTCTGCGCTCTGCAGGCAAATCCAGATGCAGCCGCAGTTGCGGCCAATGCATTTCTGCTCGAACAAGATAAGTTGACCCCAAAGACATTTTTGCGGCAGCAGCGGCAGCCTACAATCATTCATTCCCCTCGTGAACTGATTGGTCGCTATTTTGATTTTACCAAAGGTGGCATTGCCCCTTTCCCGGCATACATTTACAGACGAGAGTGCGTTTCGGGCTCGTACTTTGATCCCAGGTCGGTGGGTGGCAAGCATGCGGATGTGTCATTTCTGTTGCGCATCATTGAAAGCGGGCCATTCATCTGGATTCACACCCCTTTGGTGGCCTATCGCCTTCACCCTGGGCAGGACAGTGCCTCCATATCATTTCTTGATTGGTTTCAGTTGATTCAATATGTGTCGCGCCGCTATCATCTGGATTCGAGAGATAGAGTCTTGCTGGATTACAGGGCCCGATTTTATCGATCGACTTTTAAGCTGGGGCCCCGCTCCTTATTTTCAAGAAATGCGCGCAGAAGACGGCTTGCACGACTGTGCTTTTCGATCATTGGTCTTCGCTTGCTTGTTGATTACCGCTGCAGCTTGTATCAGCTCCATCTTCTGGCAAGAAAACTTGTCGCTCGCTATGCCATAGGCATGCGGTTCAAGCAAGGTGATTCCACCAAGCCCGTATTTTGATCTCTGTTTTTTCGTCTTGAGTCGCCAGATGGATGTCCTGCTACCGAGCCTGACCATTGCGATCCCCACCTACAAGCGAAGTTTTGAGTTTGCGCGCTTGCTCCGCCAGGTATCCACTCAGATCCTGGAGCTGCCAGAACCTATTCAGGCGAAGGTGTCAATTGTCATTCACGACAATCCTTCTGAGGCCTCAGGCCACAAGCATGACATCTTCAGGAGTCTTGAATTTGGCAGAAGTCTTTCAAGATGGGTTCAAAACGAGGACAATATTGGGGCAGATGCAAATATCAATCAGGCGTATGCTTCTGGTTTGGCGACTGACTATGTCTGGACGATCGGAGATGATGAGCAGTTATTTCCAAATGCCATTAAAAACATCTTGCATCGATTGTCTGCCAGTCCTGAGCCCGCTCTGTTGATCTTGTTTGGCGATGAATATCCTTTAAAAGCCGAAAAATTGGGTGATCTGTGCTGGCCGAACTATCATGCTTTTGCTGCTGATGTTGTGAAGGTGCAGCCCCATGTTCTCATCGCACACTCGCTGATTTCCCTGAATGTAATCAAGTCATCCACCTATGATCCCGCCCTAGGCCAAACAGATATTCTGTTTCATTCCAAGCGATGGGGCCTGCCATTTTGCTTTTCGCACATGAAAGCCATCGTGGGAGGGCTCAGCCGTGATGATGCCAGCCCAATTCATATCGTTCTGGATCCGGTGATTGATTGTAGTGTTCGTTCTCCTTCCCATGTTCCTGAGGTGGAGACTCCAAAGATGCATCGACTCTACGCGATGCATGTTTTTTGGTTGGTCCATGAGTTTGGCTTGCCCCTTTCGGCCTTTTATCAGGATGCTCTGCTGGCCCAATGCATTTCTCCTGATGCCTCCAGCATGCTTCGGGTGCTGATTGCTCGTGGGTTAAGACGCCCTCTGAAGCGTGTGCGATCTCTGTTTCGTCTCGCTGGCAAGACATTGTTCCTGGGCCTCCATGGCAGATTGGTTCACAAGGCCTGAAGATGTGAGAATGGTGGCCATGTCTTACTTGCTTCTGCCAGATCTCTGATGTTAATCAAGGTGTCTGCTGGGAATTCGGTCATGCAGGGCCTGCTGGCCAGGCAGACCCCTGGCAGAACGATGCGCTGGGGGGACAAGACCTTTTTCTTCAACGATGAATATGATTATTGTGATTGGTGGTTTGTATTGCATTTTAGTGGGCTCACACAATCGGAGACGGTGAATTGTGATCCCTCCCATACCGTTCTGGTCACGATGGAGCCCCGCGCCTGGGGCAGGCCAGTGCCGTACTGCCAGCAGTTCGCCAGCATCGTTACTTGTGATTCGGGGTTGAATCATCCTTCCCTCATCCTTCGCAATGGCATCACTTGGTGGGCTGGAATCAATGTGGAGTTCAAATCTGGCCATGTTTTTTCACCATCCATCAATCAGGATTTTGATGGCTTCATGTCGATGGCTCCCCCTTTCAAGAAAAACAGGGTTTCGCTGATCACCTCGCTGAAGACATCGTTCCCAGGCCATAAAAAACGACTGCGTTTTGTTAATCGCCTGCGCCGTCATCCCATTGCTGAGCGCATCGATTTTTTCGGCGGCCAGAATCCTGTCCAAGACAAGTTGCAAGGGCTTTTGGATTACAAGTATCATATTGCGATTGAGAATTCTCGGCTTCCTCACTATTGGAGCGAAAAGATCGCGGATCCATATCTTGCCTATTCATTGCCGATCTATGCGGGCTGCCCGAACGTTGCTGATTACTTCCCGGCCGATTCCTATCTGCCAATCAATCTCGATGATTTTGATGCCGCTGTCGAGACGATTCGGCAATGTTTGAATCAAGATGAGCACACGCGCCGAATGCCTGCGATCCGTGAGGCCCGCAACAGGGTGCTCATGAACTACAATATTTTTGAATTGATGGCCTCGATCAGCGAGCGTCCGGCCCAGTCCCTGCTTCCCTGCACCTTGAGGCCCTACACCGAATTTGAGCCGCGAAGGCCCGCCTGGATTAGCGGATTGAAATCGCTGATGAGATCCTTCCCTCCCAGACGAGCATGAAAGCGGTCATTCTTGCCGGAGGTCTCGGTACTCGCATCAGCGAGGAAACCAGCATCAAGCCCAAGCCGATGGTGGAGATCGGCGGGCGTCCGATTCTGTGGCACATTCTCAAGATATTCAGTGCCCACGGGATCCATGAGTTTGTCATCTGTTGCGGTTATAAGGGATATGTGATCAAGGAATATTTTGCCAATTATTTCCTGCACATGAGCGATGTGACCTTTCACATGCGCTCCAATTCAATGGAGGTGCATCAGCAAAACGCTGAGCCCTGGGAGATCACCCTGGTGGATACGGGAGAAACCACCATGACCGGCGGGCGCCTCAAGCGGGTGGGCAGCTATGTGGCGGATGAACCCTTCTGCTTCACCTACGGCGATGGGGTGGCGGATGTGGACATCACCGCCCTGGTGGCTCATCACAGGGCCCATGGGCGGCTGGCCACGGTGACGGCGGTGCAGCCACCCGGGCGTTTCGGGGTATTGGAGTTTGGTGAGGCTGCATTGGTGAGCGGTTTTCAGGAGAAGCCGCAGGGAGATGGGGGCTGGGTGAATGGTGGCTTTTTTGTGCTTGATCCAGCGGTGATCGATCGAATCGGGGGAGACGAGACGGTGTGGGAGCAGGAGCCCCTGCGGTCTCTGGCGGCTGAGGGCCAGCTGAGCGCCTATCAGCACACGGGCTTCTGGCAGCCGATGGATACCCTGCGCGATCGCCAGCATCTCGAGGAGCTCTGGGCCCAGGCCCGCGCGCCCTGGAAGGTGTGGTGATGTTGGATTCAGCCTTCTGGGCCGGGCGGCGGGTGCTGCTGACGGGCCACACCGGTTTCAAGGGCAGTTGGCTGCTGCTCTGGCTGCAGCAGCTGGGTGCGCGGGTGTGGGGCTATGCCCTCGAGCCGGAGGGCAGTCCGAACCTGTTCAGCGCGCTCGCATTGGAGGCTGGCGGGGGTGGAGGCGCTGGATTTGTGCATCAGATTGGCGATCTGGCTGATGCGGCGGCTCTGGCGGAGCTGGTGCAGCGCTGCCAGCCGGAGGTGCTGCTGCACCTGGCGGCCCAGCCGCTGGTGCGGCGCAGCTATCAGGATCCGCTGGGCACCTGGGCCACCAATGTGAATGGCAGCCTGCATCTGCTGGAGGCGCTGCGGCCGCTGTCTCATCCCTGTGCGGTGGTGATGGTGACCACCGACAAGGTGTACGAGAACCGCGAGTGGGCCTATGGCTACCGCGAACCGGATCGGTTGGGTGGCCATGACCCCTACAGCGCCAGCAAGGCGGCGGCGGAGATCGCCATCGCCAGCTGGCGCCAGAGCTTCTGCGGCAAGGGAGTCCATCAGACACCCCATCTGCGCATCGCCACGGCGCGGGCGGGCAACGTGATCGGCGGCGGCGACTGGGCCGCTGATCGCATCGTGCCGGATGCGATGCGGGCTCTGGCGGCGGGTGAGCCGATTGGCGTGCGCAACCCCTGGGCCACACGCCCGTGGCAGCACGTGCTGGAGCCGCTGGGGGGCTATCTGCGGCTGGCGGAAGCGCTGGCTCTGGATCCTGAACCACCGTGCGAGGCGTTCAATTTCGGCCCGTCGCTGGCGAGCAACCGGCCGGTGCAGGAGCTGGTGAGCACGATGCTGCGCCATTGGCCTGGCCAGTGGGTGGATCAGAGCGATCCGGCAGCGCCGCACGAGGCGAATCTGTTGCATCTGCAGATCGACAAGGCCCATCACCGGTTGGGCTGGCAGCCGCGCTGGGATTACACCAGCACGGTGCAGCGGACGGTGGAGTGGTACCGGCAACATCATCAGGGCCGCAGCGCGCTGGAGTGCTGCCTTGCGGATCTAGCCTCCTACCAGTGGAGCGATCAGCGATGAGCCTGACGATCAAACGCGTTGGCACTGCTTTGGAAGTGCTCTCGGGCCTGGAAACCCTGCCGGATGGGGAAACACTTGAGCTGTTCACCGCAGGAGAACTTTCAGCTCTGCAGACGGAGCGGATCGAATGGCTTGAATTGCAGATGCCGAGTTTTGTCCGCGGTGATGACGATGACGATGCCGCACTTCTGTTTGATCTTTGATCGTGATGAGCGCGCGACTTAAAGCCGGCGACATTGTTGTCATCGAATGGCCCTTCACCGATGCGTCTGCAGCGAAGAAACGACCGGCATTGGTGTTGAGCGATCCAGACAGCCAAGGTGATGTGCAGCTGCTGAAGGTGACCAGCAAGAGTCGCCAAAAGCCAGTGATCTCTGTTGGCCAAGGCGATCTGGCTTGCGGTGCTTTAAAAATAACCTCGTATATCCGGATCGATCGCTGCATCGCAGCGCATACGTCGCTGCTTCAGAACACTGGGGTGAGCCTCAAGCCCCAAAAACTTGCCGAGGTCTACAAACACTTGGGGCTGGCCAACACCCGACACTTTTCCCACCTCAGCCATTCCCACCTCCGCCCCGCAGCCGACAGCCGGCGCACGCCCTGGCGAGAAGGCACCCCGATTCCCTACGCCGGCCGTGTGTTCACGGAAGAGGAAGTGGAGGCAGCGGTGTCAGCCACCCTTGATTTCTGGCTCACCCTAGGCAGCGAGGGTGCGGCGTTTGAGAAGGAGCTGGCAGAGTTTCTGGGTGTGCGCCACAGCCTGGTGGTGAACTCCGGCTCGAGCGCCAATCTGATCGCGATCTCGGCGCTCACCTCCGCCAAGCTGCCGGACGGGCGGCGGATCAAGCCCGGTGATGAGGTGATCACGGTGGCGGCAGGGTTCCCCACCACGGTGGCGCCGATCGTGCAGGTGGGTGCGGTGCCGGTGTTCATCGATGCCGATCCGATCACTGGCAATGCCCGCTGCGAGCAGCTCGAGGCGGCCTACAGCCCGGGCAAAACCAAAGCCGTGATGATGGCCCACGCGCTGGGTAATCCCTTTGATCTGGCCACCACATTGGCCTTCTGCCGCAAGTACAACCTTTGGCTGGTGGAAGACAACTGCGATGCCCTGGGCTGCAGCTATTCGATGCCGCGTGCGTTGGCGGAAAGCCTGGGTTTCACTGAAAACAGCCCTGGGCTCGATGAAGGACCAGACCGGGTGATCCGTTGGACCGGCACCTGGGGCGATATCAGCACCCAGAGCTTCTACCCACCCCATCACCTCACGATGGGAGAAGGCGGTGCGGTGAACATCGTGAGAGAGCAGAAGCTCAAGGTGATCGCCGAGAGCTTCCGTGATTGGGGGCGCGACTGCTGGTGCCCCAGCGGTGTGGACAACACCTGCAACAAGCGTTTCGACTGGCAGCTGGGTGAGCTGCCGGCGGGCTACGACCACAAGTACACCTACAGCCACTTGGGCTACAACCTCAAACCGTTGGATCCCCAGGCGGCGATCGGGCGCGTGCAGCTCAAACGCCTGCCGGACTTCATTGAGGCGCGCAAGCAGAACTGGGAAACACTGCGCCGTGGCCTGGCGGCCCATGAGTCTGTGCTGGAGTTTGCCCTGCCCACCCATGCCACCGGCTGGGATGCGGAGAGTGGCTTCTCGTGGGATGAAACGGGCTGCCGGACGGATTGCAGCTGGTTCGGCTTCAAGATCGCGGTGAAGTCCGGGGCCCCTTTCAGCCGCACGGATCTGGCGCGCGAGTTGGATCGCCATCAGATCGGCAACCGGATGCTGTTCGGCGGCAACCTGTTGCGTCAGCCGGCGTTTGTGCAGCTGCGCCAGGACAACCCGTCAGCGCTGCGGGTGGTGGGAGAGATGGAGGGTTCGGATGAAATCATGGCCAACACCCTGTTTCTGGGGACGTACCCGGGCCTGACGGCGGCGATGCTGGAGCGCGAGATAGCCGTGATCCACCAGTTTGCGCTGCAGGCTTGTGGTGGCTGAGACGATGATCAAAGCCTCGGATTTCGTCGGCCAGTATCTGCATCGCCGCGGCGTGAGCCATGTGTTTGAACTGGTGGGGGGGATGATCACCCACCTGCTCGATTCGATCAGCCGGCAGGCCCAGATTCAGATAATCTGCTGTCATCACGAGCAGGCCGCCGGATTCGCAGCGGAGGGCTACGGGAGAATCAGCGGCATTCCTGGCGTGGCCCTGGCAACCAGTGGGCCTGGGGCCACCAATCTGCTCACGGCGGTGGGGAGCTGTTTCTTTGATTCCACCCCAGCGGTGTTCATCACCGGTCAGGTGAATACCCACGAGCTCAAGGGTGAGCGCCTGGTGCGTCAGCTCGGCTTTCAGGAGACCGACATCGTTTCGATGGTCAGGCCGATCTGCAAGAGCGCCGTTCAGGTGCAGCGGGTGGATGAGCTTCCGAGGCTGCTGCATGAGGCCTTTGAGCTTGCCCTCAGCGGGCGTCAGGGTCCCTGCCTGATTGATCTGCCGATGAATCTGCAGGCCGAGTTGTTGGCTGCCGATTTGTGTGAGCAGTATTTGCAACTGGCGCAGCAAAGTCGCCTGGCGGCCACGGCTCCACCGGTGGCGGCGCCATCTGCTGATCCGGGCCCCTTCTTTGGGCGCCTGCCGACGGTGATCGCCGAGGCCCGGCGACCGCTGCTGCTGATGGGAGGTGGCTGCGCCGCCGTCTCCAACCGCGCGGCGGCCCGGCGGATCTGCAGGATTCTGGGGATTCCCGCCGTGCTCTCGCTGATGGGGGTGGATCTGCTGCCGGCCGATGATCCCCTGCGCGTGGGCTTCATCGGCTCCTACGGGAACCGTTGGGCCAACAAGGCTCTTGGTGAGGCCGATCTGCTGGTGGTGCTGGGCAGCCGCCTCGACATCCGCCAGACCGGTGCGGATGTGGGCAGCTTCTGCGAGGGCAAGCAGATCTGGCAGATCGATCTCGACCCTGCAGAACTGGGCGTACGCGTGCAGCCGGATCAGCAAGTGTGCTGTTCCATCGCCCAGGCTGCCGGGTGGCTGGAGCCGCTCTCCGGTGCCTTCGGAGCAGGCCATGATCCCTGGCTGGAGCGGTTGGCTGAGCTGCGCGCCACCTACCCGGCTGCCCGCGAGTACCGGGCGGAGCCTGGTGAACTCAATCCGGTTGCGGTGCTGCAACGGGTGAGTGAGCGCATCGTGGAGCCTTGTCAGTACGTCACCGATGTGGGGCAGCATCAGATGTGGGCGGCCCAGGCCCTGGCTTTCGGGACTCAGGATCGGTTCCTTACCTCCGGCGGGATGGGGGCGATGGGATTCGGCTTGCCCACAGCGATCGGCGCAGCCCTGGCTAGCCCAGAGCGTCTGACGCTGCTGATCACCGGAGATGGCAGTTTTCAGCTGAACATTCAGGAATTGGAGACGCTATGGCGAAATCGATTGAATCTCAAGATCCTGTTGTTCAACAACCGCTGTCATGGCATGGTGCGTCAGTTTCAGGAAAGCTATTTCGCGGGCAACCTCCAATCGACGGCTGATGGTTACAGCGCCCCCGATTTTGCGGCGGTGGCCAGCGCCTATGGGATTCCCTCCCAGCGCCTGGTCTCACCGGAGACCCTGCCGGACGCCTTGGAGGCCCTGTTGACCATGGCTGGCCCGTCGCTGCTGGAGATCCCGCTCTCGATCAGCAGCAGGGTCTACCCCAAACTGGCCTTTGGTCGCCGCTTCGGCGAGATGGAGCCTGAGGCTTCCCCCATCGCGATGGAATCCACCTGACTCCGATGCTCAGCCCCCTGCCTCAGGCCCTTTCACTGGAGCACGATCAGCTTGTGGTGGTGACAGGTGCCAGCGGCTGGGTGGGCCGCAGTGCCCTGCATGAACTGCAGCGCCTGCTGCCGGTTGAGCGGTTCCAGCGATCGGTGATCGCTTGTGCTTCTCGCTCCGGGGAGATCGTGTCCACGGGGTATCCGCCTGAGCAACAGATTGCGGTGAAGCTGCAGCCGCTGAGTGCTCTGCCGGAGATGGTCCAAGGGAAAACGATTCTGCTGATTCATGCCGCATTTCTGACCAGAGATCGTCTGGCATCGGTGGGCCTTGAGGCCTACGTGGCCACCAATCGCTGGATCACCCAGACCGTGGGCACTGCATTCCGTCAGGCGGCGTCTGCACGGGCGATCGAGATTTCCTCCGGTGCAGCAGCAGCGGCTTTGCCTCATCAGGATCTGCCCGTGGAGCAGGCCCCGGATCCCTATGGAATCCTCAAGCTTCAGGAGGAGCAGCATCTGGCGCGCTGCGCCCCGACGCAGGTGCTGAGGGTGTATGCGCTGACAGGCCGTTTCATGCGGGATCCTGCTCTGTTTGCCCTTGGGGATTTCCTGAATTGCGCGCTCAGTGGCCTGCCGATCCGGATTCGCTCGCGCCGCCCTGTGATCCGCGGCTATGGCCATGCCGCAGACATTGTCAGGTCTGCGCTGCTGTGGCTCACCGGTGATGCTGTCGTTGCTGATCCCATCGCAACCTGCAGTGAAGAGATTGCACTAAGTGAGCTGGCTGGTGTGATCGCCTCGCTGTTCAACCTCCCTGCTCCTGAGATGGAGATGGATCCCGATCTGGCGCCTGACTTCTACGGTTCAGCGACGGAGCCTTTCCGGCAGTTTCTGGGTTCTTTGGGCTTGTCTGCGCTGGATCTCAGGGAACAGATCTTGGACACGGCTGAAGGTTTGCGGCGGCAGCACCCATCGGCGGGTTGATTCCATGTTTGCTCGCCTCATGCCCTATCCGATTCCAATATTGATCATCGCTTGGCGAAGGCCCGCCCTGGTGCGCCAGCTTCTGGATGCGATCCGTCCGATCAGGCCAGCGCGATTGTTCGTTTTTTGTGATGGCTTTCGGCTCCATCTGCCGCAGGAGGTGGAAAAGATTCAGGCTTGCAGGAGGGACTTGGATCAGGGTATTGACTGGCCCTGTCGGGTGGAACGTTTCTACTCCGAGGTCAACCTGGGATGCCGGAATGGGGTGACGCAGGCCGTCAGCTGGTTTTTTGAGCAGGTGGAAGAGGGAATCATCTTTGAGGACGACTGCATTCCTCACCCCCATTTCTTCCCCTACTGCCAGGCGTTGCTGGAGCGATACAGGGACGATCAACGCATCTGGAGCATCTGTGGTTCCAATTTTCAGCTGGGTAGAAAGCGAGGTGAAGCCAGCTATTACTTCAGCATCCATGGGGATTCCTGCGGCTGGGCCAGTTGGCGGCGGGCTTGGGCCCATTACCCCTCTGCGGAGAAACTTTGGACAGCGTTTTCTCGTGGCAGACGCTTCGCAGATGTGTTTTCTAATCCCCTCGAACAGCTCTACTGGAGGCTGACGCTGGATTCCATGTTTGGCGGCAGGGTCAACTCCGCCTGGGATTACCAATGGTTTCTTGCGGGCTGGATGAATCATGCCCTTCATATCTGGCCCAATGTGAATCTGATCACCAATGTGGGCTTCGATCCTGATGGCACCCATACGATTCGGCCCACCCGCTTTGCCAACCTCCCTGCCGCATCCATGGGGGATGGCGAGTTGGTTCATCCGGATTTGGTGATTCCTGATCGCGCCGCCGATCGCTTCTCCTTCTATCACCGGCGCAATGCTGTCCGTTATCTGATCAAGCGCCTGCTGCAGACTCCTCTGGCCTGGTGCCGGTCTGTGTGGGCATGAGGTCACGGCTTTGCATGGCTGGATCAAACGCTTTGGGCCGTGATCTGCCGCATGCTTGATGGGCTCCGATTCCTGCCCTGCAGCCATGTCTGATCGGGCCGTTTCCTCCCCCCTGGGGAACACGCTTCTGCCACCGGGGATCGTGGAGGCCCTGCTGAAATCGGCTGCTGGGATGCGGATCGCCCTGGTGGGTGGTGCGGTGCGGGATCTGCTGCTGCATCGCCTGCATCGCGATCCTTGGCGGGGCCTGCCGGATCTGGATCTGGT
>JBAWXG010000070.1:0-12229 GCA_037144195.1 Synechococcus sp. ELA057
GCCTTCTTGGTGAGCGCATCACTGAACTTGATGCCGATGCCCTTGGCGGTGCTGCGATTGAGGCGCACGTCGATCTTGGTGAGCGGCAGGAACGCCAGCTTCGCCGGAGACTCACCCTTGAGAACCCGCACAGCCAGCTGACCTGCGGCAAAACCATCGTCGTAATACGACCAGCCGAGGGTGGCCAGGGTACCGGGGAGCTTGATGTCGTCAGCATCCACGGAGAAGACGGGGATCTTGTTCTTGAGCCCCACCTTGGAAATCGATCCGAAGCCCTGAATGGTGGCGTAATCGCCGATCTTCACAAAGGCCTGCACCTTCTTCTGGGCCAGAGCCTCAGCCGCCTGAAGCACCTCACCCGAGTTGGCAACGGACTGCTCGACAACGGTGATGCCATGCTTGCTGGCAGCCTGCTTGATGATCTTGGCTTCGAACTCGGAATTGGGTTCGCCGGGGTTGTAGATCAGACCCACGGTCTTGAGGTTGGGCACGACCTCCTGCGCCAGCTCCAGCTCCTGCTCCACAGGATTGGTGCCGATCGTGCCCACCACATTGGGCCGGTGCTGGCCGATCCCCCCGGGCGGTGTGCCAGCTCCGGCACCCCAGGGATTTGAGCTGTAGGCAAAGACCACCGGGATGGAGGCGGGCACTTCCTTCATGGCCGCCTGCAGCGGCGGCGTTCCGATGGCGAAGATCATGGTCGGCTTCTCACCGACGTACTGCTTCATGATCAGGGTGTTGTTGGGGAGCTCACCCGCCGCATCCTTGTGGATGAAGTTGATCGTCTTCCCTTCCACATAACCCGCCTTGGCAAGCGCGGCGATGAAGCCGTCTCTGACCTCATTGGGCGGGGGAGAATCCACCATCTGCAGCATCGCGATGGTCGGCCCCTTCACCTTTGCAGCCGATCCCTGACCGTTGTGACCGCAGGCTGTCAGCAGAAGACTGCCAGCCAGTCCTGCACTGATCATGCCAAGGAATCGACGGCGCAGGAAAGCCATGGAGCAGGATTCAGACTCGCTGCACTGTGGCGTTGCCGTACATCTCCCGCAAGGCCTGAGCTGTCAATTGTTGACGCTCAGCAGCGCTCCAGTCACCCACCAGCGCTCCTTCCTGAAGCATGACCAGGCGATCCCCGTAGTGGAGAGCCTGCTCGAGGTTGTGGGTCACCATCAGGGCCGTGGTGCCCGTCTGACGGATCAACCGCTCCGTGAGCTCCATCACCTTGGCCTCGGCCCGTGGATCAAGCGCAGCGGTGTGCTCATCGAGCAGCAGCAGCTGGGGATGCCCCAGGGTGGCCATCACCAGGCTGATCGTCTGCCGTTGTCCACCGGAAAGCTGGCCCACCAGGGTGTCGAGCCGATCAGCCAGAGGCAGGCCGAGCTGCTCCAGCAGATCGCGGTAGCGCCGCTTGTCAGCGCGATTGGGATGCACCTCCATCAGACCGGAGAGGCTGAGGCCAGGGCGCCGACGCCGCTCGGCCAGACGCAGATTCTCAGCGATCGAAAGCCCGGGGCAGGTGCCATCCAGAGGGTTCTGCATGACGCGACCGATGCGCTGGGCGCGCCGGTAATCGCGCAGGCCACCGATCAGGCGCCCTTCCAGACAGATGCTGCCGGAGTTCGCCCGGAGACTGCCGGCCAGCAGGTTGAGCAGAGTCGACTTACCGGAGCCATTGCCCCCGATGATCACAAGGAATTGACCACTGGAGCACTGCAGATCGAAGCCGCGGAACAGCTGCCTCCAGCCGCCGGTGGGGATCGCATGCCCCCAGCAGAGTTTGTCGACGGTGAGGCTCATCGGGACTCCACCACAGGATTGTCGATGTCATCGGAGGCCTCGGCCTCACCCGTCTGAATCGGCGCTGCACTCCCCTGCTCACTGCCGCCCTGGGAGGTGAGGCCGGGGAGCTTGAGATGCCCCAGGGACAGACCGACCAGCAGCAGCACGGCGGTGGCCAGCTTGAGATCCACCGGATCAAGACCCAGCTGCAACGCCAGGGCGATCAGCAGACGGAACAGGATCGCCCCGATCACCACGGCCAGCAGGCCGACACGCACCGAACGAGGGCGAAGCAGCGACTCGCCGATGATCACCATGCCGAGGCCCAGGATCAACGAACCGATGCCCATGGTGACGTCGGCGAAGCCCTGATAGAGAGCCACCATCCCGCCTGCCAGGGCGACCAGGCCATTGGCGAGCGCAATGCCGAAAGTCAGGGCCCTGGCGGGGCTGATGGCGTTGGCCCGGGCCATGGTGGGGTTGTTGCCGATCGCCCGCAGCGCCAGCCCCAGGTCGGTGGACATCAATAGGGCCAGCAGGGCGATCAGGCCCAGCACCACGGCGGTGAGCGCAAGGGCCCAGCGGCCATCGTCGCCTGCGCCCAGATCGGGCAGCCAGCTCACCAGCTCCCCGCTCTCGGTGAGGGGGATGTTGGAGCGGCCCATCAGGCGCAGGGTGATCGAATACAGGCCTGTGGTGGTGAGGATGCCGGCGAACAGGTCATTCACCCCCAGGCGGGTGTGGATCAGGGCCGTGACGGTGCCGGCCAGCGTGCCGCAGAGGAAGGCCACCGGCAGGGCCACCGTGACAGGGAAACCCTGGCTGAGCAGCAATGCAGCCGTACCGCCACCGAGGGCGAAGGCCCCGTCAACCGTGAGGTCGGCGAAGTTGAGGACGCGGAGCGTCAGATAGGTGCCCAGGGCGAGGCCTGCGTAGGCCAGTCCCTGGTCGTAGGCCCCCAACCAGAGGGAAAGCATCCAGGCGGATCACTCAGGCGCAACAATCCTGGCCACAAGCTCCAGTTCATGCCACAGGTCGGGACCGGTCAGGGGAGTGGGCCCCCCGAAGCCGACGCCATCAGGCCAGCAGTGCCAGCTCCTCAAATCGGAAGACGACGGGCTCCTGAGCCGTCTGCCCCGATTCCTCCTCGCTCGCCACCAGACGTTCGGCGAGAACCCAGGGGCCTGCTTCCGTCACCGGGATGAAGCGGTCGCTGAAGTGTTGGATGCCGCCGCGGGGGGAACCGGTCTGCGGATCGCTGTAGCGGCTGCTGTAGGCACGGCTGAGATAGCCAGCCCCGGTCTGGGTGACGCTTTCGGTGAAGATCGTCACCACGGTGCCGTGGATGTGACGGTGCACCATCGTCACCACGTTGTCCTTGATGCGGTAGCGATCGCCCGCTCCCTTGCCGCCCACGATCACCTCGGTGCCCACAGGATCGGTATCCCCGGCCGTGAAGGTGTTCTCGCCGTGGGTCTGCTCAAAGGGACGCCGCACCCGGTGGATCGCCACCTCCCAGAGCTGGCCGGCGATGGCCTTGTGCAACTCCGGATCCTCGATCCCCTCCACGGTGGCCTTGAGATCGGCGCCCACACAGAAACGCCCCACCACCCGGCGGTCTCCCTGCTCCCAGCTGCAGCGACCCTGGTAACCGGGGAAGCCCGGCTCCCAGGTGTAGCGATTCTCGTACGCGGCACGGAACAGCTCCCGCAGATCGGTGCCGGGGGCGATGGGCTGGCTGGCGAGCGTGGCGGTCAAGGCAGGGCCTGAAGCTGGTTCAACCCTAAGGGGATGGCCGCACAGCGGCGGCCACGGTCGCCATGGCGCAGCGGTCAGTGGTGGATTCCCGGGGCTGAGGGCTCAGGTCCAGGGACGATGGATGTCCTGGAGGGCGGTGACCTGAACCTCTTCCTGTTTCTGCAGAGCGGCGATCCCCTCCACGGCGGCCCGGGCTCCCGCCAGGGTGGTCACCGTGGTGACGGCGTAATCGAGAGCCGCACGACGCAGGTACTGGTCATCGTGAGCGGCCTGGCGGCCGATCGGGGTGTTGATGATCAGCTGGATGCTGCCGGAGCGGATGGCATCCTCGATGTTGGGCCTGCCCTCATGCACCTTGAGCACGGGCTCCACAGTCAGCCCGGCCGCAGCCAGGGCAGCCGCCGTGCCCGCCGTGGCCGTCAACGCGAAGCCCGCCTCGGCCAGACGCCGCGCCACCGGCACCAGGGCGGACTTGTCGCGATCGTGGGTGGAGAGGAACACGGTTCCGGCGGTGGGGAGCGCCTCTCCAGCCGCCAGTTCGGCCTTGGCAAAGGCCAGGCCGAAGCTCGGCGCGATGCCCATCACCTCTCCAGTGGAGCGCATCTCCGGCCCCAGGATGGTGTCGGCCCCTGGGAAGCGCCGGAAGGGCAGCACCGCTTCCTTGACGGTCTGGCAGGGGGGCTGGGGTTCGTTGAGCAGGCCCAGCTCCGCCAGGGTGCGGCCGGCCATCAGCTGGCTGGCGATCTTGGCCAGAGGGACGCCGGTGGCCTTGGCCACGAAGGGAACCGTGCGGGAGGCGCGGGGATTGGCCTCGATGATGAACACCGTCTCGCCGCCCTCGGCTCCGCGCTGCACGGCGAACTGCAGGTTGATCAGGCCGCGCACCTGCAGCGCCAGAGCCAGCTCCTGACTCCAGTGGCGGATGGTGGCCAGGGCTTCAGCCCCAAGGGAGACGGCCGGCAGCGCGCAGGCCGAATCGCCCGAATGGATCCCGGCGGGCTCGATGTGCTCCATCAACCCACCGATCACCACCCGGCCCTCCAGGTCGCAGAGGGCATCCACATCCACCTCGACGGCGTTCTCCAGGTATTGATCGATCAGCACGGGGTGGTCGGGCTCCACCTGCACCGCCTCCACCATGTAGCGGTTGAGCTCCGCCTCGTCGTAGACCACCTCCATGGCCCGGCCGCCGAGCACATAGCTGGGGCGCACCACCACGGGGTACCCAACGGCCGCGGCCACGGCCCTGGCTTCGGCTTCCGTGCGGGCCAGGCCGTTGCGGGGCTGGCGGATCTCGAGCGCACGCAGGATCGCCTCGAACTGCTCCCGGTCCTCGGCACGGTCGATCGATTCGGGCGAGGTGCCCCAGATGCGGGTGCCGGTGGCCGCGCCAGCAGGGCTCTGCAACCAACGCAGCAGGGGGATCGCCAGCTTCAGCGGGGTCTGACCGCCGAACTGAACAATCACGCCAGCGGGCCGCTCCGCCTCGATCACGTTGAGCACATCCTCGAGGGTCAGCGGCTCGAAATACAGGCGGTCGCTGGTGTCGTAGTCGGTGGAAACGGTCTCCGGATTGCTGTTGACCATCACCGTGGCGAATTCAGCGTCCCTGAGGGCGAAGGAGGCGTGACAGCAGCAGTAGTCGAACTCGATCCCCTGGCCGATGCGGTTGGGGCCGCCGCCGAGGATCATCACCTTGGGCCGCGACTCCGGACGCACTTCGCCCTGGGGGGGCAAGGTCACAACCGCCCCGTCGGACATCAGCCGCTCCAGCGGGCGCTCATAGGTCCCGTAGTGGTACGGGGTGGTGGAGGCGAACTCGGCGGCACAGGTGTCCACGGTCTTGAACTGCACGACCACACCCAGCTCCTGGCGACGCAGCCGCACCTGCAGTTCATCGCTGCCGGTCGCCCAGGCGATCTGTCGATCGGAGAAGCCCAGCTGCTTGAGCTCCAGCAGCGCCTCGCTGTCAAGCTCCGCCAGAGCGCGCCCCTGCAGCAGCCTGACCTCCGCCTCGATCAGCCCCCGCAGCTTGGCCAGGAACCAGGGATCGATGGCGCTGAGCCGGTGAATCTCCGCATCGCTGCGGCCGGCCACCATGGCCGTGCGCACGGCGAAGATCCGATCCGGTGAAGGCGTGCGCAGCTGCCGCTCCAGTTCCGCCGGGTCGGGTTGCCCGTCCGCCCGATCGCAACCCCAGCCGGCATGCCCCGTTTCCAGGGAGCGCAACGCCTTCTGAAACGACTCCTCGAAGCTGCGGCCGATGGCCATCGCCTCACCCACCGACTTCATCGATGTGGTGAGAACGGCCGGCGATCCGCGGAATTTCTCGAAGGCGAATCGAGGAATCTTGGTGACCACGTAATCGATCGTGGGCTCGAAGCAGGCCGGGGTGGCGCCGGTGATGTCGTTGAGGATCTCGTCGAGGCAGTAACCCACCGCGAGGCGCGCGGCGATCTTGGCGATCGGAAAACCGGTGGCCTTGCTGGCCAGGGCCGAGGAGCGCGAGACGCGGGGATTCATCTCGATCACCACCACCGCACCATCAGCCGGATTGACGGCGAACTGGATGTTGCTGCCACCGGTGTCGACACCGATCTCCCGGATGATCGCGATCGACTGATCCCGCAGCCGCTGATACTCCCGATCCGTCAGGGTCTGGGCAGGAGCGACGGTGATCGAATCCCCCGTATGCACCCCCATGGGATCGAGGTTCTCGATGCTGCAGATGATCACCACGTTGTCGGCGGTGTCACGCATCACCTCCAGCTCGAATTCCTTCCAGCCGATCAGGGACTGCTCGATGAGGATCTGGGAAACAGGGCTGGCCTCCAGGCCGCTCTTGCAGATGGCCCGGAACTCCTCGGGGTTGTAGGCGATCCCCCCACCCGAACCGCCCAGGGTGAAGGCGGGACGGATGATGCGTGGGAATGAGCCGATGGTCTCTCCAACAACCTCTGCCTGCTCCAAGGTCTCGGCGATGCCGGAGGGGCAGACCTGCACGCCGATGCGGGCCATCGCCTCCTTGAACAGCAGTCGATCCTCCGCCTTGCGGATCGCCTCCAGGTTGGCGCCGATCAGCTCGACCCCGTAGCGCTCCAGCGTGCCGTTTTCCGCCAGGGCCACCGCCAGGTTGAGCGCCGTCTGGCCGCCCATGGTGGGGAGCAGGGCATCAGGCCGCTCAATGGCGATCACGCGCTCCACCACCTCGGGCGTGAGCGGCTCGATGTAGGTGCGATCCGCCAGATCCGGATCGGTCATGATCGAGGCGGGGTTGGAATTGACCAGCACCACCTCGAAACCCTCGGCCTTGAGGGCTTTGCAGGCCTGGGTTCCGGAGTAATCGAATTCACAGGCCTGGCCGATCACGATCGGCCCAGAACCCAGCAGCAGGATGCGCCTGAGATCCTTGCGGCGGGGCATGAAACAGCAAAGTCCAACCGGCACCAGCCTCTCACGGGATGTGCGGCGCGGCCGGCCTCTGCTGCAAGCGCTGGCCCCGCCCAGAGCGCACGCGCCCTCCCTTCGACGCGATCGCTACGCTGTCAGCAGCATGGGTCTTGCATCCTTGCGACGGCAGAGGTCCCGCCAGGGCCGGCTGCCACCCCGTCAGCCCTGAGGGCGATCCGACCGCACCGCCATCCGATCGACATGAGTGAACTCCAGCGCCTGAAGGGGCTGCTTCCCCCCGAAATGCAGAGCTGGGTGTTCGTCGAAGCTGCTGCGTCCGTCGATCCCCCCCTGATCACCCTCGAGGAGATCGGCCGCGACGAGATCGAGATTCAGGTGGATCTGGAGAAGTGGGATGCTCTGGCGCTGGATCACCGCAACCTGCTCTTCTGGCACGAGGTGGGGCGCATCCAGAACGACTCCATCCCCCGTGACGGCTGGGAGATGGCGGCTCTCGCCATCGGCCTGGGCGGCGCCATCGGCGAGCTGTGGGTGCAGGACGGGCTGCTGCTGATCATGGCCCTGGGGCTGTCCGGTTTCGCGGGCTATCGCCTCTATCTGAAGAACAACTCCGAAAAGCGGCTTCAGGATGCGATCACCGCCGACGAACGGGCGATCGACCTGGCCTGCCGCTTCGGCTACTCCCTGCCGAACGCCTACAAGAGCCTGGGCGGCGCCCTCAAGGAGCTGGTGGAGCAGACCCGCAAGAAGCGCCGGCGCGCCTTCTACGAAGACCGGCTCGAAGCCCTGCGCAAGAGCGCCGGCAAGGCCCGCGCCGAAATGGCCCAGCAGCAGGGATCCCGCCAATCCGTCAGCAGTGAGAACGTCTATGGCTGATCAGGCCCAGGGCTCCGCCGCCGTCCGTCCAAGCCCCGATCCCTCCCGCCCACGGCTGGATCCTCAGGACAGCAGGGCACTGGCACTGCTGGCGGCAGAGGCCTGCGATGACCGCAAGGCGGTCGACATCCGCCTGATCCGCGTGGACGAGATCTCCTCGCTGGCCGACTGGTTCCTGATCTGCAGCGGTCTCACGGATGTGCAGGTTCGCGCCATCGCCAGGGCCGTTGAGGACAGCCTCGAGACGGAAGCTGAGCGCATGCCACTGCGGCGCGAGGGCCAGAGCGAGGGACGCTGGGTGCTGCTCGATTACGGCGAGCTGATCGTGCATGTGCTGACCCCCCAGGAACGCGCTTACTACGACCTGGAATCCTTCTGGGGGCACGGCGAGCAGGAGCGCTACGTCAGCCCGTCGCAGTCAGACGCGGGCCCAGCACCGTCAACGGGCCCGCGATGAACGATCTCGGCGAGGCCGGCCTCCCACCCGGCGAGACCGGCATCTGCCCGGTGCCGCCGGAGCAGAGGCCGCTTGAGGAATACGAACAGCTCTGCCGCTCCTGGTTCTTCCGCTGGGCGAGCGGATCATCAGCCGATCTGGCACGTCCGCTGACCCTGGCCTGGTCGCTGGCGATGCTGCCGGCCCTGCTGATCGCCAGCGGCAGCCTCGAGCTGCGACGCGACCCCCTGCTGCTGGTGCTCAACGCCTCGATGCTGGCCCTGGTGTTTCCCCTGCTGCTGCTGCTGCGCCAGTGGCTGGGCTGGAGCCATCTCTGCCACCGCCTGCAGGCCGAATCCGTGGTGTACGAGGAATCGGGCTGGTACGACGGGCAGATCTGGACCAAGCCTGAAGCCTGGCGGCAACGCGACCTGCTGGTGGCACGGCACCAGGTGGCTCCGGTGCTGCAGCGTCTGCGACGCGCCACCGTGCTGATCCTGCTTCTGAGCCTCAGCGGCACCGGGCTCTGCCAGGCTCTCTGAACTCCGGCGGGCCTTGCGGCCTGAACCATGGCTCAGTCGTTGCCTTCCTTCCCCGGTTCCGCCCGAACGGCCAACGCCCCTCTTGAGGTCCGGCTGGAACGGGACGGGATCCCCGAATCCAGACACCGGGTGCATGCGGTGGTCTGTGATCCGCGCGGGCGGGTGCTGATGCGGGCCGGCGATCCCCAGCAGCTGAGCTTCGTGCGTTCAGCCCTCAAGCCCTTTCAGGCCACCATCTTCGTCAGCAGCGGCGCCGCCGACCGCTGCGGCTGCGGCGAGCGGGGCCTGGCCATCGCCTGTGCCTCCCATGCGGGCACGGCAGCCCACGCCCGAGAGGCCTTCCGCCTGCTCTGGGGTGCGGAACTCGAGCCTGAGCGGCTCCAGTGTCCCGTCCCGGTGGGTGGCAGCAGCCCGTTGGAGCACAACTGTTCCGGGAAGCACGCCGCCTTCCTCACCGTCTGCCGCCAGATGCACTGGCCGCTGGACACCTATCTCCAGCCCAGCCACCCCCTGCAGCAGGAGGTGCGCAAACGGGTGGCGGAGTGGCTGGGCCTGCCTGCCGCCGAACTGGTGAGCGCCCGCGACGATTGCGGCGCCCCCACACTGCAGCTGCAGCTCTCCCAGATGGCCCTGTTGTACGCCCATCTGGGCGCCGGCGGCGTCCCCGACCTGGAACGCCTCAGCCGGGCGATGGTGGCGCACCCTGACCTGGTGGCCGGCAGTGGCCGCTTCGACACCGAACTGATGGCCCGCAGCCATGGTCAGATCCTCAGCAAGGGCGGAGCGGAGGGAATCCAATGCCTCAGCAGGAGCGGGGAAGGTCTTGGCATTGCCATCAAGGTCGAGGATGGCTCCGCCCGCGCCAAGCACGCCGTGGCGCTGCATCTGCTGCAGCAGCTGGAGTGGCTCACGCCCCTGGCCCTGGAGGAGCTGACTCAGCGCTTTCTGCTGCCGGCACCCCACCTCAGGCTCGCGGTTCATGGCGAGTTGCGCTTCGACTGACACGCCCTCGCCTGCGGTTGGTTCAGGGTCGGAGATGTCGTTTGAATCCTGCAGAATCCCTGATGGCGTCGGGCCTCTGGTATGCTTCGACACATGACGCGGGGTAGAGCAGCCTGGTAGCTCGTCGGGCTCATAACCCGAAGGTCGCGAGTTCAAATCTCGCCCCCGCCACCATTTCTCCCTCCCGGCATTGCCGGGTTTTTTTGTGCCCCAGCCCAGCAGCCATGCGCCCGTTGATGCCGTGGTGGTCGGTGCCGGGGCCACCGGTGGCGTCGCAGCGATGGTGCTGGCCGAGGCGGGCCTGCGGGTGCTGGTTCTGGATGCCGGCCCCGAGATCAGCCCCCAGCAGCTGCGCAGCCGCGAACCCCTGCACAGCCTGCAGCGCATCGCCAACATCAGCAGCGGCAGCCAGCGGCTGCAGGCGAACCATCCCGGCTACTGGAAGAACAATCCCGCCCTGTTCGTCGACGAACGGCGCAACCCTTACAGCACGCCCGACGACGCACCCTTTCTCTGGTCGAGAGGGCGGCAGGTGGGCGGCAAGAGCCTCACCTGGGGCGGCATCACCCTGCGGCTGTCGGAAGCGGAGTTCCGCGCCGGCGAGCGGGATGGACTCAGTCCGTCCTGGCCGATCGGCAGCGCTGATCTGGCCCCCTACTACAGCCGGCTGGAGAAGCTGCTGGGGGTCCATGGCCAGGCGGATGGGCTGCCCCAGCTGCCCGACGGTGACTACCGGCCACCGCTGCCCTTCACCCCCGGGGAGGACCACCTGCGCCGGAGCGTGGAGCGGGAGCTGGGGCTGCCCCTGATCCACTCCCGCGGCTTTGCCCTGCACCGCCCGACAGCGGAGAATCCCTGGCCTGCCTCGGCCGCCCAGGGCGTGACCCTGGCCCGGGCGCTGGCGAGCGGCAGGGTTCAGATCCGTGCCGAAGCGGTGGTGAGCCATCTCGAGTGCGATCCCAACCGCCGACGGGCCGAGGCGGTGGTGCTCGTGGATGGGCGCACGGGAGCCAGGGAGCGGATCGCCGCGCCGCTGGTGGTGCTCTGCGCCTCGACGATCGAGACCCTGCGGATCCTGCTCCACTCCAGTGAGGAGAACCAGGCACAGGGTCTGATGGATCCATCCGGCTGCCTGGGCCGATTCCTCATGGATCACATCTCCACCAGCCGCTTCTTTGCCATCCCCGGCATTCCTGAGCCTTCCGAGGCCGTGGAACTCTCCGGCGCGGGCAGCTGCTTTCTGCCCAACACGGTCAATCTCGACGGGGACGAGAGCCTTCCCTTCCGCCGCGGCTATGGCATCTGGACGGCGATGCAACGCTTCACCCCGCCCCGGCTGCTGCGCCGCGATCCGGATGCTGCGGTGGGTTTTCTGATCGCCCATGGGGAGGTGCTGCCCGATGCCCGGAACCGGGTGCAGCTGGACCCGCAACTCTGCGATTCCTGGGGGATTCCCGCCGCCCACATCAGCTGCCGCTGGGGTGCCAACGAGCACGCCATGGTCTCCCACATGCATGAGCGCATGGAGCAGGTGGTCCGAGCGGGAGGTGGAACGATCCGTCCGCTCGAGGATCTGTTCCGCCTGCCGTTGATCGAACCGCTGCTGACCCGAAGCCTGGCCGTTCGCCCCGAGCCTCCCGCACCCGGTTACTACATCCATGAACTGGGTGGCGCCCGCATGGGAGCCACGCCGGAGATGGGGGTGGTGGATCGCTGGAACCGCTGCTGGCAGGCCACCAATGTGCTGGTGACGGACGGATCCTGCTGGCCGAGCGCCGGCTGGCAGAGCCCGACGCTCACCGAGATGGCCATCACCTGGCGCGCCTGTGAGGCGGCCAGCCGCGGACAAGCGGGCGATTGAGCCCGCATTGTCGGCATCCGCTCACCCAAGCAAGCCCGCTGTGTCAATCACCACAGTGCGCGTTGAGGGCCTCGCGCACAATCAGCGGGCGACCTTTTCTCAAGGGTCGGGCAAGGGAGAACAACAGGCGAGGGTTGGCCCCCTCGCCTCTTTTTTTGTCATCTCCCCGTCGTCAGAGCGTCGACCCGGGCAGCGGAGGCCTTGGCCCGGAATCCTTTCCGCGAGCACACCCAATGGCGGGAATTGTGGAAAACCAGCAGAAAATCGGTGGAAAACCTTCAGACGATGGGGAAAAACAGGCTGTCGATGTCACTGATTAGCGCCCCAGGGCATCGTTCAGCGGCGGATCGCAGCCGCTGACAGCAACAGCGCGCTCTGTTCAGGGACGCCGATGCACCGGCGCAGTCCGGGATCAGCCGCCGCGCAGCGTGCGAGGCCCCAGAGGATGGTCGGCATGGGGGTAGACAGCGTGATGCCCGTGAGCCTGCGCCTGAGAATGGCTGTGCTCATGAGAATGCTCGTGCTCATGAGGATGGCTGTGCTCAGGAGAGTGGCTGTGCT
>JBAWXG010000071.1:0-11796 GCA_037144195.1 Synechococcus sp. ELA057
CAGTCGCTTTGGCATCGTGTGATCAACGGGTTCAGGGCCCAGGGCCGTCTGCGGCCCTGCGGATCCGACCTGTCCCTGGCTCTCGCTTGTCCACCGAACCGATGGTTTCCTCCTCCCCTGTCGATCAAGAGGCAGCCGTGGACGCAGCTCCGCAAGAGGCCCACGACCGCGCCGCGATCCGGCGGCTGCTGGATGCCAATCTCGACCGGGCCCGGGAGGGCCTGCGGGTTCTGGAGGACTGGAGCCGCTTTGCCCTCGATCGCGACGATCTGGTCCAGCGCTGCAAGGACATGCGCCAGCGCCTGGGACGTCTGCATCACAGCCGCTACAAGCAGGAGCGACACACCGCAGCCGATGTCGGCGCCGGGATGAGCCATCCGGCTCAGGCTGAGCGTCAGCACCCGGCGGCGGTGCTGGCGGCCAATGCCGCCCGGGTGGCTGAAGCCCTGCGGGTGCTGGAGGAATTCGGCCGCCTCGAGGACGGGGCGCTGGCGCAGGAGTCGGCGGCCATCCGCTATGGCCTCTACGACCTCGAGCTGGACCTGCTGCGGGCCTGCGGCGGGGGGCAGGAGCGCCGCAGGCTGCTGCAGCAGTGCAGGCTCTATCTGATCACCAGGCCGCTGCCGGAACTGGAACGGGTGGTGGCAGCAGCGCTGGAGGCGGGGGTTCGCCTGGTGCAGTACCGGGCCAAGGAGGGTGATGACCGCGGCCGATGGGCCGAGGCACGGTCGTTGCGGCAGCTCTGCGCTCGCCATGGAGCGCTGTTCATCGTCAACGACCGCATCGATCTGGCTCTGGCTGTGGATGCCGATGGGGTGCATCTGGGCCAGGACGACCTGCCCCCCGCCCTGGCCCGCCGGCTGCTGGGCCCAGATCGGCTGATCGGCCGCAGCACCCATGGCATCGAGCAGCTGCAGCAGGCCGTCCGTGATGGCTGCGACTACGTGGGAGTGGGTCCGGTCAATGCCACCCCCACCAAGCCCGGTCGCCAGCCGGTGGGCCTCGACTATGTGCGGCAGGCCGCCGCCGAGGCACCAATCCCCTGGTACGCGATCGGCGGTATCGAGGCGGCCACGCTGGCCCCCGTGCTCGAAGCCGGTGCCACCCGGGTCGCCGTGGTGCGCGCGATCACCGATGCGCCCGACCCTGGGGCGGCTGCCCGCCTGCTGCGGACAGCCCTTGGCGAAGAGGATCCTGTCGTTGGCCGCACTTGCGAAGCCTGACAATGGACAGCACCTGCGAGCGATCCAGCCCGTGAACGAGCCGTCGGCGGATGCCCATCCGATCGGGACGGACAGCCCGCCCGGCTCGATCAGCCTCCGTGTCAACGGAGAGAAGCGCACGTGCCCTGCGGGGCTGATGCTGCCAGCGGTGCTGACCTGCCTCGGCTACAGGCCCGAGCTGGTGGTGGTGGAGTTCAACGGTGAGATCCTGGCGCGGGACCGCTGGCCGGGACAGGCGGTGGGGGAAGCCGACGTGCTGGAGGTGGTCACCATCGTGGGAGGGGGTTCCTAGATTCGGCTGCAGCACTGGATTCCGGCTTGGCTTCCCCAATTTCACCGCTGCTGCGCCGCAGCCTCAGCCGCCTGCTGCTCCCCCTGGTGATGGTCTCGCTGCTGCTGCTGGGCGGCCAGCCGGCCTCCGCCGCCAGCGGCGGGCGCATCGGTGGCGGCAGCTTCCGCTCCTCCCCCTCGATGCCTCGCAGCTATGGAGGCAGCTACGGGGGTGGCTATGGCGGTGGGTACGGCGGTGGGTACAGAGGCGGCTATGGCGGTGGCTTCGGTTTCCCCTTCATCGTGCCGATCTTCGGTTTTGGCGGCGGGCTGTTTGGCTTCCTGCTGCTCATGGCTGTGGTGGGCATCCTGGTGAATGCCTTCCGTGGTGGCGGCGGCAGCACGGCCCTGCCGGCCGGCGGGGATCGCCGCTACGACGCCCCGGTCGATGGTCCCGTGTCGATCGCTCAGGTGCAGATCGGTCTGCTGGCCGGTGCCCGGGCGGTGCAGGAGGACCTCAGGCGGCTGGCCGGTTCTGCTGACACCTCCAGCAGCAGCGGCCTGCAGCAGGTGCTTCAGGAGACCACCCTGTCGCTGCTGCGGCAGCCCGATCTCTGGGTCTACGCCAGCGCCGATGTGGGGCAGGTCCCCTTCGTCTCCGCGGAATCCACCTTCAACCGCCTGTCGATGCAGGAGCGCGGCAAGTTGCGCCGCGAGATCACCAGCAATGTCGGTGGACGACGCCTCAGTGATGGGGCGGTATCGGCTTCCGGACCCAGTGATGCCAGCAGTGATTACATCGCCATCACCCTGCTGGTGGCCTCCCGCAACCGTCTCAATCTCCCCGGAGCCGCCAGTGCCGATGCCCTGCGCGACAGCCTGCAGCGGTTGGGGGCCGTGGGAGCCGATGACCTCATCGCCCTTGAGGTGATCTGGCAGCCGGAAGGTGCCGGAGAAGTGCTCAGCAGCGAGGAGTTGATCACGGCCTACCCGGATCTGCAGCATCTCTGAAGTCCCCTTGCCGTCGCGGTGCGGCCTGGCCACACTGCCGCCAGTCGCCCGCCCCCGGTGCCCTCCCATCCGATCCAGTGGGTGAACACGCCGGTGCTGGTGGAGGCGATGGAGCGGCATCGGCTCGGCATCCTTCCACGCTCTCTGGAGCTCTGGTTGCATCAGCTGCTGGAACAGCCCTGTCCTCCTGCCGCCAGCGAGCCGCCGGCTCAGCAACCCCACAGCTGATCCCACGGCGCCGGCGCTGATGCCCTCGGTTCAGGACTTGCCCACGGGCAGGTTGAGAATGCGCAAGGCCGCCATCGCGGCTCCGTAGCCGTTGTCGATGTTCACCACGGTCAGGCCTGGGGCGCAGCTGGCGAGCATGCCGTGCAGGGCGGCCACGCCGCCGGCGCTCACCCCGTAGCCCACCGAGACCGGCACCGCGATCACAGGCTGGGGCAGCAGACCCGCCAGCACGGTCGGCAGGGCACCCTCCATGCCGGCGCAGGCGATCAGCACCCGGCTCCCCTGCAGTTGATCGAGGCGCTCGAGCAGCCGGTGCAAGCCGGCCACGCCCACATCCAGCAGCAGATCGCTGGCGATCCGATGGCAGCGCAGGGCCAGCCTGGCCTCACTGGCCACCGTCAGGTCGCTGCTGCCACCAGCCAGCACCGCCACCCCGCCGCGATCGGGATCAGCCTCGATCAGGGGTGTGTGCAGGCAGCGGGCCTGCGGGTCGTGGATGAGGGCTCCCTCAGGCAGCCGCGATTGCACCGCGGCGGCCTTGGCTGCATCGACCCGGGTGACCAACACGGTTTCAGCGGCGGCGATCAGCGCCTCGGCGATGGCCACGATCTGCCCGGGACTCTTGTGCTCTCCCCAGACGGCCTCCACCATCCCCAGCCGCTGCCGCCGGCCCAGATCGAGGATGGCGCCGTGATCGAGCGGCCCGGTCGCGGAGGCTGTCATGGCTGGCTGGGAAGCTCGCCGGCGAACACCAGGGGGAAGGGATTGCCATCCAGCGGCTGGATGGGTGCCAGCAGACCCTCCCGCACCAGGCTGGCGTGGGCGATCCGCTCGAATTGCTCCTGGACCGCTTCGATCTCGGCGCGGGGAATGGCATGCCATTGCTGCCGGGAGGCCCAGCGGATCAGCAGCTGCCCCTCCTCGCGCTCCTGGTCCCAGTGAAGCTGACGGCCGAGAAAACCCTGCTGGCGGGCCAGCCAGGGCTCCCAGCTCAGCCGTTCGGCTTCAAGCCAGGCCTGACGGGCGGCGGCCGGCACCTTCACCCGCAGATGTTCGATCACCGAGACCTCGAGCAGGCCATCGGCGTCGACACGGCTGCTCAGCTCCCCGTCGATGAACGGGATCTGTGGCGCATCCAGTGGCTGGCGCTGGCCGCTGGTCTCCATGCTCGGTGGGAGGCGGATCTGCCGACCCTAGGCAACGGTCTGCTGACGCCGCGGCGGGCGTTTCAGTCCTTCTGCAGCAGCGCCACCGCCTGGCAGGAGATGCCCTCCTCACGTCCCTCCGCCCCCAGCTGCTCGTTGGTGGTGGCCTTCACCCCCACCTGATCTGGATCCAGGTCCATCCGGGCGGCGATGGCCTCACGCATGGCCGTGATGTGGGGCCTGAGCTTGGGCCGCTCCGCCACCACCACGGCATCGATGTTCTGCACGCGCCAGCCCCGCTCGCGCACCAGGGTCACCACCTGCTCCAACAGCACCAGGCTGTCGGCACCCTTCCAGCGCGGATCGTCGGGCGGGAAGTATTTGCCGATGTCCCCCAGGGCGAGGGCGCCCAGCAGGGCGTCCATGATCGCGTGGACCAGCACATCGGCATCGCTGTGGCCATCGAGCCCCAGGCCGTCCGGATGCTGCAGGAGCTGCCCGCCGAGAATCAGCGGCCGGCCCGGCACCAAACGGTGGATGTCATAGCCGTTGCCGATGCGGAGGGTCATGGAGGCGGCCGCGCTCTGGAGGGGTGTGACGTCCAAGTCTGCGCCGCCCTGCTGCCCCCGCTGCAGCCACTTTTCGAGCAGATCCGGCCGCCGCTCCAGGGTTCGTTGCTGCTGCATCTCGGCACGCCAGCGGCTGATGGCGCCGTGGTCACCGCTGCGCAGCACCTCCGGTACGGCCATGCCGCGGAACTCTGCCGGGCGTGTGTAGTGGGGATGCTCCAGCAGCAGATCGCTGTGGCTCTCCTCGTCCAGGCAGGCCTGGGTGCCCACGGTGCCGGGCAGCAGCCGCACCACGCCGTTGATGATCGTCATGGCAGGCAGCTCGCCGCCGGTGAGCACGAAATCGCCGATGGAGATCTCCTCATCGGCAAGGGGCCGGATGCGTTCATCGAAGCCTTCGTAATGACCGCAGATCAGCACCAGCTGCTCGTAAGCCCCGGCCCAGCGGCGCAGGTCGGCCTGCCGGAGGGGCTGGCCCTGGGGGCTCATCAACAGCACCCGCCGCCGGGGCAGCGCAGGGATCGCTTCGAAGGCCGCATAGACCGGTTCCGGCTTGAGCACCATGCCGGCGCCGCCCCCATAGGGCTCATCGTCAACCTTGCGGTAGCGATCGGTGGCGTGATCCCGCGGGTTGTGGAGGTGAAGCGCGGCGATCCCCGCAGCGAAGGCGCGGCCGATCACCCCCAGCGTCAGCAACGGGGTGAAGGCCTCGGGGGCCAGGCTCACCACATCGAGGCGCATCGGATCAGCCTGCGGGTTCTGGCGGCCGGCTCACACGCCGGATCTCGGAGCTGAAGCTGGCGCGGCTGGGGCTGCCATCACCGCTGCTCTCCAGGGTGGCGCGCAGGCGCAGATTGGGTTTGGTGAACCAGATGCGTTCACGCAGCTCCCTGGAGCCGGTTCTGAGGGTGAGCTCGAGGCTGCCGTCGGGCCAGAGCTGCCACTGGCCATGGGCCTCACCGGAGCTGAATCGGCCATCGCCGGTGAAGAGCAGCTGGCGTGGGGGTTCACCCTTGGGCCCCACGCTCAGGCCGCCGGGATCGCCTGTGGTTCCGGGTTCCAGGAACTGCACCAGCAGATCACCGCGCTCGCTGCTGTGCCATTCGTCGCCTTCGTCATCCGGGGTGGCCAGGGCGGCGGCCTCGCCGAGCTCGAAGCGGCTGCGCAGGCTCATCCATTCGCCGGCGCAGAAGCGCAGAAAGGCCTCAAGGGTGGCTGGGGGGAAGGCCGTTTCGGCGGCGTGATCGGTCATCGCCCGATTCTCTCAGGCTCCCTGCCGCCCCTGCAGCCGCGCAACCAGGGGCTCAGTCCCCCCGGTAGCCCAGCTCCGCCAGCCGGCCCGGATGGCTGCGCCAGCCCGGGACCACCTTCACGAACAGCTCCAGATACACCGGCCCATCGATCAGCTTCTGCATCTGAAGCCGGGCGCCCTGGCCGATCGTGCGCAGCATGCTGCCGCCCTTGCCGATCAGGATCCCCTTCTGGCTGGAGCGCTCCACCAGCACCGTGGCCAGCACTGCCGTGCGCGGTCCGTCGTCCACCACTCGGTCGATGCTCACGGCCACCGAATGGGGAACCTCCTCGCGGGTGTGACTGAGCACCTGTTCACGGATCAGCTCGGCCATCAGCAGCTGCTCGGGCTGGTCGCTCACCGCATCGGCTGGATAGAGGTGCGGCCCCGGCGGCAGGGCGGCGCTGAGGGCCGCCACGAGGGCGTCGGTGCCGGCGCCGGTGAGGGCACTCACCGGGTGCAGCGGCCAGTTCAGAGGTGCCTGCGGCTGCTGACCGGCTGGCGTCGGCGTGGCGAAGTCGCCGCGGCCCTCCAGCAGCTCGCGGTAGCTGGCCAGCAGGGCTTCGGCCTGGGTTGGATCCACCAGGTCGTGCTTGTTGAGCGCCACCTGCACCGGCGCCTTGCAGTGGCGCAGCAGCTCCACGATGTAGCCATCGCCGCGCCCGGCCGGCTGGCTGCCATCCACCAGCAGCAGCACCACATCCACATCGCCGATGGTGCTGCGGGCCGTTTTCACCAACCGTTCGCCCAGCAGATGGTGGGGTTTGTGAATGCCGGGGGTGTCCAGCAGCACCAGCTGGGCCGCCGGCGTGGTGAGGATCGCCCGCAGGCGGTTGCGGGTGGTCTGGGCCACCGGTGAGGTGATCGCCACCTTCTCGCCCACCAGTTGGTTGAGCAGGGTGCTCTTGCCCACGTTGGGCCGGCCGATCAGGGCGACAAAGCCCGAGCGGAAGCCCGGGCCCGATGCTGCTGCCGCGGCTTCCGCGGCGGTGGCCGCCAGCAGCCGTGCCGACTCGGCGGGGTCGGGGATCGGCAGCAGCTGGCCGGCGCCGGCATCCGGCTCGTGCGGAGGTGTGGGACTCATGCTCTTCAGCGTGGCAGCCCGTTGCGCTGCGGCCAGAATTCGCGCATCCGTCATCGCCAGGCAGCGTCAGCCCTTGCGAATCCTGAGCCGCCTGAACAGGCTGCCCGCCCTGCCGGTCCAGGCCCTGCTGCTGGGGGGGGCGGTTCTGACCATGGGGGCTGTGTCCTCCTGGCAGCTGCAGCGCCACCTCAGTGAGCAGCTGATGCAGCAGGCCCTGAGTGCTGAGCAGCTGCAGGTGCAGGCTGATGTAGCGCAGTTCAACGAGGCCCTCAGCGAATCCGAGCGGAGTGTGGTGCGGCTGGCGGCCCTGATGTCGGACATCAACACCACCGGCCCGCAGGCCCGGCAGGCTGCCGCACGCTTCGATCAGCTCGTGCGCCGTGATGCCGATGGGGCCTGGCGCAGCCGGGTCGAGACCTTCCAGCCAGGTCAGTCGGCCGGACTCTGGCTTCCCGCATCGGCAGCGCGCACGGAAGCCTCGCGCGCCTTCTTCGCCCAGGCTCAAACCACCGTCAGCCTGTTCGGGCTAGGAGTTTCCAGCGACATCCTCGAGAACACCTGGGTTCTGCCGCTCAGCGGCGGCGAGCTGATCTTCTGGCCCGCCAAGCCGACGTTCATCCGCGATGCGCCTGCGGATCTCGATTACCGATCCACAGACTGGGTCCAACTGACTGCACCGGCGCTCAATCCTGCCGGCACTCCGCGCTGGACCCCACCCACCTATGACCCGGCGGCCCGTGAATGGCTGATCAGCGTGGTTGCTCCCTTCCGCCAGGCCGGCCAGTGGGCGGGCTCCGTCGGCCACGATCTGCTGCTGCGCGATCTGTTGCGCTGGCTGATCCGGCTGGATCAGCAGACGGATCGTGTCACCGCCAGAGCGCTTTACGTGGTGTCCGCCGACGGGCATCTGCTGGTTCAGGGGGCGTCCACGGCCCGGGAGGGTGCCCGTCTGCCTGCGAGCCATCGCCGCGTGCTTGCGCCACCCCCCGGCCAGGCAGAGGTGTTCAGCCTGGAGCTCGGTGCAGACCATCTGCTGGTGGCGCGGCTGCCCAGACTCAATGCCATCGCCGTCTACAAGGTGGACGGATCAGCCATCCAGGCGTTGGTGGGCCAGGAACTGCGGGCGCTGCATCTGGGTGTGGCCCTGTTCATGGGGCTGCTGCTGCTGCTGGGCCTGCTGCTGGTGAGCCGTGAGATCAGCTTCCGGCGGCGGGAGCAGCGCTCGCTGGAGCAGCGGAACCGGGATCTTGAACTGGAGGTGCAAGCCCGCACCCAGGAGCTGGCCGCTGCCAACCAGGAACTGTCACAGCTGGCTGCGCAGGATGCCCTCACGGGCGTGGGCAATCGCCGCAGCTTTGAACAGGCCCTGGCGCAGGCCTGGGCCCACAGCCGTCGCCGTCAGGAACCGATCGCCCTGGTGATGGTCGATGTCGACCATTTCAAGCAGTACAACGACAGCCTCGGCCACCCCGCGGGTGACGACTGCCTCAGGCAGGTGGCGGCCCTGCTGCAGACCGGCTTGCATCGCCCGGAGGATCGGGTGTTCCGCTACGGAGGGGAGGAGTTCGTTCTCCTGCTCACCGCCACGGATGTGAACGGGGCCGTGCACTGCTCGGAACAGCTGCGCAGGGCCGTGGAAGCCCGGGCGCTTCCCCATCCCCACGGTGTGGTGACGATCAGCCTCGGCGTGGCCAGCACCATTCCGGATCAGCGCTCAAGCGATGGCGAGGCGATGCAGCTGCTGGCCCGCGCAGACGGCGCGCTGTACCGCGCCAAAGAGGAAGGGCGCAATCGCCTGGTCGCCGTCTGATCCTCCAGCTCAGCTGCGATGTTCCATAGGCTCGTTGCCGTGATGCCGGTGGCCCAGTCCATGAGCGAGACCCTGCGCGAACCCACCTTTCCGCAGGCGATGGAGATCGCGGCGCAGTGGCTGGGTCTGTGGGAGAACGGCGAGCTCAGTGATGAGGTGCTGGCCGATCGGGTGGCCGAACTGGTGGCCAGTCGGGATGGCGCCCGGGGTTTCTTTGTCGTCAGTCTTGTGGGGGACTGCCCGCTGATGGACCGGCTGCCGGAGCCTCTGGTGCTGCAGCTGCGTCTGGCGGGCGAGCCGGTGGTGGATCTCACCGCCCGCAATCTGGCGATGAGCACGGCCATGGCCCTGCATCACGGCCGTGCGGGAGACAACGACCAGCAGGCGGCCTCGGAGCGGGTCAGCGGGCGCTGCTGTGAGCTGCTCCGCCTGCTCGAACCCGCTGCCGTCAAGACGCGGCTCGAGACCTTGCTGGCCGCTGCCCGCGATGGCCAGGGGGAGGATGTGGCCTTTCTGGATCGCTGGGGTTACGACCCCCAGCAGCGAGAGGCCATCGTCGCGGCTATCGAGGCCGTGCCCGAGGCCTGATGGCCCCTGGGAGCTCAGGGTTGGGCGCTCTTGCCGCTGCCTGCTCCTGCGCCTGAAGCGCCAGGACTGAGCTGGGGGCTTGCAGCGCCTCGCAGCTCCTCCAGACCCAGGCTCCCACCGAGCAGCTGGGACGCTCGTGGCTGGGCTGACGCGGCAGCCGGCCTGCCTTCGGCGTGACCCGCGGCTGCTGGAGCTCCCTTGGCTTGGTTGTTCTGAGGGGTAACGCTGGATTCCGGCGCCGTCCTGGGCCTGTTGAGCAGGACCACGGCGCCGGAAGGGCCATCCGCGGAGCCCTGGCCGCCCTGGAGTCCTGGCTGCCCTCCCCCCGGGGCGCCCGGTGCCAGCAGCTCCCCCAGGCTGGGCGGTCGACTGCGGCGCCCGAAGCTGGATGGGGCTGGTGGCAAGGCTTCGCCTTCAGGTGGCCCGGAATCCGGGTGGCCACGCCAGGGACCTGCCAGCAGCAGCGGGATCCAGAGCAGCTGGGCCAGCAGCAGCCAGCCGATGCGGCGGCGCCAGAAGCCGGGTCCTCGGAGCGGCAAGGATCCGCTGTCTAGGGCTTGCCGGCGCCCAGGGCTCCCTGGTGCCAGGCCCAGGCGTGGGCAATGATCGTGGCCAGATCGGGGTAGCGGGGCCTCCAGCCCAGTTCGCTGTGGGCCAGAGAGGCCCCGGCCACCAGCTGGGGCGGATCGCCCTGGCGCCGCGGGGCCACATGAGCCAGCAGGCCGCGGCCGGTGGTGGCCTTGGCGGTCTCGATCACCTCCTGCACGGAATAGCCGGTGCCATTGCCGAGGTTGTAGATCAGCGGCCCCCGCTTGTCCTCCTGGCGTTCCTTGAGCCGTAGCAGCCGTTCGAGGCCGAGCACATGGGCATCGGCCAGATCGCTGACGTGGATGTAATCGCGGATGCAGGTGCCATCGGGCGTGGGGTAATCGTCCCCGAAGATCTGCAGGTAGGGCCTGCGGCCGCTCATCGCATCGAGCACCAGCGGGATCAGATGGGTTTCGGGCTCATGGTTTTCGCCCAGATCGCCTGCGGGGTCGGCCCCGGCCGCATTGAAGTAGCGGAAGATCACGCTGGGCAGGCCGTAGGCCCGGGCGAAATCCGCCAGCAGCTGCTCCACCATCCACTTGCTGCGGCCGTAGGGATTGATCGGCGCCTGGGGATGGTCCTCGGTGATCGGCACCTGCACCGGCACCCCATAGGTGGCGCAGGTGGAGGAGAACACGATCGGGATGGGGGCCCTGTCGCCTGTGGGCTGGTCGCGCTTGGCCTGGACGAGGGCCTCCAGCAGGGTGAGGGTGTCTCCGAGGTTGTTGCGGTAGTAGAGGGCGGGATCGCTCACCGACTCCCCGACGTAGGCATAGGCGGCGAAGTGGAGCACGGCTTCGATGGGCCGGGCCTCGAAGGCGGTGCCCTTCAGGGCGGGATGGCTGCCATCGAGCAGCTGATCGAGCAGGGCGCGGTCGCCCACCTGGCCCACCACCAGGGGCACAGCCAGCACGTCCCGCACGATCGCGGCATGACCGTAGACAAGGTTGTCGAGCACCAGGGGCTGATGGCCGGCGCGGGTGAGCGCGCGCACGGTGTGGCTGCCGATGTAGCCGGCGCCGCCGGTGACCAGAACCCTCACAGCCGCACCTCCCCGCCGCCTTCGCGGCGGGAGATGTAATCGGAAACCGTCTGGGCCAGGCCCTGCTCCAGGGGGATGCGGGCCCGCCAGCCCAGGGCGGCCAGCCGGCTCACATCGAGCTGTTTGCGCGGGGTGCCATCCGGTTTGCTGCTGTCCCAGAGGATCTCGCCGCGGAACCCCGTGGCGGCAGCCACCGCTTCGGCGAGCGCACGGATCGTGAGATCGATTCCCGTGCCCACATTCAGGAACTGCGGCTCCTCAGGGCCCGGTTGCCAGCGCTCCAGGGCGAACACGCAGGCTTCACCGAGATCATCCACATGCAGAAACTCCCGCAAGGGTGTGCCGCTGCCCCAGCAGGTGACACTCGCGGCATTGGCAAGAGCCGCTTCGTGGAAGCGGCGGATCAGGGCCGGCAGCACATGGCTGTTTTCCGGGTGGTAGTTGTCGCCCGGCCCATAGAGATTGGTGGGCATCAGGCTGATGGCATCGAAGCCGTGCTGCTGGCGCAGGGCCATGCACAACTTGATGCCGGTGATCTTGGCGATGGCGTACCAGATGTTGGTGGGCTCGAGTACTCCGGTGAGCAGGGATTCCTCACGGATTGGCTGTTCGGCGAATTTCGGATAGATGCAGCTGCTGCCGAGAAACAGCAATCGCCGGCACCCCTGACGCCAGGCGTTCTCGATCACATGATTCTGAATCTTGAGGTTCTCAAGCAGAAAATCAGCCGGGTAGGTGGCATTGGCGAGGATCCCGCCCACCTTGGCTGCGGCCAAGACCACCACATCCGGTTTCTGCTGCTGGAACCAGGCTTCGGTGGCCTGCATGTCGCTCAGATCCAGCTCGGCGCGGCTGGCTGTCAGCAGGTTTCCATAACCCTTCCGTTGCAGCGCGCGGCAGATGGCACCGCCGGCCATGCCGCGGTGACCGGCCACGAAGATGCGATC
>JBAWXG010000072.1:0-11695 GCA_037144195.1 Synechococcus sp. ELA057
ACAGGGTGGGCGGCGGCCCGGCGGCTTCCTTCCCATCATGAAACCGAGTCAGCCGTCACCGGTGCACCCGCTCAGCCCCCCCTGCCGCAGCGGCTGGCCCGCCGCCGATGCCGATCACCTGCTGGTGACGGCGGCAGACATGGCGCAGCTGGAGGAACAGCTCTTTGCCAGCGGGCTTCCGGTGGCAGCCCTGATGGAGAAAGCCGCCCTGGCGATGGCGCAGCGGCTGCTGGCCGGGCTGGATCGCAGCCGCGGCGTGCTGGTGCTGGCGGGCCCCGGCCACAACGGTGGGGATGGTCTGGTGATCGCCAGGGAGCTGCACCTGGCCGGGGTCGCGGTGCGGCTGTGGAGCCCCTTCGAGCGGCACCGGCCACTGACCCAGGAGCACCTGCGCCACGTGCGCTGGCTCGGCGTTCCCTGCCTCGAAGCCCCTCCCGATCCAGGGGATCCGTGCATGTGGGTGGATGCCCTGTTCGGCATCGGCCAGAACAGGCCGCCGAGCGATCTGCTGGTGCAACTGCTGGAGGAGCGTCAGCGCCGCCGCCCTGGTGCGCTGGTGGCGGTGGATGGCCCTACGGGGCTCTGCGCGGACAGCGGCCGGCTGCTGGGGAGCGGGGGTGCCACCGCCAGCCTGACCTGGAGCATCGGCCTGATCAAACGGGGCTTCGTGCAGGATCAGGCCCTGCGCCGCGTCGGGCGACTCGATCGCATCGATCTGGCTCTGCCTGCCGTGCTGACGGATTCCCTGAGTGCCTCCACGCCGCTCGGGCTCCGAGGCAAGGATCTTGCCTTCGCACCGCTGCCAGAGCTCGATCCGGCCGCCGCCAAATACGGGCGCGGCCGCCTGCTGCTGCTGGCCGGCAGCCGCCGCTTCAGGGGGGCGGCATCCCTGGCGCTCGCTGGGGCCAGCGCCTCCGGATGCGGCAGCCTGCGGGCGGCAGTTCCACTGGAACTGGCCGACCAGCTGTGGATGCAGCATCCCCACGTGGTGATCGATGCAGTGCTGGGATGCGGCACGTCCGAGGAACTGGATCTGGCTGCACTGCCCATGGCAGCCCTGGAGCGCCTCGACGCGGTGCTCGTGGGGCCAGGGCTGGGGCTGCCCGATCCGGCTGCTGCAGGAAGCAGCGAGGGCCATACCGAGGGGGATGCCCCGATCTGGCAGGGACTGCAACGCTTCTCCGGTCTGCTTCTGCTCGATGCCGATGGTCTGAACTGGCTGGCGCTGCGCACCAACGCCACCGAATGGCTCCAGGGGCGCCGGGGGGCGACCTGGATCACGCCCCACCAGGGGGAATTCCACAGGCTGTTTCCCGACCTGGAGAACAAAGAGCCGCTGGAGGCGGCCATTCTCGCATCCCAGCGCAGCGGGGCCGTGATCCTGCTCAAGGGAGCCCGGAGCATCGTGGCCGCGCCAGATGGACGCACCTGGCAGATCCTTGAAGCCGCTCCCGAAGCCGCACGGGCCGGGCTGGGAGATGTGCTGGCGGGGTTCGCAGCCGGCCTTGGCGCCATGACCGCCGCGGCAGGTGCCGACAAGCCCGAACCCACAACGTGCGATGCCGGGGTGCTGGCGACCGCGGCCCTGCAACATGCTCAGGCTGGGCTTGCGGCCCTCAAGAGCCATGGAGCCGGGGGCGTCACCCCGATGGCGGTGGCGTCAGCATTGGCCGCATGGCCGGCGAGCCACAAACAAGAAAGCAAGGGTTAAGAAATTCTGCGACCATAACGGGCGCTTAACATGTTCGAATCCTGACGAAATAATTGGCTTCTCCTGTGTGCTTTTGCAAGCACATGCTGAAAGGTTGCTGAAGATACCCCGATTTCGGGCGTTCGCACGAGACAGTTGCTGCCAAATCTTTTCCAGCGCATGACCGCCTCCTCCGTCAAGCCGAGTGGCTCATCCATTCGGAGGAGCAGCGACTCCATGACCTGGTATCTCTCATCGATCGGGCGCGAGCCTCTGCTCACCCCAGCCGAAGAAATCGAACTCGGCAATCAGGTGCAGGCAATGATGCGGCTGGTGGAAGAAAGTCGTCCTGAATACACGATTCAGGAGCGAAAGATCATCAAGATCGGCCGTCGCTCCAAGGAGCGAATGATGAAGGCCAACCTGCGCCTGGTGGTAAGTGTGGCCAAGAAGTACCAGGGCAAAGGGCTGGAGCTGCTCGATCTGATCCAGGAGGGTTCCCTCGGGCTCGAGCGGGCCGTTGAAAAATTCGATCCCACCCGCGGCTACAAGTTTTCCACCTATGCCTTCTGGTGGATCCGCCAGAGCATGACCCGCGCCATCGCCTGCCAGTCGCGCACCATCCGCCTGCCGGTTCACCTCAGCGAGCGCCTGGCCACGGTGCGCAAGGTGAGCCTGGAGCTGGCCCACAAGCTCGGAGCCATGCCCAGCCGCCAGGAGATCGCCGAGGCCATCGGCATGCCCATCCACGAACTCGATTCACTGCTGCGCCAGGCGCTGACCACCTCCAGCCTCGATGCTCCGATCAATGCCGATGAAGGCCGCAGCTTCCTGGGCGATCTGATCGCCGACAGTTCCAGTGAGGAGCCGCTCGATCAGGTTGAGCGGGGCATCCACCAGGAGCAGCTGGGGCGCTGGCTGGGACACCTGACCGATCAGGAGCGTGAGGTGCTGGGGCTGCGCTTCGGACTCGATGGCCAGGAGCGCCACACGCTCGCCGAGATCGGACGGCTGCTCGATGTGTCGAGGGAACGGGTGCGTCAGGTGGAGCTCAAGGCCCTGCGCAAGCTCAGGAACCTCACGCGCCGGATCGCCTGATCCGGCCGCTGGGCCTGCGCTCGCCGCGGGTCAGTCTTCAGCCCAGATGTAGCGGGTCAGTTCGCTGCCATCGGGTTCGGGTGCCGAGAGGGCAAACTCGACGCAGTCGGCCACGGCAGCATCGATCTCCTCATCAATGCTGCGCAGATCGGCCTCACTAGCCAGCCCGGTCTCCTGGAGATGGGCGGCGAAGCGTTTGATCGGATCGCGACGAGCCCAGAACTCCTTCTCGGCGGCGGCACGCAACTCGTCGGGATCGGCGAGGGAGTGGCCGCGGAAGCGATAGGTGAGGCATTCCAGCAGGGTCGGCCCTTCACCGGCCCGAGCCCGCTGCAGGGCCCGCTGGGTGGCAGCACGGACGGCCAGCACATCCATGCCATCCACCTCCTCGCCTGCCATGCCGAAGGCCGCGGCTTTGCGCCAGATCTCTGGATCGCTGGTGGCACGGTTGTGATCCATGCCGATCGCCCAGCGGTTGTTCTCGACCACGAACAGGATCGGCAGCTTCCAGAGCGAGGCCATGTTCAGGCACTCGTAGAACTGACCGATGTTGCAGGTGCCGTCGCCGAAGAAAGCGGCAGTCACCGCGTCGCTGTCGCTCTGGCCGAGGGCATCGCGCTTGTAGCGGCTGGTGAACGCCGCTCCCAGCGCCACCGGAATGCCCTCACCGATGAAGGCATAGCCGCCCAGAAGATGGTGCTCCCGGGAAAACAGGTGCATGGAACCGCCTCGGCCCTTGCTGCAGCCCGTCTCCTTGCCGAACAGTTCACTCATCACCTCACGGGCGGGCACGCCACAGCTGAGGGCGTGCACGTGGTCGCGGTAGGTGCTGCAGAACCAGTCGTGCTGGGCCCGCATCGCCTTGATCACCCCCGTGCTGACGGCCTCCTGACCGTTGTAGAGATGCACGAAACCGAACATCTTGCCGCGGTAGTACATCTCGGCGCACTTGTCTTCGAAGCGCCGACCCAGGACCATGTCTCTATAGAGGGTGAGCCCTTCCTCGCGGCTGACCGGGGCGGTCTCACCCGGATAAAGGCTCTGGTGCCGCAGGGCATGGCTTCCGGCTTCCGCAGGCACCGCAGCATCCGGCTGAAGCGCTCCTCCCAGAGCGGATGAAGCAGAGACTGGCGCCTCCGGAGCAGCGGCGGGTGCCGAAGGCGAGGTCAGGTCCTGGGTCATCTGTCAGGGGACCATGGCGTTCTTGCAGCCGACTGTACGGGGTCCCTTTACCGGATACGGTCAAAACCGCTGCCTCTGCCTACAGTCACGCCCCAGTGGGACCGCTGCGGTTGGAGCTTCCGATCGATCATTTCCGTCTTCTGGGGATCGGCCCGGCAGTCGACACTCAGACGGTGCTGCGCACGCTCGCCCAGAGGCTCGACCGGGTCCCGGACCAGGGATTCACCACCGAAACCCTGCAGGTCCGCGCCCGCCTGCTGCAGGACAGCGCCGATCTGCTCAGCGATCCATCGCGCCGAGCGGCCTACGAGAGCGAACTGACGGCCGTGGCGGAAGGTGAATCCTCCGTTCCTGCTCTCGAGATCACCAGCTCCCATGAGGTGGCCGGGCTGCTGCTGCTGCTGGAGGCCGGCCAGGCCCAGGACGCCTTTGAGCTGGTCTGCCGCAGCCTGCAACCACCTCAGGCTCCGGCCCTGGGCAGCACCCGGGAGGCCGATCTCTGTCTGCTCGCCGCCCTGGCCTGCCAGAAGGCGGCTGAGGATGCCTGCAGCCGCCGCCATTTCGAGACTGCAGCGCGCCTGCTGCAGCAGGGCCTGCAGCTGCTGCAGCGGATGGGGCAGGTTCCGGAATGGCGCCAGCGGCTGCTGCAGGATCTCGACCGGCTGACCCCCTATCTCGTGCTCGACCTTCTGAGTCGTGAGCTGACGGTCAGCGACAAACGCTCTGAAGGTCTGGCACTGCTCGAACAGCTGGTGCAGCGGCGCGGTGGTCTGGAGGGAGACGGCGATCCAGGCTTTGACGGCGAGGAGTTTCAGGCCTTCTTCAAGCAGATCCGTGGCTTCCTGACAGTGCAGGAGCAGGTCGATCTGTTCAGCCGCTGGGGAGATGCCGGTTCGGCCGCCTCCGATTTTCTGGCCACGACCGCACTGACGGCGTCGGGGTTCGCCCAACGCAAGCCGGAGCGGATCGCCGCCGCCCGCGAACGGCTCACCGCCAGCGGTCGCAGCGGCATCGAACCGTTGCTGGCCAACCTGCACCTGCTGCTGGGCGATGTGGACACCGCCCTGGCGACCTTTGCAGGCGGAGCCAGCCAGGAGCTGAAGGCCTGGGCGGGCAAGCAGAGCGGTGATTCCCTCGGCCAGCTGTGCGCCTACTGCCGCGACTGGCTGAGCCGCGATGTGCTGCCGGGCTACCGCGACCTCGACGCCGATGCCGACCTGGAGGCTTACTTCAGCGACCGCGACGTGGTCAGCTGGGTGGAGCGGGAAGACCGCCGACGGGGGCGCAACTTCGAGCCATCGGGCGCCGATGCTCCACTGCCCGGATCAGCCGATTCCTGGGAAGACGCCTCCCGCTTCAGCCCGGCTGAGTCTCTCCAGGCGTTCACGGGCAGCGATCATCCCGCCGCAGAGCCGGAGGAGGCGCTGGATGACGCCCCCCTGAGTTGGGCACTGCCGGATCTGAGCGGTCTCAGCCCTGTTCGACTCCGCGAAAAGCTCGGCTCGATTCCCCTGCCTGATCGTTCCAAGGCGACGGTCTGGATCTCGGCAGCCCTTGCCCTGCTGGTGCTGATCGCCGCGGGCAGCTGGGCCCTGCGGCAGCGCCAGAGCAGCGCCGGCTCCCCCCGGGTGGTGGCCCTGCCGGTGCAACCTACCGCCCCTGAGCCCGCCCCGGCCAAGACAACACCCCGGCCGACCGCTGCGGCTCCAGCCTCGACGCCTCCCGCCACCAGCGAACCGGCCAGCCTCAGCCCCCTGAGTGCCCCCAACCCCAGCAGCGACCAATGGCGTCAACTGCTCCAAGGCTGGCTCAGCACCAAGACCGCTGTACTCGCCGGCGGTGAGATACCCGCCCAGCTCGATCAGATCGCCCGCGAGGCCCCGATCGCCCGGCTCAGGCAGGAGCGCAGCAGCGATGCCGCCAGCGGCCAGCACCAGACCCTGCACGTGCAGATCGAGGATCTGACGGTGGCGGAACAGAGCTCCAGCCGAATCGCCCTGCAGGCCACCCTGCGTTACAGCGATGAGACCGTGGATTCCAGCGGCAAGGTGATCCGGCGCACGGCACCCACCCAGCTGCGCAATGCCTATGTCTTCGGGCGGGATGGGGGGCGCTGGCGCCTGGTGGCCAGCCGCAGCCTCAACTGAGCGTCTCGTCTCGGCCCCGCTGCCCGGCTCGACGTCGCAGATCCCGCTGATGACGGCCCACCGCGCAGACTGGGCCCGTTGCCAGCATGCTGCCGAGCCATCCAGGCCGGCCCTGCCTCACTGAGCCCCGATCGCAAGCCCCGATGTTCGACGAGCTTTCCCAACGGTTTGAAGACGCCGTCAAGAGCCTGAGGGGGCAGGCAGCCATCTCCGAGACCAACGTCGAGGGTGCTCTGAAACAGGTGCGTCGCGCCCTGCTGGAGGCCGATGTGAGCCTGCCGGTGGTGCGCGACTTCATTGAAGAGGTGCGGCGCAAGGCTGTCGGGGCCGAGGTGGTGCGCGGCATCAGCCCCGACCAGAAGTTCGTCCAGGTGGTTCACGAACAGCTCGTGGAAACCATGGGCGGCGCCAACGCCCCGCTGGCGGACGCCGCCAGGGATGGTGAGCCTGCCGTGGTGCTGATGGCCGGCCTGCAGGGCGCCGGCAAGACCACCGCCACCGCCAAGCTCGGCCTGCATCTCAAGGAGAAAGGCCGCAAGGCGCTGCTGGTGGCGGCGGACGTCTACCGGCCGGCAGCCATCGATCAGCTGCAGACGCTCGGCAGCCAGATCGGGGTGGAGGTGTTCAGCCTCGGTGCCGGGGAAAAGCCCGAGGCGATCGCCGCTGCCGGAGTCGCCAGGGGACGGGAGCTGGGCTGCGACATCGTCCTGGTGGACACCGCCGGGCGTCTCCAGATCGATCAGGAGATGATGCAGGAGATGGTGCGGATCCGCGAAGCGGTGAAGCCCGATGAGGTGCTGCTGGTGGTCGACGCCATGATCGGCCAGGAGGCAGCGGAGCTCACGCGCGCCTTCCACGAGCAGGTGGGAATCACCGGTGCCGTGCTCACCAAACTGGATGGCGACTCCCGCGGCGGGGCGGCCCTCTCCATCCGCAAGGTGAGCGGGGCCCCGATCAAGTTCGTGGGCACAGGCGAAAAAGTGGAGGCGCTGCAGCCCTTCCATCCCGAGCGGATGGCCAGCCGCATCCTCGGCATGGGCGACGTGCTCACCCTGGTGGAGAAAGCCCAGAAGGAGGTGGAGCTGGCTGATGTGGAGCAGATGCAGCGCAAGCTGCAGGAAGCCAGCTTCGACTTCTCCGATTTCCTCAAACAGATGCGCCTGATCAAGCGCATGGGCTCCCTGGGGGGGCTGATGAAAATGATCCCGGGCATGAACAAGATCGACGACGGCATGCTCAAGCAGGGCGAGCAACAGCTCAAGAAGATCGAAGCGATGATCGGCTCGATGACCGAGGCCGAGCGCCAGCGCCCCGAACTGCTGGCCTCCCAACCCAACCGCCGCCGCCGTATCGCGGCAGGCAGCGGTCACAGTCCTGCGGACGTTGACAAGGTGCTGGCGGACTTCCAGAAGATGCGGGGCTTCATGCAGCAGATGAGCCGCGGCGGCATGCCTGGGATGGGCATGCCCGGGATGGGCATGCCCGGCATGGGAGGGGGAATGCCGGGCATGGGTGCCCCGATGGGAGCCCCCGGGGGACGGGGCGGCGGTGTGCCCCGCTCACCCAAGGCGAAGAAGCCCCGCAAGGGCTTTGCAGATCTCTGATCCAGCGGTGCCGGATCCTCGGAGATCCGCTCCGGATGATGAAGGACTCCTGCAGGCAAAGAGCTACAGTCCTCGTTTGTCCACGACCAGAGAGTCAGGCCTCCATGATCAAGCTGCGGCTGAAGCGGTTCGGGAAGAAGCGGGAAGCGAGCTTCCGCCTCGTGGCGACCAACAGCACCTCCCGCCGTGACGGCAGCCCCCTGCAGGAGCTCGGCTTCTACAACCCCCGCACCAAGGAGACCCGGCTCGACACCGAGGCCATCCGCACCCGGCTGAGCCAGGGTGCCCAGCCCACCGACAGCGTCCGCGCTCTGCTCGAGAAGGGCGGCCTGATCGAGAAGACCATCCGCCCGGCCGAAACCGTGGGCAAGGCCAAACAGGCCGCCGCCCGTGATGCCGCCGCCAAGGAGGCCGCCGCCGCTGCCGCCGCTGAGAAGGCCGCTGCCGCTGAAAAAGCTGCCGCTGAGGCCGCAGCAGCCGCTGCCGCCGCCAGCGAGGCTGCAGCCGAGCCCGAAGCCGAAGCCCCCGTCGAGGCCTGAGCACAGGTCTGACCACACCACCATCCCCACAGGATCAGCAGCCTGCAGCGGATGCGGCGGCAACATCGCTGCCGCTGCCCAGCACAGAGGCGGCCATCGCCCTCTGCGGCCAGGACTCTCAGATCCTTCATCAGCTTGAGGCGCTCACAGGCACCCGGCTGGTCCTGCGGGGTCTGTCCCTTCAGATCGAAGGCCGCGACCGCCAGCGGCAACGCCTGCTGCACCTGCTGGAGCTGCTCAGGCCGCGCTGGCAAGGCGGTGAAGCCATCCAGACCGTGGATCTGCAGGCTGCGCTGCATGCCCTGGATCAACAGCAGGGCCAGGCCTACCGCGATCTCAGCCTGCAGGAGCTGGCCACCACCCGCGGCGGCCGTGTGCTGCGCCCCCGGACCCTGACGCAGAAGCGCTTCGTCGAGGCGATGGAGCGCCATGACCTGACCCTGGCGATCGGCCCAGCGGGCACCGGCAAGACGTTTCTGGCCACAGTTCAGGCCGTGCGCCAGCTGCAGCAGCGGCGCGTCGAGAGACTGGTGCTCACCCGACCGGCGGTGGAGGCCGGCGAGCGCCTGGGCTTCCTGCCAGGGGATCTGCAGCAGAAGGTCGATCCCTACCTCCGCCCTCTGTATGACGCTCTGCACACCCTGCTGGGGCGCGAGCGCTGTGAGGCGCTGCAGGAGAAGGGCGTGATCGAGGTGGCGCCACTGGCCTACATGCGCGGCCGCACCCTGGCGGATGCCTTTGTGATCCTCGATGAGGCGCAGAACACCAGCTGCGCCCAGATGCGCATGGTGCTCACCCGCCTGGGGGAGAACTCCCGCATGGTGGTGACCGGCGATGTCACCCAGATCGATCTGCCGCCGGGACAGCTGAGCGGCCTGGTGGAAGCTGAACAGGTGCTCGGCGGCGTGGAGGGTGTGGCGGTCTGCCGCTTCGGGGAGGCCGATGTGGTGCGCCACCCGCTGGTGCAGCGCCTGGTTCAGGCCTATGGGCGTCGCGATGCCGGATCTCTGGCCCCGCGCCGGCCTGCCGCTGGCGGTCCCCCGCAGAGCGTGATTCGATAGCCGTTGTGCCTGAAGTGCCGGTGAAACGAGCCGAAGGTCTGCGCATTCCGGTTCAGATCGGTATCTCGGCCCTGGTGGCCTACCTGCTGGGCTTCTGGTTCACCAGCCTGTTCCCCGGCTATCTGCCAAAGATCGGTGGCCTCTGGTCGGCGATCTCGGCGATCGTGGTGACCCAGGCCTCCCGCAGGGACACGCTTTCGTCGGCCTCGCTGCGGGTGCTGGGTTCAGCGATCGGCGCCGCCACCAGCGCCCTGGTTCTCAGCCTGGTGCCGTTTCATCCGCTGGGCATGGCCGTGACGATCGCGATCACGGTGTGGATCTGCACAGCGCTGAACGTGCCCAGTCATGGCCGGCTGGCGGCGATCACGGTAATCGTGGTGATGGTCACGGCCAGCCTCGATCCCAAGCTGAGCCCTGTGCTCAATGCCCTGCTGCGCTTCCTGGAGAGCTGCATCGGCACCCTGGTGGCGCTGCTGGAGGTGCGGCTCTGGCCCCCGGGGGCAGAGCCGCCGGACGCCCGTTCCCAGGGGCCAGCGCGATAGGGGGATCCACACCGCGGCGGCCTCCACCCTTCTTGAATCGCTGGCAGGATGGAGCGAGTTCCGTTTTCTGTGCCATGCCGGCCAGCAGCAATTTCCAGCAGGCGATCCAGGAGGCCCAGCGCGGTGCCCTCGTCGGCCCCAACGTCGTCAACAAGGCGCTGCCCTACGTGGGCGGCGGCATGGTGCTCACCGCGGCCGGAGTCTTCGCGGGCATGACCATGCTCGCGGCCAAGTCGCCGATGTTCATGCCCCTGTTCTGGGTGGCCCTGATCGGCAACTTCATCCTCTTCTTCGTGGCCCAGAACGTGGCCCTCAAGGGGAACAACAGCACAGCACTGCCTCTGCTGGCCACCTACAGCCTGATCACCGGCTTCACCCTCAGCGGCCTCGTCAGTTACGCCACGGCCGTGGCGGGTGTCGGTGCCATCGGCACAGCGGTGCTGGCAACCGGCATCACCTTCGTGGTGGCTTCGGTGATGGGCCGCCGCATGAGCGACAGCGTCGGCCAGGCGCTCAGCGGCGTGGTCGGCCTCGGCATCCTTGGCCTGCTGATCGCCATGGTGGTGCAGGTGATCGGCTCGATCTTCGTGCCAGGCTTCGGCGGGGGCGGCCTCGAGCTGATGATCGCCGGCTTCGGCACCGTGCTGTTCGTCGGCGCCGCCTTCGTCGACTTCTACACGATGCCCCGCACCTACAGCGACGACCAGTATCTGGCCGGCGCTCTGGGGATGTACCTCACCTATATCAATCTGTTCATCTTCATCCTGCGCCTGATCATCGCTCTTCAGGGTGGAGGCCGCCGCGATTGAGCCCGATCACGTGGTGATGGTCTTCAGATCATCAAGACCACTACATCCGTTGCAGGTCAGTTGCTTGCCAGAGGCCCCGCGCGGGGCCTTTTTTGTTGGTACACCACATGCTGATGCCGATCGGCATCAGCACAGCATCAGAGCAGAGCCGAGACGACTCCATGGAGATGCTCCTCCGGCCCTGACCTACCATCGTCCGACTGCGATGGAAGCATGGGCCAGGCCAAAACTGCGCTGATCACAGGAATCACGGGCCAGGACGGCAGTTATCTGGCGGAGCTGCTGCTGGAGAAGGGCTACACGGTGCACGGCATCAAGCGGCGGGCCAGCAGCTTCAACACCAGCCGCATCGATCACCTGTACCAAGACCCGCATGAAAGGGACCCGCGCCTGGTGCTGCACTACGGGGATCTGACCGACAGCACCAATCTGATTCGCATCATCGAGCAGGTGCAGCCCGATGAGATCTATAACCTCGGCGCCCAGAGCCATGTGGCCGTGAGCTTCGAGGCGCCGGAATACACGGCCAACTCCGATGCGCTCGGCACGCTGCGGATCCTGGAAGCGGTGCGCATGCTGGGTCTGACGGCGAAGACCCGGATCTACCAGGCCAGCACCAGTGAGCTCTACGGTCTGGTGCAGGAGATCCCTCAGAAGGAGACCACACCGTTCTATCCGCGCAGCCCCTATGGGGTGGCCAAGCTGTATGCCTATTGGATCACGGTGAACTACCGCGAGGCCTATGGCATGTATGCCTGCAATGGCATCCTGTTCAACCACGAATCACCGCGCCGTGGTGAAACCTTTGTAACCCGGAAGATCACCCGCGGCCTGGCGCGCATCAACGAGGGTCTGGAGGATTGTCTCTACATGGGCAACCTCGATTCGCTGCGCGACTGGGGCCACGCCCGCGATTACGTGGAGATGCAATGGCGCATGCTGCAGCAGCCCGGCATCCCGGAAGACTTCGTGATCGCCACGGGGCGGCAGGAAACGGTGCGGCGCTTCATCGAGCTCGCGGCC